>CAIQPH010000283.1 GCA_903873655.1 uncultured Holophagaceae bacterium | reverse complement strand
GAGTGGCAGAGACGGTGGATCGCTGCGGGGTTTGAAGGCATCGAGAAGGAGCGACCTGGGAGGGGAAGGAAGTCCTGGGTGGTTTCAGCCGTGAGCCAGGAGCTTCTCCGCAAGACGATGGAGGACGCGCCCGAGCAAGCCACCCACTGGAGCACGCGGCGCATGGCAAAGGCCATGGGAATCGGTGCCACGACCGTGCGGAAAGTGTGGAAGCAGCACGGTCTGAAACCTCATCGAATCGAGACGTTCAAACTGAGCAATGACCCACGGTTCGAGGAGAAACTGGTCGATGTGGTGGGGCTATATCTCAATCCCCCCGAGCACGCCATCGTCCTATCGGTGGATGAGAAGAGCCAAATCCAGGCGTTGGACCGGACCCAGCCAGGTCTGCCGATGAAGCCTGGGCGCTGCGGAACGATGACCCATGACTACAAGCGAAATGGCACCACGACGATGTTCGCCGCCATGAACACGCTGACCGGACAGATCATCGCCGAGTGCATGCCGAAGCATCGCCACCAGGAGTGGTTGAAATTCCTGAGGTGGATCGACCGTGAGACCCCGAAGAAGCTGGACCTGCACATCATCTGCGACAACTACGGGACACATAAGCATCCAGTGGTTCAGGAGTGGTTGGGAAAGCACCCACGATTCCACATCCACTTCGTCCCAACAAGTTCGTCGTGGTTGAACATGGTGGAGCGCTACTTCAGGGACATCACGGAGAACCATATTCGGCGTGGCGTATTTCGAAGCGTGGACGATCTGGAGCGCACGATCCTAGAGGCGGTGGAGCGACACAACGAAGCACCCAGACCCTACATCTGGACCGCCAAAGTCACCGACATCCTCGCCAAAGTCATTCGCGCCCGGGCGTCGCTCATTGCTCCAGGTATTTCGCGCGACCTACACTAGATTCTGCCGAGAATCGCCAGGATGTCCCCGCTATCGTAGAGCCATGCCCTGGTTTGACCTGCCTCCCTGGATGCTCTCCCTGCTGCTGGCCCCCTTCGGCCTGGTGCTGGGGTCCTTCGGGAATGTGCTGATCCACCGCCTGCCCCAGGAGGATCCGGCCGAGCGCAACGTCATCACCAGGGCCAGCCACTGCCCCGCCTGCAAGGCGAAGATCAAGCCCTGGCACAACCTGCCCCTGCTCGGCTGGTTGTGGCTCCGGGGGAAGTGCGCCGCCTGCGGCTGGCCCATTCCGGCGCGCTACCCGCTGGTGGAACTGTTCACGGGCCTGCTTTTCGCCGCTTCGCCCTGGCTCTTCCCCTTCGGCTCGCTCATCTGGTTCAAGGGCCTGGTCTGCGGGTTCGCGCTGATCGTGCTGTTCTTCACGGACTTCACGGAGATGATGCTGCCGGATGTCCTCCAGTTTCCGCTCATGGCCCTGGGAGTCCTGCTGACCCTGCCCCAGATCTTCCGCCCTGAAGCCATGCTGCGGGTGTGGACCGGGCCAGGCGAGCTCCTCCAGGCCCTGATCTTCCACAATGGCCTGCAGCCAGCCCCCGCCTACCACGGTTTCGAGCCCACCGTCACCTGGCAGCAGAGCCTCCTTGGCCTGGCCGTGGGTTATGGCGTGCCCGCCCTGCTGAACCTGCTCTACAAGGCCATTCGGAAGACCGACGGCCTGGGCATGGGCGACTTCAAGATGTTGGCCTGGCTAGGCGCCTTCTGGGGCTGGGCGCCGATGCTGGGGATCCTGTTCCTCGGCGCTGGCCTCGGTGCTGCCGTGGGCGTGCCGCTCCTGCTCCTGCGCCGCTCCCGAGGCCAGGAAGCATCCGGCCAGACCATGCTGCCCTTCGGCTGCTTCCTGGCCCTCGCCACACCCATCGTCGTGTTCTTCGGGCGGGCCCTGTGGCTAGGTTACCTTGGGTGGGTGGGCTGACCGAACGGTGATATGCCACGCTGCGAAGTAAGGCTCGAGGTGCAGGAAACATGAAGCCCCTGTCTGGAATCCGAGTCCTGAATCTTGGGGTCAACGTGCCCTGCCCTGCCGCCGCCGCCCGTCTGCTGCGGATGGGTGCGGAGGTGACGAAACTGGAGCCGCCAGCCGGCGACCCACTGGAGGGCTACCATGCCGGGTGGTACCGCGAACTGGCAGCGGGCCAGACCGTGCTCAGGCTTGATCTGAAGAGCGCTGAAGGGCGCAACACGCTCGACGAGTTGCTCGGCGATGGAGATCTCCTGCTCACCGCAACCCGGCCGACTGCTCTGGAGCGGCTGGACCTAGGTTGGGCCACGCTGCATCGCCGATTTCCACGGCTTTGTCAGGTTGCGGTGGTTGGCTACCCGGCTCCCAGGGAGAACGAAGCCGGGCATGATCTGACCTATCAGGCCAGCCTTGGACTGCTCAGCCCGCCTGCCCTTCCGCGCACGCTTCTCGCGGACATGGCCGGAGCCGAACTGGCCGTGAGCACCGCCTTGGCACTGCTGTTGAACCGTGAGCGCGGCGGGGGGGGAGCCTACGCCGAGGTGGCTCTGTCGGAGGCAGCGGCGGCCATGGCTGAGCCGCTGCGGCACGGATGCACGCTGCCGGGAGCCTTGCTGGGGGGCGGCTGCCCCGAGTACAACATCTACCAGGCCAAGGACGGATGGGTCGCCGTCGCGGCCTTGGAGCCGCATTTCAAGCAGCGCCTCGAAGCGGCGCTGGCCGTCAGCACGATCGCGGGGTATCAGAGCGCCTTTGCCATGCGGAGCGCCGCAGAGTGGCAGACATGGGGACAAGAACGGGACCTTCCCATCGGCGTACTGAAAAGTGCCGGGTGCGACTGAGCGGATCTGTCAGTTCCCCTGACTGAGCTCCATCAGCACACCACCAGTTTCCGCCGGATGGATGAAGGCCACGCGGCAGCCGTGGGCGCCTTCGCGCGGGGCCTGATCGATCATGCGCACGCCCTTGGCAAGGAGTTGGGCCACGGCCGCGTCGATGTCATCCACCTCGAAGCAGACGTGGTGGATGCCGGGGCCGCGCTTGGCCAGGAACTTGCCGATGGGGCCTTCGGGATCCGTGCTCTCCAGGTATTCCAGGGTGCTCGGGCCCACGGGGAAGAAGGCCGTTTTCACCTTCTGCTCGGCCACTTCCTCGGTGTGGTCGGGGGCCATGTCGAAGAGTCGCGCCATGCGAGCCATGGCCTCGTCCAAGCCCGGGGCCGCAATACCCAGGTGGTTGATGCGGAGCAGTTTCATCTGGACAGTCTAGCCTGAAGCCCGGAGCCTGAAGCCTAGTGCTGGCAGGCCGGTGCCAGACCGAGGGTCACGCTGCCATCGGCCACGCTGATCTTGCCCCGGCTGCCCAGGAAAGCGATGACGCCATCGAAGTCGAAGCTGTCCCCGCCGCAGTTGCAGTAGATGGCCTCGGCGCCATGGGCCACGGCAGAGGCGAGCCGCAGGTCCTCCAGGCGGCAGGCCCCACCCTTCTCCACCAGCAGGCTCAGCAGGTCATGGCCATAGAGGGGTTCGGACATGGGAATCTCCAGTTCAGGAGTCAAAGCTCCTAAATTAATAATAGCCCCAGTCCGGTGATGGTTGTCAAGACACCAGCGCCAGTGCCACCTCTCTGAGCAAGGGTTCTGGGCTGAGGTTCCTAGGCAGGTGCCGCAGGGCCTGGAGGGCCGCTTCCTGTGGCGGTCTCAGATTTCGCGACTGGGTGGCCAGGACCTCCAGTTCCTCCTGCCAGGGCGCCAGGGTTGGGGGCTCCCCAGCCCGCATCCGGGCTAGGTCGGCCAACAGGCGCAGGAGCATTTCCAGGGGCTGCCTCAGCTGCTCCCCTTGAGCCAAGGTGGAGTCTTTCTCGGGCAGCAGGAGCGGCGCCGACTCGGCGAAGGAACGGCCTGCCATCAGGGCGAGCCATGCCTCCACCTGGGCTTCGGCCCGGCGGTAGGCCCCTTCGTCCAGGAAGCGAAGACTGCCTTCCCCCAAGGCGATCCAGCGGTCGTGGTCCTGGTCTGTCCACCCCTTTCGCTGGGCTACGGACCAGGCGTCCCGGGGGGCCAGGGGCGCGAAGGGGATGCGCTCGCAGCGGCTGCGGATGGTCTGCAAGAGTGCCTCGGGTCGATGCGTGACCAGGATGAAGTGGGTGTCGGGCGGCGGCTCCTCGAGGGTCTTGAGCAGGATGTTGCCGCTGGATTCATTCAGGCGGTGGGCCTCCTCGACCAGGATCCAGCGGTGGCAGCCCATGGCCGGCGCCAGGGCGGCCCACTCGATGACGCCCCGGCTGAAGCGCGGTTGGTTGCTCGAGTCCAGGCCTTCGCGGATCTGATCGATGCGGATGACGCCGGCCTTGCCCTCCGGCGTGATCCGGAGCAGGTTCGGCAATTCGAAGGGCAGGTCGTCGCCTGCGAACAGTCGGCAGCCCTCGCACTGGCCGCAGGCCGTCCTCCGGAAGCAGAGCTCCCGCTGCGCCAGTTCAAGAACCACCCGGCGCTTGCCGATGCCCTCAGGCCCGGTGAAGAGCAGAGAGCCTCGGATGCGGCCCTCCTGAAGCCGAGCCAGAAGGCGCTGGCGGATGGCCTGATGGCCGATGATGTCGGGGCTGTACATCAGTCGACCCCGAACCCGGCGCTGCGCAGCAGGGGTGCCACCCGGACCCAGATGGACGCCGCCACCTGGTCCACTGGATTGCGGGCCGGGATCAGCGCCACGCGGTTGGGATGGTTCTGGGCGATGACGAGGAAGCGGTTCCGCACGCGCCGGTGGAACTCCAGCTCGGCCTGGTCGAACCGGGTTTCCGAGAACTCTCCGCCCAGGGCCAGATTGCGCACCTCGACCCGTTGGAGTGAGACCTCGGGATCCAGGTCCAGCATCACGGTCAAATGGGGCTTGAGGCCCCGCAGCACCAGCTCGCTCAAGCGGTCAAGCGCAGACTCGGCCACCCCGCTGGCACCCTGGTAGGCGCGGGTGGAATCTTCGAAGCGGTCCAGCAGGACGATCTTCCCCGCCGCCAGGGAGGGCCTGACCACGGTTTCCAGATGCTGGGCCCGGTCGGCATAGAACAGCAGTAGCTCGGCCTCAGAGCACCAGGTCTCGCCACTGGCATGGCGTTCCAGCAGCAGCCTGCGCAGCTCCCTCCCCAGAGCTGTGCCCCCAGGTTCCTTCGACACCACCAAGGGCAGGCCAAGACGCCGCAGCCGCTCAGACAGACGCAGCAGCTGAGTGGACTTGCCGGAGCCCTCCACCCCCTCGATGGTGATGAACACGCCCTGCACAAGACCTCCGTGGTTCGAGGATACCCGGCCCAGCCGAAGTGCAGGGGTTTGGCGACAGGCACATGACACGGTGGTATCCTGCCTGAAACGCCAGGAGTTCCCGGTGGCCGAAGCGATCCATTGCCCGAGCTGCACCACCCGCTACCGGCTTCGCCCTGAGCGGTTGAGGCCGGCCATGCGCCGAGCCAAGTGTTTCACCTGCGGCAACATCTTCCCCGTGGGTGACGTCGTGCAGCGGCTGCTGGCCCCACCGGCACCAGCCACCACCGCCGCGTTCAGGCCTGACCTCGTGGCTGCAAAACAGCACGAACCCACGGACCATGCCGCACTGCCGACGCCTTCAGTCTCTCTGAATGATCTGGGCGGTTCAGACCCGGACATTCTGGAAAAAACCCTTGTGACAGTCCCAGAGTTCCTGCCCGAGGCCAAGGCCGAGGCGTTCAGTCCGTCTTCACCCGAGATCACCGAAACCACCTTGTCCGGCTATTCCTCAGCCAGGGATGCCATCGAGAAGCTCTTCGGCGACACCCCTCCTGCAGCCTCGACCCTGAGGGTCCACACAGATTCCAGTTCCATGGACATGGAAGCCACCCTGTCCGCCCTTGAAAACACCCTTGGAGTTTCTCCCGCCGCACCGGCTACAGAAGCCCAGGTGGCCCCGGGCCTAAGTCCGACGACTCCAGAGATCAGCGGAGAGGATCTGGCAGGATCGTCCACTTCCACCATGCGCCTCTCCCAGCAGGACCTCCTGGCCGCCCTCGCAGCAGCCCCGGTGCCTGCACCTACACCGGCGCCAGCATCGGCCCCGATCGATGCCACCGTACAGATCCGGGCCGCAGACGTGTTGGCAACCCGGCCTGCGGTTCCCCGTGCCTTCGCCCCGTTCTCCGAGTCCCCGGATGCCGGCGCGGAACTGCTGCGGCTGAAGATCGGCGACGACATCTACGGTGGTCTCACCATGCCCCAGTTGATCTCCTGGGTGACTGAGGGTCGCATCCTCGAGAACCACCTCGTGGCCAGGCAAATCAGCGAGAATTGGCTGGAGGCCCAGAAGGTCCCAGGATTGCGACCCGTCTTCGAGCGCCTCCGCCGCGAACGGGCGGCCACCAGCGCGCCCAGCCTGGATTCAGTCATCCCTGAGCTTGCCCCCAAGAAGAGCCTCTTCGGTGGGCTGTTCGGAAAGCACTGACATGCAGACTCTCCTCCTCCTTGCTGCCCTAGGCCTGGCCCAGGAGCCACCTCTCCAGATTCCCCCCCCACCCTCGGAAGCTCCGGCCCAGGCTCCTGCCCAGCCTTCAGCCCCTGCCCTCCCTCCCCTGACCCCGACCCAGGCCCCTGTCCAGGTGCCTGCGGCAGCTGCGGCCCCGGCCGCCGCGTCACCCGCCGCGTCACCCGCCGCCCCACTCTCCTTCCGCTCAGAGCGTTTCAGCTTCGCCTGGGATCGCACCATCCCCCTCTCCATCGACGTGGACGGTCTGAAGGTGAGCAGCATCTTCTTCAACAAGCGGGTCGTCAAGATTCTCAAAGGCGCTGAATTCGGGACCAGAGCACAGGTCGAGGTGACCAACGCGGGCAAGCATCCCAAAGTGCCGGGCTTTGCCGTGGCCGTCTTCGACAAGGATGATCGGCTCCTTGGCGTGGCCTCCGGCGGCACCAAGTTCGGCACCCTCAAACCCGGCGAGACGGAAACCTTTGACCTGAATTTTTCTCAGGTGAAGGAGCGCCTCGCGTCAGGGGACAAGTTCTTCCTGGCCGTGGAACTTATCGATTAGTTCGCCTCTTGCTCCTGGTAGTGGAGCAGGATTTCCGCTGGCGTGGCCGTGGCGGTACCGACCTTGGCCACGACCACACCAGCCGCGGCATTGGCGAGCATGGCAGCCTCGCGCCAATCGGCTCCCGCCGCGATGGCGGCGCTGAAGGCTGCGATGACAGTGTCGCCCGCCCCGCTTACGTCGAAGACCTCCTGGGCCTCGGTGGGGATCATCCAAGGGGCCGCATGCTCGGCCACCGGCGAGAAGAGGGCCATGCCCCGCTCACTGCGCGTCACCAGCAAGCCTTTCAAGCCCAATTCGGCCATGAGGGCGCGGCCTGCGATCGTCACTTCCATATCAGACTTTGCGGGGCGCGAGGTCAGCTCGGAGATCTCCCGGGCATTGGGCGTCATCAGCGTGGCACCTGCGTACCAGGCCTTGTGAGCCGGCTTGGGATCCACGATCCAAGGCAGGTTGCGTGCCGCACAGAGGCTGCGTACCGCCGCCATCACCTGCTCGCTGACAGCCCCCTTGGCGTAGTCGGACACGATCAAGGCTGAGGCGCTGCCCAGCGCGCGCTCCAGGCGGTCCTTCAACCCCAGCAGAACGGCCGCGTCATGGGGACCGGGCTCCTCCCGGTCAATGCGGAGCATCTGCTGCTGCTGACCGATGACGCGAGTCTTGATGATGGTTGGGCGCGCGGTGTCCAGCACGAGGCCGGAGATGGACACGCCGAGCCCGGTCAGCAATCCCAGGATCCGGTCTCCTGCGGTGTCCTTCTGGAGCGTTCCGACAAGAAGAGGTTCGGTGCCCAGGGCCTTGAGGTTGGCCGCCACGTTGGCCGCGCCGCCCAGGACAGCCCGT
Organism: uncultured Holophagaceae bacterium; assembly: GCA_903873655.1. Lineage (GTDB taxonomy): Bacteria > Acidobacteriota > Holophagae > Holophagales > Holophagaceae > Geothrix. The sequence goes on along the minus strand of CAIQPH010000283.1, from coordinate 10,068 downwards.
TCCCGGGTCACCCTGATGATCGGCACCGGCGCCTCGGGGGAGATGCGGCTCACCTCGCCAAAGAGGTACTCGTCCAGCATCACGTCGCCCAGCACCGCCACCTTGCGGCCTTCCATGCGCTGGAGCAGGGTTTCGGCCTGGGAACGATCCAGTCTCATGGCCACACATCCTGTGTGGCCACCCTGCGGGCGGCAATGGCCTCCGGCCATTCCATGGCCCTCTGCTCCTGCTGCGGGCTCACGCCTCCACCTTCTTCGCCGCGTCCACCAGCATCACCGGGATGCCATCCTCAATGGGATAGAGCAGCCCGCAGCCCTGGCAGTGCAATCCCTCCGGCCTCTCTGCAAGGTCACCGTGGCAAGCCGGACAGCAGAGGATCTCGAGGAGGCGCGGATCGAGGGGCATGGGGAAAAGCTAGCAGCTGTCAGCCATGGGCGCTCGATGAAATTGCCACCCCAGGCAGGATGTAGACTGGGATCAACCACACCGCGAGGACTCTAATGAAACCCCTCGGTACCTTTGCCTTCCTGCTCGCAGCCCTTGCCACACCCATGCCAGGGTCCGAGGCGCCACCAACGCCAAACCTCACAGCAAGTGCCCTCGACTCGACCTCTTCTCGCCTGGCGCAGGGCCTGGTGGCCAAGCACGGGGAGGGCCAGCGGGTGCGCATCCAGCGCGGTCTGAAACAGGTGCGCGTCTTCTGGCGGGCGGAGGATGGCGACGAAAAGGCCTTCGAGGCCTTCGTGCAGGGCCAGTTCGCGGGTGATCAGAAGGCGCTCGATGCGCTCTTCAACCGCCTGGAATTCGCCCTCGAGAGCTACTTCGGCCATGCCCATGAGATCGGCCGGGACTTCCGGTGGCATACCGACCTTGATCTGGGGCCCGTTCTGCCGGTGGACGAGATCCTGTCCGGCTATGACCCCGGCGCGCATTTCGTCGACGATGCCTTCACGAACAAGCTGGCCTTCGTGGTGCTGCTGAACTTTCCTCTGTCGGACCTGGCGGTCCGTGAGCAGGAAGGGGCCACCTGGACCCGGCGCCAGTGGGCGGAAGCGAGGCTCGCGGACCTTTTTTCAAGACGGGTCCCTGCGGCGGTGAACCAGGCCTATGCCGAGGCCAGCGGCCAGGCGGAGCGCTACATCGCCTCCTACAACATCTGGATGCACCACCTCGTGGATGGCCAGGGCCAGCGACTCTTTGAGCCGAAAAAGCGGCTGCTTGCCCACTGGAACCTGCGGGACGAGCTCAAGAGCCGCTACGCCCAGGGCGCGGCGGGCCTGGACCGGCAGCGCCTGATCCAGAAGGTCATGGAGCGCATCGTCACGCAGACCATCCCCGGCGCCGTGATCGACAATCCGCTCCTAGACTGGAACCCCGATACCAACGAGGTGCGTGTGGCTGCCGTGGCGGACAGCGACCGGCCGGTTCCCTCGGACCTGAAGCCCAGTTCCGCGCCGGAACCCGATACCCGCTACAAGGTGCTCCTGGACTGTTTTCTGGCTGTCCAGAAGGCCGATCCCTACAGTCCCACCGCCCCAACCTACATCGCCCGGAGCTTTGACGAGGACCGCCAGCTCCCCGAGGCTCGGGTGCGGGAGATGCTTGAGGAGCTCTGCGGAAGTCCCCTCGTGAAGCAGGTGGCCGGCGTCATCGGGCGGCGCCTGGGTCGCCAGCTGGAACCCTTCGATGTCTGGTACAACGGCTTCCGCCCCGGCTCGGGATTGGACGAGGCCAAGCTGGATGCTTTGATCAAGGCCAAGTACCCGACGGCGGCGGCTTACAAGGCGGACATCCCCAACCTGCTCCGGGGACTGGGATTCAGCGCGGAACGCGCGGCCTGGCTGGCCAGCCGCATCGAGGTGGATCCCGCCAGGGGCTCCGGCCACGCCATGGGTGCGCAGCGGCGTGCGGACAACGCCCACTTGCGCACCCGGGTGGGCAGCGAGGGCATGGACTACAAGGGCTTCAACATCGCGGTCCACGAGATGGGCCACAACGTGGAGCAGACCTTCTCCCTGGTGAACGTGGACCACTGGCTGCTGAAGGGCGTGCCGAACACCGGCTTCACCGAAGCGCTGGCATTTGTCTTCCAAGCCCAGGATCTCAAGCTGCTGGGCCAGCCCCAGCCGGATGCCAAGGCCCTGGCCGAGAAGACCCTCAACGACTTCTGGGGGGCCTACGAGATCGCGGGTGTCGGCCTGGTGGACATGGCCGTCTGGCACTGGATGTACGACCACCCGGCGGCCACCCCCGGTCAGCTCAAGGAAGCGGTGCTGGGCATCTCCCGGGATATCTGGAACCGCTACTACGCCCCCGTGCTGGGGCAGAAGGACTGCGTGCTGCTGGGCATCTACAGCCACATGATCAACAATTTCCTGTACCTGCCGAACTATCCCATCGGCCACATGATCGCGTTCCAGATCGAGCGTGAGATCGAGAAGACGGGGAAACTCGGTGCGACCTTCGAGCGCATGGCCACCCAGGGGCGACTGACGCCGGACCTCTGGATGATGAAAGCCACCGGGCGCCCCGTAGGTCCCGAGGCCCTGTTGGAAGCCACGCAGGAAGCCCTCAAGGCGATCAAATAGACTGAATTGAAAGAGGCCCGCCATGACGCCGCCACCTCATCTGGACCAAGTGTCCGCCTGCGTATTCGATGCCTACGGCACGCTCTTCGACATCAGCAGCGTGGCGCGCGGAGCCCAGGATGCCCTCGGCGAACGCTGGCAGGTGCTCTCGGACCTCTGGCGGAGCAAGCAACTGCAGTACACCTGGCTGCGCGGATTGGCCGGCCAGCACGCCGATTTCTGGCAGGTGACAGGCGAGGCCCTCGATTTCGCCATGGCCAGCCTGGGCCTGGAGGATCCGGCTTTGCACCGTCGATTGATGGACCTGTACCTGCACATCTCCGCCTACCCCGAGGTACCGGCCATGCTGGCGCGTCTCAAGGCCAAGGGCATGAAACTCGCCATCCTCTCCAACGGCACACCGGCCATGCTCGCGGCGGCCGCGTCAAATGCAGGCATCGCCGACCGTTTCGACGCCATCCTCTCCGTGGAGCAGGTCGGTGTCTTCAAGCCGCACCCGAGCGTGTACCAACTGGCGCCGACACACCTTGGCCTCCCGAAGGAGTCCATCTGCTTCCTGTCGTCCAACAGCTGGGATGCCTGGTCGGCGAAGGCCTTCGGGCTCCGAGTCTTGTGGTGCAACCGCTTCGGGCAGGTCCCCGAGCGCATCCCCGCCACACCAGACGGCGAAGTCACCGACCTGTCGACGCTGCCGGACCTGGTCACGATTTGAATCGCAACCAGGCCCGGTGACCTTCAACCGTTGGCTGGAACTGAGCTGATGCTCAATCCAGGGACCTCACGGCCCGATGGCTGCGCTGCCGGTTTCTCCAGTCCGAACCCGGTAGCAGTCCTCCAGGTTCAGCACGAAGACCTTGCCGTCGCCCAGGCTGCTGGGCTCTGACTTGGCGGCCTTGAGGATGGCTTCCACCGCAGGCTTGACGAATTCCTCGTTGACCGCGATTTCAAGTTTGACCTTCGGAAGCAGGCGGACGAGGCCGATCTTGTTGCCCCGGAACTGCTCCGCGAAACCCTTCTGGGTGCCGCAGCCGCGGACATCCGAAACGGTCATCAGGTAGATGTCCTTGGCCACCAGGGCGGCCTGCACGTCTTCAAACTTGTCCGGTCGGATGATGGCAATGATCATTTTCATGGGTGACTCCTATGACAGGGTGATGGGGAAAGTCGGCTCACGATCCGCTCACTTCTTCCCAGAAGCCGGGACCCTCAAGGGCGCGCCAGCAGGAGAAGCCAGGGCCGAAATCACGTATTCGGGATAGGCCGAGATGCCGTGCTCATGGAGATCCATGCCATCGTGCTCGCCTTCCTCTGTCAACCGGAGGCGTCCCATGGCATCAAGGGCATAGAACACTGCAAAGGACACAACCAGCGTGGCGACCAGGGTGGTGCCACTGCCAATGGCCTGGGCGATCAGAACCTTATAGCCACCACCGTAGAAGAGACCTGTGAGCTTACTGGAGAGATCCGGGCTGATGGGATCGCTACCCGCGGCGGCGAACTGCCCGCTGGCGAAGAGGCCGAGAGAAAGGGTGCCCCAGACGCCATTGATCATGTGTACGGGGACGGCGCCGATGGGATCGTCGATGCGCAGGTATTCCAGCAGGTCCACACCCAGGATCACGATGATGCCGGCAATGGCGCCGATCATGACCGAGCCAAAGGGGCTCACCCAGTAGCAGGGGCAGGTGATGGCCACCAGACCGGCCAGGAAGCCGTTGGTGATGGAGCCCGGATCCCACTTGCCGGTGCGGGCGAAGATGTAGAACACGGCAGTGAGACCCGCGGCGCAGGCTGCGAGGGTCGTATTGGCGGACACCCGGCCGATGCCTTCGAAGTCCATGGCGGACAGGGTGCTGCCGGGGTTGAAGCCGTACCAGCCGAACCAGAGCAGCAGGCCGCCGCACACCGCAATGGTGAGGTCGTGGGGCGTCATGGGGCCGCCGCCGTCCCGCTTGAACTTGCGCCCAAGCCTGGGACCCAGCACGATGGCGCCGGCGAGGGCCACGGCACCACCGATGGTGTGGACCACGGTGGAACCGGCGAAATCATGGAAGTTCATGCCCAGCGATGGCAGGAATTTGCCTGCGCCGCCCATGGTGGCGAGGAAACCGTCCGGTCCCCAGGACCAGTGGCCGATGATGGGGTAGATGAAGCCGGAGACGGCGAAGCTATAGATGATGTCGCCGATGAAATCCGTCCGGCCGATCATGGCCCCGGAGGTGACAGTGGAGCAGGTGTCGGCAAAGGCGAACTGGAAGATCCAGTGGGCCAGGAGAGCCACACCGGTCGTGCCGTAGGTCACCGGGGCGCCCTTGAGGAAGAACCAGTGGTAGCCGATGAAGCCGTTGCCTTCGCTGAACATGAACGCGTAGCCGATGGCCCAGAAGAGGATGCCGCAAAGGCAGGTATCGAAGACGCATTCCACCAGCACGTTGACTGTCTCCCGGGAGCGGCAGAAGCCCGCTTCGAGCATGACGAAGCCCACCTGCATGGCGAAGACCAGGAAAGCCGCGATCAGAGTCCAAACGGTATTGAGCGGGTTGACAATATCCTTCGCGAGCACGACGGGTGGCGCTGGGGCCGGGGCGGGAGCTGGTGTGGCTTCTGGTGCAGGCGACGCTGCTGTCGGGGCTGGAGCTGGGGTAGATACAGCGGCCGGGGCATCCCCTGCCCGGACGGAGGTGCCTGAGAGAAGCAGTGGAATGAGGATCATCATTCCCAGCACGACGGCAAGGCCCAGCATTTTCCCTGATGCCATGACCAAGCCGTACCGGCGCCATTCTGGATCCTTCATCCGGTCGGTCAGCCTTGAGAGCTTCCCCCTGAACGAGAGTTTTTCTCCCTTGTAATCGGTTCGTGCCATTTCAGGCTCCTTGAAGTGGAAAGGGTTGATTCGTCATGAGCAAGATTCCGCCGCCACTAAACACCAAGACAACCAGGGCCATCATGGTTTGGATCGCAGGTGGCCTGGATTGCCTTGGTGCCTGGGTGAACGCTTGCCACGGCGGTGTTCCTTGGTCGAAGAATGAATTCCGGATCAGAAAGCCTTGCCGATGGTGAAGGTCACGCGGCTCTTGCCGATGTTGCGCCCGTAGGCATTCATGTAGCCTGCATCCTTGGTGTCCGCGTTCGTGCCGGCCAAGGTCAAGGTCCAATCCTTGAGTGCCACTGCAACACCCAGCTTGTAATCGGTGTAGCCGAGCAGGTCGTTGGCCGCGGAGCTCTTGGTGTTGAAGGTGGTCTTGCCGCCGTGGGCGAGTACGCTCCAGCCGCTCTCGCCAAGTGGGATGGCCAGGCTCAGGTCCACGTAGCTGGAGCCCTGGGAGTCGGGAATTCCGAAATCACCATTGCTGATGATTCGCGAATACTTGAGGCTGGCCCAGCTGTAGCTGAGACCCAGGTAGGCCTCCGTGGTATTGGCGTTGAATCCAGTGTTCTGGAGATCACCCGGGTAGAGGTAGCGGTAGACCCCGAGGTCCAGAGCCCAGTCCTTGGCGAAGGCCCACTTGTAGCCTCCCCAAACATCCGCTTCCACGCCGGCAGAGACAGGGCCACCAAATCCAGGTGTATCGCTAATCCAGGTGATGTTGCTCCCGGCGACGCTGAGGTAGAAACCCGAAGGATGCACCAGGTCCAGTTCAGCCTGGACCGTGGGTTTCCCATCGGTCTGCGTGAGACCGCGGAAGATGTACTGGGAGCCGATGGTGGCAGAGCCGGTCAAGGCAAAGCCCAGGATGGAAGGCGGAGGCGGCGGAGCAGGAGCGGCTGGTGCCGGGGCAGGTGCCGCGGCTGCTGCCGGGGTAGGTGCCGGGCTCTGGGCTGCCAGCTCCGCGGTCAGGATCGCGAGTAGGGAAAGGGTGGATGGCAAGCGCATCGTAGTTACTCCTGGGAGGAAAGTGTTCAAGTTGGCGCTGGGTAAAATTCGAGGTACCCGCTTGCTTCTGCGGGCTTGGCAAGATCTGAGCTCCGTCAGCGGGGACGCTGCTCCAGGCTCTGTGCCGACGGCTGATACCTGCTTCCCTGGTCGCCGCCACAGCGGTCGACCGCGAAGAGCGGACTGATGGCCGCGATAGCCAAGGCTGCAGCTAAGACCCTGAAAAGGGTTCGCCGGTTCACGGGAGTCCCTCCTGACATCGAAGTGAGGGGGAGGAAGCAGCACCCGGGAATGTGATCAATGCTCCCGTGCACGCCAGCCTCCGATCCTCGTTTCCAGAGGCCGACCATCGGCCCCTCTTGCCCAAATCAATGAGCAGGGAGCGTGCCTAGAGGGGGATCAAGACAAATTTAATTTTTATTATTGAAATAAATAAAGTTATTAAAAATGAATCAAGTTGATTCAATTAAAACCGTGTGGCAAATATGTAAGATATGAATTAATAAATTACATTAATGTAACTTCAAGAACCTCGGAACCGCTCTGGCTCCAATTCGTACTTCTGGATCTTGTAGTTGAGGATGCGCTCGGTGGTCTGCAACAGGCGCGCAGCGCGAGACCGGTTGCCTCGGGCGGATTTCAGCGCGTCCTGCAGCAGGTCCCGTTCGAAGGCCGCCACTGCTTCGCCCAGTCCAGTCACCGGCAGGGTGCCGGAGACTTCCGCGGTCTGGAGCGAAGGGGGAAGGTGATGCGCGTGGATCACGCCACCCTCGCAGACCAGGATGGCCCGCTCGATGGCATTCTCCAGTTCCCGCACGTTGCCGGGCCAGTGGTAGGCCACCAGCATGTCAATGGCAGACGTGGAGATGCGGCGGACGTCCTTGCCCTGGGCAGTGGCGATCTTCTCGACGAAGTGGTCCGCCAGCAGGAGGATGTCGGCCTGGCGCTCCCGCAGCGGCGGCATGAAGAGCTCGAAGACATGCAGGCGATAGTAGAGGTCCTCCCGGAAGGTCCCGGCCCTCACAGCGGCCTCCAGATCCCGGTGGGTGGCGGCAATGAGCCGGACGTCCACCTTCACGGGGCTCACGCCGCCCAGCCGCTCGAACTCCCGCTCCTGGAGGACGCGCAGCAGCTTCACCTGTGTGGCGGGGGACAGCTCGCCGACCTCATCGAGGAACAGCGTGCCGCCATGGGCCAGTTCGAAGCGGCCCTTCTTCTGGTGCCGGGCGTCCGTGAAGGCACCGGGCTCGTAGCCGAACAGCTCGGATTCGATGAGGTTTTCCGGCAGGGCGCCGCAGCTGACCTTGATGAAGGGCTTCTCGGCCCTGGGCGAGTTGTAGTGGAGGGCATGGGCCACCAGTTCCTTGCCGGTACCAGACTCGCCGCGGATGAGCACCGTTGTGCTGCTGGGCGCGGCCTGGGCCACCGCCTCGTAGACCCGCTGCATGGCGTGGCTGTGGCCGATGAGATGGCGCAGGTCGTAGCGCTCCCGCAGTTCCAGGCGCAGCTGCTGGTTCTCCTCTAACAACCGCTGCCGGTCCGCGGCCACTAAGCGGGCGACCTTCATGGCCAGACCCACCATGGAGGCGGCGATTTGGAGCAGCTTGGTGTCCCGGTCGTAGTCGCGGTGACGGTCGAAGGGCACCGTGAGGCACAGGGTTCCTGCGGTCTTCTGGTCCAGGAAGATGGGCACGCAGTAGAAGGACAGCTCCACTTTTTTCCGTTTTTGCTCCCTGAGTACGCCGGTCCGGTCCAGGAACAGCGGCTCCTGGCTGGCCTGGGGCAACACCACGGCCTTGCCGCTGACCAGCACCCGACCGTTGATGCCCTCCCCAGCCTTGTAATGGGCCCGCTCGGCCGCCTGGCGCGAGAGGCCCTGGGAGGCCTCGATCCGAAGCCCTTTCCCCTCCTCGTCCGCCAGCAGAATGGCGCCATTCAGAGCCCCGAAGGCTTCGGCCAGAATTTCCAAGACCCGGGGCAGGGCCGACCTGCAATCTGTGGCACCCAGAGCTTGGCTCAGGTCTAGGAGGGGAGAGAGGCGGAGGGCTTCATCGGAAATGGGCATGTACCATCCAGGATCAAATCTACAATATTGTAGCTTATGAACAAGGTTTTAACAATTTTGTATCTCTCGGTGCACAACCCTGGCATCGACCTGCCGCCAGAGGCACACCACAACCTTCTTCCGTCTGGCCCAAGGAACATTCGGGACCTATCGTGTGGCATAACCCTAAGGTCTGGTAGCCAGGTCCCCTTCGAACTCGAGGTGATGCGATGTGCAGGTATGGCAGGGTTTGGCTCTTGCTCGCCGCCATCGGTACCATGCTCCAGGGCCAGCAGTCTTCGGTTGAACTGGCTGCGGGGTGGGCCTCAGGCTGGAGTTCACTCGGCAGACCCATGCCGAGGTCCGCGCGGAGGCTTCGAAAGTGGCTTTCGTGGGAGTCTTCAAGGACCGCGAGTTCAACGCACCGGTCCGCCTCACGACCGCGGTGGGCTGGCGGTTCTGAGTCTGGTTAAGCCTTAGGATAGGTAGACACCTCATTCCTCACTTCGATCCTCCGCAGGGATCAGAGGTTCCTTTCCTACCGGAAGACCACAACCATGACCCACCAGGCCCTTGAGAACCTTAACATTGACGGCTTCGACCGCATTCCTTCACCCGAGGAGATCCACGCGGCCCTTCCAGTGTCGGACGAAGTGGCCGAGACCATCGCGGCGGGGCGCCGGGACCTCCAGCGCATCCTGACCCGGGAGGACCCGCGTCTCATGGTGGTGGTGGGACCCTGCAGCATCCACGACCCCGTGGCTGGACTCGACTACGCGCAGCGCCTCAAGGCCCTGGCGGATGAGGTCTCCGACACCCTGATGCTGGTCATGCGGGTCTACTTCGAGAAGCCCCGCACCGCGGTGGGCTGGAAGGGCTTCATCAACGACCCGCGGATGGATGATTCCTTTCACATCGAGGAGGGCGTACGCAAGGCCCGCGAATTCCTGCTGCGCATCGGCGAGATCGGCCTGCCGGCAGCCACCGAAGCCCTGGATCCCATCACCCCCCAATACCTGGGCGATCTCATCACCTGGACTGCCATCGGCGCCCGGACCTCCGAATCCCAGACCCACCGGGAGATGTCCAGTGGCCTCTCCACCCCCGTCGGGTTCAAGAACGCCACCGACGGCGACCTCGGCGCGGCCGTGAATGGGATTCTTTCGGCCTCCTACCCCCACAGCTTCCTGGGCATCAACGACCAGGGCCTGGCGGCCATCGTCCGCACCCGGGGGAATCCTCACGGCCACCTGGTCCTGCGTGGCGGCAGTGGCCGTCCCAACTACGACACCGTCAGCGTCTCCCTGGCCGAGGCGGCCCTCCGGAAAGCCGGTCTGCCGGAGAACCTCGTCGTGGACTGCTCCCACGCGAACAGCCTCAAGAACCCGCGCCTGCAACCCCTGGTCCTCCAGGACTGCGCCCACCAGATTATGCAGGGCAACCGCTCCATCATCGGGGTGATGGTGGAGAGCTTCCTGGTGGAAGGCAATCAGGCCATCCCTGAGGATCTCTCCACCCTCCGTTACGGCTGCTCCGTCACAGACGCCTGTCTCGGGTGGGAG
>CAIQPH010000282.1 GCA_903873655.1 uncultured Holophagaceae bacterium | reverse complement strand
CTCGGCGGAACGCCGGGCAGGAGCAGGCCCCAAACGGGGCCTGCGATAGGGTCCGGGGGACGAGGCCAGCCGCACCCCTGGCCGCGTTCCCGGCCTTGAACGATGTCCCGCATCGCCCTGCGTCCGCCGCCTCGCCATGGGCACGGCTGGCCGACGTCGCGGCTCACATCCACTTTGAAAACAGGCCCTAGGGTGACCAAGGCGCTGGAGGCCTATCTCGCCCAGGTGGGCTCTGGGCTCAGGGGCCTGACGGGTCGGCGTCGGATCTCGCTGCTCCGCGAACTGGAAGCCCATCTGCTGGATGAGGCCGAGGCCAGGGGCGTTGCCACCGAATCCGCCATGTCCGCCATGATCTCGGAAAAGGAACACCCCAGCCTCCTGGCGGAGGAACTTGCCGCGGGCGAGGGCCGGGACGCGAATCATCGGGGCGGCACGGCTCTAGCTGCCGGCATGATCATCGGCCTGGCCACCGGCGGGCATTTGTGGATCGAGGGATGGCACTGGTACATGTGCCTGACCTTCGCTCTCGCCCAAGGTCTGGCAGTGGGGTCCGGCTACTTCTGGGTGCGCCGACATTGGGTGCGCCTGAACCCCTGGGCCCGGACCGCGGTGGCCGTGCTCATCACCTCTCTGTTGTCCATCCCCCTAGGCTTCACGACTCACCATGGCTTCAGGCCCACTCGCCTGATGTATGGCGCTTTCACTGGGTTTCTGCTGGAGCGCCACAGCCAGGAGCGGCCCCTCTGGCAGACCCTCCTCGAACCGGTAGTGTTCACGGCCTTGATGTTCTTCCTCGAAGCGGGTGTCCTGGGGCGGGTCCGCTTCCAATGGTGGAAAGTGCCCCTGGAACTCAGCTTCAACGCCACCATCCTGCTGAGCGTGATGATCGCCCTGCGGTTCAAGCGGCTGCTGGCAGAAAGGCGAGTCCTGACTCCTCAGGAGCAGGGGTAATGCTCTCCGGGGGTTCCTCGCTGCGCGAACACCCCCGGACCCCCGCGCAGCACCCCGGCCAAGCCGGGCCGCTGCTTTCGCTCTCCGGGGGAATCCCCCTTGAGTGGGAAGGGCTTCAGCGGTAGACTGGTCGTCTTGCGTGGACAAGCCGCGTGCACAAACCCCGCTCATGGGGGCATCCGGTCGGTCCCAGGAGGAAAGCGATGAAGGAAAAGATGCATCCCGAACTGCACGACGTGAAAGTTCACTGCGCGTGCGGCAATGAGTTCATGACGCGCTCCACCAAGAAGGAGCTGCGCGTTGAAATCTGCTCCAACTGCCACCCCTACTTCACTGGCAAGCAGCGCCTGATGGATACCGAGGGCCGGGTGGAGAAGTTCAACAAGAAATACGCCAAGAAGGAAGCCGCCGTCGTCGAGGCGGTCCCGGTCACGACCGAAGCCTAGCTGCCAAGTTCCAGAGAACGGGCCGAGCCATCGGCCCGTTCTTCTTTTCTGCCTGCTCCAAATCTCGGCGAAGCCGGGATTTGGAGGTAGCTAAAGAGGTGGGGCATGCTCAACCAACTAGAAGCCGTCGAAGCCCGCTTCCAGGAAGTGGAGGCGCAGCTGCAGGATCCAGCCGTGGTATCGGATCTCAAGCGCCTCCGCGAGTTGTCCAAGCTCCGGTCCGAGTTGGAGCCCGTGGTCCTGGCTTTCCAGACCCAGCGCACGCTGCTGAAACAGCTCGAGGAGGCTGAATCCATCCTTGGCGACAAGAGCATGGACGCGGAACTGCGCGAGCTGGCCACCATGGAGATCCCGGAGCTCAAGAGGGCGCTCGCGGAAGGTGACGCCCAGATCAAGCACCTGCTCATCCCCAAGGATCCCGCCGATGCCAAGAACGTGATCCTGGAAGTCCGCGCCGGCACCGGCGGTGAGGAGGCGGCGCTCTTCGCTGCCGAGCTCTTCCGAATGTACATCCGTTTCGCCGAACGCCGGGGCTTCAAGGTCTCGGTGTTAGACGAAAGCGATGCCGACGCGGGCGGACTCAAGGAGGCCACGGCCGAGATCCAGGGGGAGGGCGCCTACAGCCTCTTCCGCTTCGAGAGCGGCGTGCACCGCGTCCAGCGGGTGCCCAAGACCGAGACTCAGGGCCGCATCCACACCTCCGCGGCCACTGTGGCGGTCATGCCCGAGGCCGAAGAGGTGGACATCGAGATCCATCAGAAGGACCTGCGAGTGGACACCTTCTGTTCGGGCGGCAAGGGCGGCCAGAGTGTGAACACCACTTACTCCGCCGTTCGCCTCACGCATTTACCCACCAACACGGTCGTGCAGTGCCAGGACGAGCGCAGCCAGATCAAGAACATGGCCAAGGCCATGACTGTGCTCCGCAGCCGCCTGCTGCAGAAAGCCCAGGACGAGGCCGACGCCGCCCACTCGGCCCTGCGCAAGTCCCAGGTTGGCAGCGGCGACCGCAGCGAGAAGATCCGCACCTACAACTTTCCCCAGGGTCGCGTGACTGACCACAGAATCGGCGTCACCATCCACCAGATCGATAGCTTCATGGGGGGCCAGATCGAACCCATCATCGAGCCCCTGCGCTCGGCCTTCGAGGCCGAGCGTTTGCGGGCCTTGGAGGGCTGAGCCAAGCGGCCATTCATAGTTATCACGCAGATTCGGGAGGCACCGCCTCCCGAATCTGCGCTGGCGTGACGTATAGTTAGGGCACCCGAGACCTCCAGGATGTCCCAACCTCACCTCAACCCCCGCGGCGAATCGGTGCTGCGCACCCTCATCGAGACCTACCTCGAGGAGGGGGAACCTGTGGGTTCAAGGCTCTTGGCCAAGCGCTATCCGGAGACGCTGTCCAGCGCGACCATCCGCAACGTGCTCTCGGACCTGGAGGATGAATCCATGGTGGCCCAGCCGCACACCTCGGCTGGTCGCGTCCCCACAGAGCGTGCCTACCGTTATTACGTGGACCACTGGCTGAACACGATGCCGCCCGGCCCAGACATGGAGGGGCGGCTTTCCCTGACTTTGGATGGCCTGGACCTGGATCCCGAGTCCTGGGCCCGTCATGCCAGCCGAACCCTTGCCGAGGTCATGGGTGGCGTCTGCGTGGCCCTTCCGCTTCCCTTCACTCAAAGCCGTCTGGTCCGGCTGGAGTTCGTTCCAGTAGGGCCGGGCCGGGTCGTGGCGATCTGGGTCGGCAGCCTGGGCGAGGTCGAGCATCGCCTCATGGAAAATCCCTGGAACCACTCCGAGATCCTCCTGACTGAACTCGGCAATTATGCCACCGCGCACTTCGCCGGCCTGACCCTGGCGGAGATGCGGTCCCAGCTGGTGGATGCGCTGAGGATTGGCGCCCAGGAGGGTGAATCCATCCGCCGCCGGCTGCAGGAACTGGCCGCCCGATGGCCGGAGGATCCTGGTGCCGCCGATCCACCAGTGCTGGTCTCTGGGCTCGGGCGGCTGGGTGTCATGCCTGAATTCGAGGACGTGGCCCGGTTCCGGGATCTGGTGGCAGCGTTCGAGGAACACGGCCGGCTGGCCCGCCTCCTGAATGCTTTCGCGGGCCGGGCTGCCGAGGATGTCCACTTGCTGCTTGGCACCGAGAATCCCTATTTTGAAACCTGGCCCCTGGCCACGGTGGTGCGGACAGTGGCCCTTGGTCCTGCTGGTTTCGTGACCTTCGCCCTGATGGGCCCGCTGCGGATGGACTACGGCCGAGTCATGGGCGGGTTGCGCTGGTGGTCGCAGCAGGTCCAGAACAGGCAGGAACGTCCCTAGTTACCCACCCGTCTTTTCTGCTTATACTTCCACGATGCCCCACGATATCCCCCAGCAGCCACATGCCAAACCCACCGCCCCCCTCAGGGAGGGTGAAGACGTCGTGGATCTCAACCTGGACGAGTCGCTCGATGGCGACCTCCAGTCCATCGCGGACGAGGTGGCTTCGGAGTACCACACGCAGGCGCTGCCAGAGATGGATCTCCCCGATCTCCCCCGGCCCTCGAATGGTGCCGATGAAAAGGTTGACCTGGAATTGGCGATGACCGATGCCGAGTTCCAGATGGAGGATCTCCTCCGGCGCGAGGCGGAGCTGATGGACCATCACCGTCGACTGGCGGCGGATTTCAATAACTTCCGCAACCGCGCCCAGCGAGATATCGCCCTCGCAGTCGAGCAGGCCGAGCGGAAAATCCTGTTGGAAGTACTCCCGGTTCTGGACAACTTCGACCGCGGGTTGGGGGCCACCTACCAGGATGTGGACTCGTTCCGTTCTGGGATAGAGCTCATCCGACGGCAGTTCCTGGAGGCACTGCGGAGGCTCAGCGTCGAGCAGTTGCCCATCCAAGTGGGTGATCCCTTCGATGCCCTCCACGCCGAGGCGCTGACGACCTTCACCGACCCGAATCTTCCGGACGGGTCGGTGGCGGCCATCTATGAACCTGGGTTCAATCTCAAGGGCCAGCTCCTTCGGGCGGCCCGGGTGGTGGTGAACAGACTCTAAACATCCCGGCCGGCTCCAATGCCTGCGCTGGGTGCCTGATCCTCAAATCCGTACGAATTATGGGCAAGATCCCCTCGGAGTTCCACCCATGGCAGGGAAACTGATCGGCATTGATCTTGGCACGACGAACAGTTGCGTCTGCGTCATGGAAGGTGGCGAATCCCGCATCATTCCCAACCGCGAGGGCAGCCGCACCACGCCCTCCGTCGTGGCTTTCACCGACAAGGGGGACGTCCTGGTGGGGCACATTGCCAAGCGCCAGGCCGTGACCAATCCCCAGCGGACCCTGTTCGCCGTCAAGCGGCTCATCGGCCAGCGCTTCCAGGCGCCCAGGGTGCAGGAGGCCGTTTCCCGGTTGCCCTTCCCGGTGGTGGCTGCACCCAACGGTGACGCCTGGCTCCGGGTCGGCGAGCGGGACTACGCGCCCCCCGAAGTTTCCGCCATCGTCCTGCGCTCGCTGAAACAGGCGGCCGAAGCCTTTCTCCACGAAGAAGTGGTGGATGCGGTCATCACCGTGCCAGCTTACTTCGACGATGCCCAGCGCCAGGCCACCAAGGACGCGGGCAAGATCGCCGGCCTGAACGTCCAGCGCATCATCAATGAGCCCACGGCGGCGGCCCTGGCCTACGGCTTCAACAAGAAAGGCATCAAGCAGATCCTTGGCATCTATGACTTCGGCGGCGGCACGGTCGATTTCACCCTGATGGAAATGAATGACGACGTCTTCGAAGTTCTGGCCACCAGCGGCGATACCTTCCTCGGCGGGGAGGACATCGACCAGGCCATCCAGAACTGGCTGGTCCAGCAGTTCCGGGAGAAGACCGGCATCGACCTTTCCAGCGACCGCATGGCCTTGCAGCGCCTCAAGGAGGCCAGCGAGAAGGCCAAGTGCGAGCTTTCCACCCTGGATCGCGTCGAAGTCAGACTGCCCTTCATCGCCCAGGGAGCCAGCGGGCCGCAGCACCTGGAAGCCACCATCACCCGCGAACAGCTGGAGGCGATGGTCAAGAACCTCGTTGATCTCACCCTCGTCCCCGTCAAGGATGCGCTGGAGCAGGGTGGCAAGTCCCCCAAAGAAGTGGACGAGATCATCCTGGTCGGGGGTCAGACGCGCATGCCGCTCGTGCAGCGGCTGGTCCGGGACTTCTTCGGCAAGGAACCAAGCCGCTCTATCAATCCTGATGAAGTGGTGGCTCTCGGCGCTTCCATCCAGGGAGCCGTCCTCAAGGGCGACATCAAGGACCTGGTGCTGCTGGACGTCACGCCCCTCTCGCTGGGCATCGAGACCCAGGGCGGCGGTTTCGTGAAGATCATTCAGCGGAACGCCACCATTCCCATCCGGGATGCCCGCACCTTCACGACCGTCACGGACAATCAGAGCCGGGTGGAGATCCACGTGCTCCAGGGCGAACGCGAGCTGTCTCAACACAACAAGAGCCTGGGCCGGTTCGATCTCATCAACCTGCCGCCCCTGCCCAAGGGCGTGCCGCAAATTGAGGTCTCTTTCGACATCGATTCCAATGGCATCGTCAAGGTCTCGGCCCGCGACCTCATGACCGGGCTCGAGCAGAGCATGGCCATCCGGCCCAGTTCCGGCCTTTCCGAGCTGGAGATCCAGCGGATGATCCGCGAGGCCGTGGCCAATGCGGAAACGGATGTGAAGAAGCGGGACGCCCTGAAGTACATGGCCTCGGCCGAGGGGTTGATCTTCTCGTGCGACAAGAGCTTCATCGAATGCGGGAAGTACCTTTCAGAAGACCAGCAGGCCCTGGTCAGGGATGTGCTCTTGAGGGCCAGGCAGGCTGTGGCGGCTCAGGATGCCGATGCCCTGCGCGCCTGCGAGGCCAACTTGCTGGAGGCCCAGAACCTGCTAACGGATGCTGTGCTGGCCGCCAGCGAGGCCATGATGGC
Organism: uncultured Holophagaceae bacterium; assembly: GCA_903873655.1. Taxonomy (GTDB): domain Bacteria; phylum Acidobacteriota; class Holophagae; order Holophagales; family Holophagaceae; genus Geothrix. Next base: position 458 of record CAIQPH010000282.1, on the reverse strand, counting down.
CTCCCTGGATGACCAGGGAGATGGAACCGGGCCTCCAAACTAGGCTTCTGGCTTCAGGCTTCTGGGGTCCGGAGGCCATTCACTAGGAAGAGGTTCCGATCATGCGGGATCATCGAAAACTGGTCGCCTTCACCAAGGCCAGGGAACTGGCTGTGGCGGTGTATCGGGCTACGTCACAGTTCCCAAGGGAAGAACAGTTTGGGTTGACGTCTCAGATCAGGCGTTCTGCTGTGTCAATCCCTTCAAATCTGGTGGAAGGTTGCGCACGGCAGAGTGAGCGTGACTACCTCCGGTTCCTAGTGTAGGTCGCTCGAAATAACTGGTGCATTGAGCGTAGCCCGGGCGCGGATGACTTTGGCAAGGATATCGGTAGCTTTAGCGGTCCAGATGTAAGGCCTGGGAGCCTGGTTGTGCTGCTCGACGGCATGCAGGATGGTGCGCTCGAGGTCGTCCACGTT
>CAIQPH010000281.1 GCA_903873655.1 uncultured Holophagaceae bacterium | reverse complement strand
TCAAGGGAACCAAACAGCGCCTCCAGAAGTACCTGGAACTGGCCCCCAACGGGAAGAACGCCGCCATGGCCAGAGACATGCTGTAGGATCCGTCGTTGAAGAACATCAAGTAGCGTTCTGCTCCAAAAGGCGAGGGCCCCGGTCGGGGCCCTCGCCTTTTGGAGTGGAGAAAAGATCAAGCCAAATCAAGGCTTATAGGGCAATGATCGGAACCCAGCACGTCGGCATGGATGCTGGCGTCCTTGATGCGATCCAGCAGTCCACGGCTGGCCAGGAAGAGGTCGATCCTCCAGCCCACGTTCCGCTCACGGGCACCGCCGCGGGCGGTCCACCAGGTGTAGAGGCCAGGCACATCGGGATTCCGTTCCCGCACCACGTCTGCGAGACCGGCCTCCAGGTAGAGCCTGAAGTCCTCACGCTCCTCGGGCGTGAACCCGGGGTTCTTGGTGTTGTCCTTGGGCCGGGCCAGGTCGATCTCCTCGGGGGCCACGTTCATGTCGCCCGTGAGAATCACCTGGTCGCCCGCCTCGTGGTGCTTAGCGACGATTGCGGCGACGTCTCTTGCGAACTGGCGTTTGTAGGGCAAGCGCACCAGGCCCTGGGATGCGTTCGGAAAGTAGCCCGCCAGGAAGATCAGCCGGTCCTTCCTGGAAACGATCATCCGCCCTTCCGCATCATAGGCGTCGATGCCCAGACCCTTGGCATGGCTGAAGCCCAAGTCCTTCTTGGCAAGCGTGGCCGAACCGGCATAACCCTTCTTGCTGGTGGCGGGAAACCAGCAGATGTCATAGGCGCTCTCCAGCTGCCGCCGGACGACAAGGTCCACTTCCTCCCACTCGCAGCGGATTTCCTGGAGGGACAGGACATCGGGCTCGGCTGCCTCCAGCCAGTCCATGAAGCCCTTCTTCAGGACCGAACGGAAACCGTTTACGTTCCAACTGTAGAAGCGCATCAAAGTTCCTCCACGAGTCGATCCAGCAGCCGGTCCGTACGCCAGCGCAGCAGACCGAAGAAGAGGAACCCGCCCCACCCCTTCATGCGGCCCTCCAGGTGGAGGTGGGTGCCTTTGGGATCGGGAACGACGGTCAGTTTCCCCGACTCTTCAGCCCCAACCTTCCTGCGAGCCCAGCGCAGGACCATGCGGTCCTGCGTGAATTCTGGAATGCTCCAATGGCGCAGTGAACCCAGGCTCGCGAAGCCCTCCGGCCCACCTGCCAACATTCTCTCGCGGATGTGCCCAAAGGGCGCATCCGTGAGGAGCTCGGCTTCGAAACTGAAAACCGGCTGGCTCACTTCACCAGGAACCCGGGTTGGGCGTCAGCCTGCGGCGCCACCAGGTAGGGCTTGCTGGCATTGTCGCTGGCCGCGAGGAGCATGCCGTGGCTTTCGATGCCCATGAGCTTGCGGGGGGCCAGGTTGGCCACCACCACGACCAGGCGGTTCAGCAGGTCGGCGGGCTCATAGGCCTTGCCGATGCCACCCACGATGGTGCGCTGCTCCAGGCCGATGTCCACCTTCATCCGGATGAGCTTGTCACTCTTGGGCACGCGCTCCGCTTCGAGGATCTTTCCGACTCGCAGATCCACCTTGAAGAACGTGTCGGCGTCCACCGTTTCGCGGAGTTCAGGAACGTCCAGGCTGGGTTTGGCCACCGCAACAGGCTCCGGAGCCATCAGCTCCTCCATTTCCTTCTCCTTGTCAATGCGCTGGAACAGCGGCTTCGGGTCGCCGACAGGTCCGATGGCGGGACCATCCAGGGCGAAGCCATGGAAGGTCGTCTCGGCCACCTGGGTGTCATGGCCCAGGGATGCCCAGAGCGTCTGGGCCAGTTCCGGCATCACGGATGCCACCAGCAGGGCCGTGGCCCGCAGGGCCCGGTAGAGGTTGGCCAGCACCGCATCCAGCTTGGGATCATTGGCGGGGTCCTTGGCCAGCTTCCAGGGTTCGGCCTTGACGATGTAGCCATCCAGGGCGCGCAAGTAGGCCCATAGGACCTCGAGCGCGGCGTGGAAGTCGTTGGCCCGCGCCTGCTCCAGATACTCGGGGAAGACCTCCAGCAGCTGCTCAGCCATAGCCCGGTCGAGTGGGTCCATGGCGATGGGCAGTGGCACTACGCCACCACGGTAGCGGTGGATCATGCTGAGGGTGCGGGAAGCCAAGTTGCCGAGGCCGTTGGCCAGGTCGGCGTTGAGGCGGTCCATGAACCCCTCGAAGCTGAAGCCGCGGTCGTGGCCGACCTGCATCTCGCGCATGAAATAGAACCGGAGCGCATCGTTGCCGAAGCGCAGCAGCGTGTCCGGACGCACGACGTTGCCCCGGCTCTTGGACATCTTGTCCTCGCCCATGAGCCACCAGCCGTGGGCCAGGATGGTGGTGGGCAGGAACATGCCCGCGGCCATGAGGAAGGCGGGCCAGTAGACCGCGTGGAAGCGGAGGATGTCCTTGCCGACGATCTGCAGGTCCGGTGGCCAGCTGTCGCCGGGACAGCCCGTTAGGTAGTTCAGCAGGGCATCGAACCAGACATAGATGACGTGCTTCTCGTCGCCGGGCACCGGGATGCCCCAGGTGATGCTGGTGCGGCTGATGGAAAGGTCCTGCAGGCCACTTTCCACGAAACGCTTGACCTCGTTGAAGCGGAATTCCGGCTGCACGAATTCTGGGTGCTCCTCGTAGTACTTGAGCAGGCGGTCCTGGTAGGCGCTGAGGCGGAAGAAGTAGGTCTCCTCCTCCAGCTCAACCAGCTGATGGGCGAGCCCCTGGGCCTGGAGTTCCTTGGCCTGCAGCTCGGTGACGTAGGCCTCGTCGCTGACGGAATACAGCCCCTTGTAGGTGGACTTGTAGATGTCGCCCTTGTCCAGCAGGCGCTTGAAGAGTCGCTGTACCTGAGCCTTGTGGTCCTCGTCCGTGGTGCGAATGAAGCGGAAGTGGGTCATGCCCATGCGCTTCCAGAGTTCCGTGTAATTGGCCACCACCTCGTTCGCCAACTCCTTGGGCGTGATGCCCCGGGCCGCGGCTGCCTTTTCCACCTTCTGACCGTGCTCGTCGGTGCCGGTGAGGAAGTACACCTGCTCTCCGCGCATGCGGTGAAAGCGGGCAATCACGTCCGCCAGCACCGTCGTGTAGGTGTGGCCGATATGGGGGCGGTCATTGACGTAGTAGATGGGCGTGGTGAGGTAGAAGGGCTTGGGCACGGGAGCTCCGGATCCATCAGTCTATCGTTCCCTGGCTCTTTTCGCGTTCGCGAAAAGAGTTAGGCTGGCTTGCGCCAGCAGGTGGCCAGGTGATCATCCACGAGGCCCACGGCCTGCATAAAGGCGTACACAATCGTGGGTCCCACGAAGGTGAAGCCGCGCTTCTTGAGGGCCTTGCTCAGGGCTTCGGCCTCAGGCGTCACAGCGGGAACATCCGCCAGGGTCCTGGGATGGTTGACCTTCGGACTGCCGCCCACGAAGGACCAGAGGAAGGCATCGAAGCTGCCGAACTCGCGCTGCACCTCGAGGAAGGCCCGGGCGTTGCTCCTCGCTGAGAACACTTTCAGCCGGTTCCTTACCACACCCGGATCCGCCAGGATCAGGGCCAGCTGTGCGTCGGTCCTGGCCGCGACCTTCACGGGTTCGAAGTTCCGGAAGGCGCGAAGGTAGCCTGCCCGTTTCCGCAGGATCGTGAGCCAGCTCAGCCCCGCCTGGGCCCCCTCCAGGACGAGCATCTCGAAGAGGTGCCGGTCATCGTGGTTCGGGAGGCCCCATTCCCCGTCGTGGTAGGCGACATACAGGGGATCCGTGCCGCACCACCCGCAGCGTGATCTTTCCTGTTGATCGCTCCGATCCATACAGTCTCCTGTCTTTTCCTAACGCAGAATCGGGCGGCCCAGGCCGCCCGATTCTGCGCAGGCCGAAAGGCCGTTCAGGCCTCCACCACCGTTGCCTTGACGATCCGATCGTTCGCCTTGATGGCCTGGACGACCTTGATGTCGGCATCAGCCACACACTGGCCGAAGACCGTGTGCACGCCATTGAGGTGGCTGGGGGCACTGCCGTTGCAGATGAAGAACTGGCTGCCGCCCGTATCCTTGCCGGCGTGGGCCATGGAAAGGGCACCCAGCTTGTGCTGGTGTGGATTGCCGGCGGTCTCGCACTTGATCTTCCAGCCGGGCCCACCGGTGCCGGGCATGCCCGAAGCGCCAGCCTTGGTATTGGGGCAGCCGCCCTGGATGACGAAGTCGGGGATCACCCGGTGGAAGGCGAGGCCATCGTAATACCCGGACTCGATGAGCTTCACGAAGTTCGCCACAGTGCCGGGTGCCTCCTTCGGGAAGAGTTCCAGGTTGATGTCGCCCTTGTCGGTCTGGAAGAGCACTCGGGTCATGGTTCACCTCTTTCTGTCAAACCACCAGGATAGAATCCCAGCCTTCTGGCGTCAGCACGAACTTCTCGTAAGGTACCCTCAAAGTTGTACGATGCTTGTTCCTGGCTGTCCCAATCAAGGAATCACCGAGCCGGAAGGGCCCATGAAGACGCTGATGTTGCACATCCCCGGAAGGGCCCCCATCCCGCTGGAGGGGGAGGTCCAATCCTGGACCCTTGGTCGGTCCTCCCAGAACGACGTGGTGATCCCCGACACCAGCCTCAGCCGGCACCACGCCCGCATCAGCCTCAAGGACGGTATTCCCTACCTGGAGGATCTGGGCTCCCTGAACGGAACCTCCGTCAACGGGGGGCGGATCACGGTGCCCCACCCTCTGCGGGAGGATGACGACATCCAGCTGGGGCAAGTATCCATCAGCCTTGGCTCCACCAGCCAGGGCCCCCGGGTGCACATCGGGAATGAAACCGACGCCTCTTTATCCAGGGGCTCGCTGGTGCTGCCCCTGGACCGCCTACGGGCAGGCCCCGTGCGGCGCGAGGCACCGGAAACCCTGCGTCTCCGGGAGGTGATCCGGGAGATCCAGGCCCTTTCCCTGGAACTTCTTGAGGACAGCCCACCGGAACAGCTGCTGTCCCATCTCCTGGATCGCCTCTGGAACCTGTTGAAGCCATGGCGGGCCGCCGTGATGATCCAGGATAAAAAGGCGGGGCTACATACGGTGGCTTCCCGTGGTCCCGAAGGCAATCAGCCCATCCTGCTGTCCCGGAGCCTGGTGGACGCCGCCCTCCAGCGGAAGGAGTCGGTGCTCTTCAACGAACTGGCCGACAACCAGGCCTTGGCCACGGCCTCGATCGTGAGCATCGGCATCACTTCAGCCATGGTCACCCCGCTGGAGCACCAGGGGGTGGTGAAGGGCCTTTTGTACCTTGATTCCCGGCCGCCAAGACAGCCATTTGACGAAGAGGATCTGCGCCTCGCCAGCACTCTGGCGCATCTGGCCACGGCCAAGCTGGAACAGGCCCGTATGCGGGAAGAGGCCATGGCCCGCAAGAAAATGGATCAGGAACTGGACCTCGCCCGCCACATCCAGCAGGGCCTGCTGCCCGGATTCCCGCCAGAGATCCCGGGCTACCAGGTCCACGGCAACAACCTGCCCAGCCGTCAGGTCTCGGGCGATCTCTTCGGCTGGTGGCCCCGGGAGGATGGACGCTGGCTCTTCTGCCTGGCGGACGTGAGCGGCAAGGGGCTGGGGCCCGGGCTGCTCATGGCTTCTCTGCAAGCGACCCTGGAGGCCTGGACCGAACGCGACCTCTCCACGGCGGATCTGGCCTTCCAATTGTCCAGAGTGCTGGCGCGTCATACGGATGGACGACGCTTCATCACGGCCTTTCTCGCCCTGCTGGATCCGCAGAGCGGGGCAATCACCTATACCAACGCGGGCCACAATCCCGCGCTCATGATCCGACCAGACGGGAGCTTCGTGGAACTGGGCGCCCAGGGCCTACCCCTGGCGCTGCTTCCGGGCCAACCTTATGGGGAGGCCTCGCTTCAGATGCAGAGCGGCGACCTGCTCACGGTCTATACCGATGGCATCACCGAGGCCACTGACCCCTCGGGGGAGGAATTCGGCTCGGAGGCCCTCACCTCCGTCCTTGTCGCCGGGCGCCAGGAGCCTCTCATGGCACTGGATGCGGCCCTCCTGGGGGAGTTGGATTGCTTCACCCAGGGGACAACCTACCTAGATGACCGCACCCTCCTGATGCTGCGGCGAAGCTGAGCGCTCGTTCCGATCGCAGAGACAAACAGGACTTTTCATCCGATCATGTCCTGCGATGCACACACCCACCCCCAGCGGCTCTGTTATCCATCAATCCAGAGAGCTTCTGGACATGATCAAGTTCGAGCACACCGTGTTCGCCCTGCCCTTCGCGCTGCTGGGTGCCCTGGCGGCGGCGCAGGGCCTTCCGCCTTGGCGCACGTCCCTCTGGATCCTGGCGGCCATGGTGGGCGCCCGCACGGCCGCCATGACCTTCAATCGGCTGGTCGACGTGGATGTGGATGCGGAGAATCCCCGGACGGCCGCACGGGCACTGCCCTCCGGACGCGTCTCGAAGGCGGGGGCCATGCTGCTGATGGGTTCGGGCATCGTCCTGTTCGGCCTGGCCGCCGGTGCCCTCGGCCCGCTCACCTGGGCGCTCTCACCACTGGCACTGATCATCATCCTGGGCTATTCGCTCTGCAAGCGCTTCACGTCCTGGGCCCATGTGGTGTTGGGTTTGTCCCTTTCCGGCGCTCCGCTGGGCGCCTGGATCGCCGTTTCGGGACGCATCGAGACGCAGGCCCTGTGGCTGTCCGGGGGGGTGCTCGCCTGGACGGCGGGCTTCGATATCCTCTACTCCCTGCAGGACGAAGTCTTCGACCGATCCAGGGGGCTTCACTCGATCCCTTCGAAACTCGGCACTTCGGGAGCCCTGCTGCTCTCCCGGTCGCTTCACATCCTTGCGCTGATCTGCTGGGGGATGTTCAACCATGAGCTGGGAAGCCGCTTCTGGCCCTGGTTCGGCTGGAGCGCCGTGGCGGCCATGCTCCTCCGGGAACAATGGCTGGTCCGGAAGGGGGACCTGTCCCGCATCGACCAGGCCTTCTTCACCTTGAACAGCCTGATCGGTCTCGTGTTCTTATCGGGTCATGCCTTGGAACTCGTCCTTTCGAGAGTGCTGGTGAGAGCACTGTAGACGGCAGGTTGTAATAACCCGTTTAGCATGCCTAGGGGCTGGAACGGAATAAACGTTGCCATCGTTGGCGCCCAGCCGCGATGCAGCCGTAAGGAAGCGCCCGCAGGGCAATGTGGTTCATTGTTCCAGGGCGCTGACGCCGCGGGGCGCGCGAATGGGCGCCAACCCTTCAGGCGCAGGGCGGCGGACGGCTCGATACGGCGTCGGCCTCGGTTCACGGAGTCCCGCTCCGCTGGAACCTCGGCCTCCTTGTCTCGCTTGCCCGGCGCCCTGCGCGATGGCAACGCCTATTTCGTTCCAGCCCCTTAGCCCTTCCCAGGTATGCTGGGAGGCCATGTCCAACCAGAAACCTGAACGCCGACGCGCCTTGCGTTCCAGTCGCCCCGATTCCGGGCGCTGGCTGACGGTGATGGTCGTCTTCAGCCACCGCACCTTCCGCTGGTCGCTGACCCGAAGGACGATGTTGTGGGTGCTGGGTGTGGTCGCGGGATTCTGGGCCCTCGCCATGATCGGATCGGGATACGGCTTCTGGGCAACGAAGAAGATCATGAGTTTCAGCTACCTCCAGAAGGAAACCCAGGGGCAGCAGGAGCAGCTGCGCTTGTCTCTCGACCAGGCGCAGGCTCTCGAGAATGAGATGAACACCCTGCGGAAACAGCACACTGAGCTGTTGAAACTTCTGGATCCGAAGGCCCCGTCCGGGTCCCCCCTGCCCGCCCCCTCTGGGCAGTCGAATGCTTCACCCATTCCGCCCGGCACCCGGGAGCGCCTGGCCCGCCTGCGGCAGGATCTCGACGCGACCACCAAGCTGGCCGAGGGGCTCAAGGCCCGCATGGAGCCTGTGATCAAGGCCTGGAGCCACACCCCCTCGATCCCGCCCACAGCCGGTTATCTCAGTTCAGGATTCGGCGTCAGGGTGAGTCCCTTTTCCCGCTCCAACGAGGAGGGCGATGGCCTCCTTGGGTACCACACGGGTCTCGACATCAGCAACGCCCTGGACACCCCTATCCAGGCGACGGCTGACGGCCAAATCGAGGAGGCTGGATGGATAGACAGGTACGGGTGGAGTGTCATCATCCGGCATTCCGAGGAACGGGAAACACTCTACGCACATCTGAGCCGATTGAATGTAAAAGTGGGCCAGATGGTATCGCGGGGGAATATCCTGGGCTTCATGGGACGCTCCGGAAATGCCACCGGAGTCCACCTCCACTACGAAGTCCGTCAAAATGGGAAGCCCGTTAATCCCCAGCCCTACCTCCGGCTCCAGCGTCAATGGCTGAGCGCCCTTGGCAGGCCGTCCTGACTCAAGGAGTGACCCGTGGCCTTCTTCGGCAGCAAACCGAAACCCGAATCCGCACCTGCCATCCATTCCCTGCTCGGCAAGGAAGTGCTGTTCAAGGGCGAGGTCCATACGAACACCCGCAGCTTCCGGGTGGAAGGCGTCGTGGAAGGCACCATCCACTCCACGGGAGAAGTCTCGATCGCCCCCGGTGGCCTGGTGAAGGGAACCATCTTCGCCAAGCACCTGATCGTCACCGGCCGGGCCGAGGGGATCATGAAGATCACCGACTGCCTGGAAATCCACGGCACCGGCTATGTGGAAGGCGATGTGGAAGTGGGCTCTCTGGTGGTGGATGAAGGCGGCACTCTCCAGGGCGTCTGCGTGCGCAGGGGCCGGATCGGAGCGGACGCTGCCAACGTGGTGGCCAAAGGCGGAACGCTGCCCGGCACCCGGCAACTCGACCTCGATCCGAAGAAGGTAGACGCAGAATCTAGCTACCGGAACAGCGGCCCGGGATCCGACTTCACACCCAGATAGGCATAGGCCGCATCGGTGGCTTTGCGGCCCTGCGGTGTGCGGTCCAGGAACCCGACCTGCATGAGGTAGGGTTCCACCAGATCTTCCAGGGCACCTTCGTCCTCGCCCAGGGCGGCAGCCAGGGTGCGCACGCCCACCGGCCCGCCGCGGTGTTTGTGGCAGATGGCCTGGAGGTACTCCCGGTCCAGGGCGTCCAGCCCCAGATCGTCCACTTCGTGGAGTTTCAGGCAGGCGTCGGCAGAGGCTTCGGTGATGGTGCCGTCCCCCTTCACTTCCGCAAAATCCCGGCAGCGCCGCAACAGCCGGTTGCAGATGCGGGGCGTGCCGCGGCTGCGGCGGGCGATCGCTTCGGAGCCTTCCCGGGCCAGATGGATGCCGAGCAGGTCCGCCGAGCGGTTGGCGATGATGGCCAGTTCCGCGCGGGTGTAGAACTCTAGGCGGTGGACCATGCCGAACCGGTCGTGCAGGGGCTTGGAGATCAGGCCAGCCCGCGTGGTGGCTCCCACCAGAGTGAACGGACGGATGTCCACCTTCAGCGTCTGGGCACTCGGGCCCTGGCCGATGAGGATGTCCAGCTTACGATCCTCCATGGCCGCATACAGAAGTTCCTCGATGGGCGCCGACAGTCGGTGGATCTCATCGATGAAGAGGAACTCCCCTGCCTCCAGGTTGGTGAGGATGGCCGCCAGGTCGCCCTTCTTCTCCAGGGCAGGCGCCTGGATGACCTTGCAGGGTGCCCCCATCTCGTTGGCCAGGACATGGGCCAGCGTCGTCTTGCCCAGGCCCGGAGGGCCGAAGAGCAACACATGATCCAGGACCTCTCCCCGCCGGGTGGCAGCTTGAAGGGCGATCTCCAGCCTGGCCTTCACTTTTTCCTGGCCGATATATTCCTGGAGCCGCTGGGGCCTCAGCGAGTATTCAACGGGGTCTTCGTGGCCATCGGTGGGATCGAGATCGGGGTGGCGGTGCATGACTCCTATTTCCTCACGGGACTTCCACTTGTGTCCAGCCGATGGCCGGATAATCTTGGAAACATACGGTCCAGCCCCTTCTTCACCCCTCTGATGCCGGAAAGATGCAGTGGCCCAGCGCTACCAGCTCCAGATCCGCGATCGCCATGGTTTTGAGCGCACCTTGCCGCTCTCCCGGTCCGTCACCCTCGGAAGGCAGAGCCTCTGCGATGTGGTGCTCTCGGACGGCATGATCAGCCGCAACCACCTGCGTCTGGACTTGCGCGATGAGGTCTGGTGGGCTGAGGACCTCCAGACCACCCATGGCAGTTTCTACAAGGATCAGCAGTTGGGCCGCGTCATATGGGAGCCTGGCACGCCCCTCCGCCTGGCCGATGGTGCCTACACCCTCACCCTTCAGTGCCTGGATCAGACCAGCTCCGAGCTGCACCTCCACGCGATTCTGGAGACGGCCCAACTCTTGGCCAAGGAGGTCGATCTCGAGGACCTGCTCGAGCAGTCCTTGGACAAGCTGCTTTCCATTTCCGGTACCAACCGCGGGTTCCTGATGCTCCTGGAGGATGGAGAGCTCACTCCTCGCGTCCAGCGCAACCTGGGCCAGGAGCTCGAAGGCAGCATCCAGCTCTCCCTGTCCAGCGTGCATCAGGTGTTCGAGACAGGGGATCCGGTCTGGATCCTGAATGTCGCCGACCAAGATCATCTCCAGAGTCACCAATCCATCCACCGGCTTGAATTGAAGACCATCCTCTGCCTGCCCCTGATCCTTCAGGGCCGTCGCCTCGGCGTGGTCTACTTGGACAGCCGTAGACCCATCACCGAACCGCTCAACCTGGAGACCTTCGAGGCCATCGTCGCCCTTTGCGCCATCGCCATCGAGCGGACCCGGCTCTCCGAAGAGAACCTGCGCAGCCACGTGCTCGCCACGGTGGGACAGGTGGCCAGCGCCATCGTCCATGATTTCAAGAATGGCCTGTTCGTCCTGCGCGGTCATGCCGATCTGTTGGAACTTTCGACGGAGGACCCCAAGATCCGGCACCACTGCCGGAAGATCCTGGACTGCGTGGACCGCCTGACCCATCTGAGCCAGGATGTCCTCGACTTTGCGAAGGTGCGCGAACCCAACCGGGAAACCGTGGACCTCCGGGACTTTCTCGAGGCCATCCTTGAACCCATGATCCCGCAGGCTGCGGAAATGGGCGTCCACCTCCACAGCGAAGGACCGGCCTGCAAGGTCAAGCTCGATCCTGGCCAGTTCACGCGCGTCATGGAGAACATCCTGACTAATGCCCTGGATGCCACCAAGGACCTGGAGGGGGATATCTTCGTCACCTGGGCCGTGATGACCGGTGGCGTTCAGATCCGGGTGAAAGACCAGGGTCGTGGCATCCCCAGGAAAGTGATCAAGCGGATCTTTGAGCCCTTCTTCAGCTACGGGAAGAAAACGGGAACAGGGCTTGGCATGGCCACCGTGAAGAAAATCATCGAGGAGCACGGAGGCGCCCTGGAATTCATTAGCCAGGAGGGGAGCGGAACCGAGGTCACCATCACCCTGCCCGAGCACCCCATCACTGGGATCTTCAAGGCCCCGGAGGAGTCCACCGGCAGCCACCAGGTGCTCGGTTGAACCCCCTCCGGGTTGGGCAAGGATTCGATGTCCATGCCTTTACGTCTCCCGAAGTGGACCGCCCGCTCATGCTCATGGGCTGTGAGATCCCACACGATCGCGGTCTTGTCGGCCACAGCGACGCCGATGTCATGCTCCACGCGCTCATGGACGCTCTGCTGGGAGCTGCCGGGCTCGGGGACATCGGCCAGCACTTTCCGGATTCCGATCCTGCCTACAAGGGCGCGGACTCGGCAGAACTGCTGGAAAGGATCGTGGGTGATCTCGCGGTGCAGGGCTGGCAGGTGGTCAACGCCGATGTATGCCTGATCGGGGAACGGCCCAAGATCGGACCCCACCGGCAGCGCATGCGGGAGCGGGTGGCACCGATCCTCGGCCTCTCCCCGGATGCGCTGAACGTGAAGGCCACTACCACCGAAAAGCTCGGGTTCACGGGGCGCGGTGAGGGTCTTGCAGCCCAGGCAGTGGTCTTGATCCAGCGGAACTGAACTGTCCTCGCTTATGATGGAGCTTCTGGAGGATTCATGAAGTTCCGCCCCGTTATTCCCGCCTTGGTGCTCCTGGGTGCCGCGGCCTTCCTGGGATGCAAGAAGGTGCCGCTGGTGCCCAGCCGCCCGGTTCCCGCGGGCGAGGTGATTTTCAGGTTCACGAGCACGGTCCGGGGTCCCGTGGAATTTACGCTGGACGGCACGCGCATCCCCGTTCAGCAGTTGCCGAAGGGTGCCGTCAGCCTCCTGGTCAAGGGGCTCACACCTGGCAAGCACCGGTTCTTCCTGACCAGCCAGCATGAGGCTTTCAGCCCAGACGCAGGCGAATTGGACCTGCCTGCCGGCAAGGGTATCTACCAGGTCACCCTCACTCAGCGCCTTGATTCAGTGCTCTACGGCAAACCGGACCCTTTGCCGTTGGCAGAGGGACTTGCGGGCGTAACGGCTTCCCTCGTCAAGTAGGCTTCGACCGTGGCGTTGGTGGCCCGCTCCCGTCGACGGGACCACTTCCTGGATGGCCACGGGACCTTGATGGCCCAATGCCTAGCAGCGGGACTTCCGGTGGCCTCGGCCTGCTCGGGACGCGGGGCCTGCGGGAAATGCACGATCACCGTCCTGCGGGGCGCGGAAGGGCTCTCCACTCCGGACTCGCATGAGACCGAAGTCCTCGCGAAGAATGGCGCAGGACCGGATCAGCGGCTCAGCTGCCAGTGCGCGCCAGCGCCCGAGGTGGACCTCCTCATCACCACGGGGTACTGGTGAGACGCTTGGTCTGGTTAGCCCTTGGCCTGGCGCCCGTGCTCGGCCTCGGCGGCTTCATTGGCTGGAAAGCCCACTCCGTGGCCCGGGAGCTGGTCGATCCGCCCTTTTACCGCCCGCAGCCCCTGGCGCGGGTGGAGGCCACCTACCGGGAACTGGCGGAGGGCCAGGATGGCGACCCGGGCGGTTCCTGGTCCAGCGAGGAAGTCGGGGAACTGCAATTGTGGCGGTTCACCCGCCCGATGCCTTCGCCAGGCGTGGTGCTCCTGCTCCACGGTTTCGGCGATGACCGCTGGGGCACCAGCCCGGCCCTCAAGTGGTTTCCCTCGCTCGATGCGGCCATCTTCACCTACCGCCGGCGGGACGATGCCATGCGCCGGGGAGGCGCTGTTCCCGCCGTGACCTTCGGGGTCGCGGAAGCCCGGGAGGTCATCCGGATCGTGCATCATCTCGAGAGCAGGGGCATCCCGCGGCGCCGCATTCTCCTGCTGGGACGCAGCCTCGGCGCCTCGGTAGGACTGCTGGCCCTGGCCGATCTGGAGCGCGAGGGCCGAGGGCCCCTGGCTGGCATCATCTGGGAGGGCGCCCCAGCCAGCAGCCGCAGCTTCGCCGAACGCCTGGTGCGTGGCCCCCGGGACCGGTGGTGGCATGTCCTCGCCCCGCCCATAGGAACCTTGGCAGCTATGACAGCTGGTCACCTGGGCCGGTATGCGCCCGAGGATACGGACCTGCTCAACCGGGTGGGCGGCCTCCAACTGGCCACGCCAAGCCTGTGCTTCCTGGCCAACCAGGACCGCCTGGCGCCACCGGAAGTCCAGCGCGCTCTCGCCGCGCGGTTCAAGGCCGGCCGGACGATCGAGGTGAGCACCTGGCACCTCCACTGCGCCGATACGTTGGGACCGGCCTACACCGCCGCCATTCGCACGGCCGTGGATGCCTGGCTACCTGGCAAGGAAAGGGGTCCCGAAGGACCCCGTCCAAAGGATTAGACCTGGGACTCATTCGTCTTCGTGGGCCGAGACGGTGGCACGCAGCAGCTTGGGGGTGATGCGCTCGACGATGGGCTCGAACACCTTATTCACCAGTTCCTCGTCGTAACTGACCTCTGCGCCCGTGCCAGCCACCTTCACGCTGGTGTCGTCAACCTTGTCCTCGTCCTTCCAGGCTCCAAGGATTTCGCCGGTCTCCACTTCGATCAGCCGGATGTCCAGGCGCCCGGTGAAGGAGGCCTTCTTCACATTGACGCTTCCAGCCACGGCGCCGGCCATGCCGCTGCCGGTCACCTTGCCCACCAGGGCGCCCACACCCCAACCAGAACTGAACCCCCCCTCCTTGTAGGCGAAGCGCGTGATCTTGCCGGTCATCACATACTTCACGCCCAGGAGCTTCCCGATTTTCTGGACCGTGGCCGTGTCCACTTCTCCGCTCTGCTGGAAGTTCAGTTCCGAGCGGATTTCCTGGAGACGCTCCCGTTCGATCACCCGGATCTTGTTCTTGCCCTTGTCGACGATTTCAGTGGTGAACATATCCCGCAGCTGGTTGGAGATGGTGCTCATATTGTTGCCCCAGCCGCCGTGGTGCCAGCCATGCCAGGCATCGGGAGCGGCCTTGAAATCAAGGATGGCAATGCGGGGGAGCTTGGCCTTGTCCTCCTTGGAGAGTTTCTTCTGGGCGAAGGCAGGTACGGATACCGCGAGCACGGCCAGCAGTGAAACGAGCAGGGTGCGAAGACGCATGGGAACTCCTCCGGGTGATAGAAGGGATCAGTCGTCGATGAGCTTGCTGCGAAGTTCTTTGCCCAGCTTGAAGTAGACCACCCGCTTGGGCGGGACCTGGATGTTCTCGCCGCTGCGTGGATTCCGTCCCTGCCGGGCCCGGCGATCCCGCAGCCGGAAGCTGCCGAAGCCCCTGAGTTCCACGCCTTCGCCGGTCTTGAGGGATTCGATGATGCTCTCCAGGAATGTATTCACCAGGAGGTCCGCATCCTTCTTCCCCAGTTCGAGCCGCTCCATCAAGTATCGGGAGAGATCGGCCTTGGTGAGGGTCTCCATCGCTTCCATGGGAACTCCTAGTGAGGTGGTGGCTTTGTTGGCAGGAGGGCAGTCCTCAATAAATCCCCATCTTTGCCTTCCGGTCAAGGGGGACATCTTCATCTATTTGAAAAAAAGGGGGCGCCTGACCCCCTTTTTGGTAGCAGACCGGAGGGTCCCTCAATCCATGAGCCACTCGAGGAGGAACCGGGGGCCTTCCCCGCTCGCCCCGTGGGTGCGGTAGTCCCGCTCCTTGCCCGACCAGCTTCCGGAGAGATCCACATGGGTCCAGGAGGCCTCGCCCACGAACTCCCGGAGGAACAGGCCGGCAGTGATGGTTCCGCCCCAGCGAATCCCCGTGATGTTCTTCAGGTCGGCCAGGGGGCTCTTGAGCAGATCGCTGTACTCTTCCACCAAGGGCAGCTGCCAGAGATACTCTCCGACGGAATTGCCAGCATCCATGAGCCGTTCCACCAGTTTCTGGTCAGTCCCCATCACGGCTGAGACCCCGTCGCCCATGGCGATGAGAGCGGCCCCGGTGAGGGTCGCCAGGTCCACCACGTGGTCAGCGCCCAGTTCGCTGGCGAGGTGGAGCAGATCGGCCAGTACCAGGCGGCCTTCGGCATCCGTATTGAGCACCTCGATGGTCTTCCCGCTGCGGCTGCGGATCACATCGCCGGGCTTGTAGCTCGATCCAGAGGGCATGTTCTCCACCAGACCCAGCAGGCCGGTCACCTGCACCGGCACCTCCAGTTGGGCACAGGCCGCCAGCGTCGCCAGCACGATGGCCGCGCCTGTCATGTCGTCCTTCATGGTCTCCATGCCGGAGGCATCCTTGAGCGAGAGCCCTCCTGAATCGAAACAGACGCCCTTGCCCACCAGCACCACATGCTTCTTCGGCTTCTCCTTCGGCTTGTATTCGAGTTTGACGACCCTGGGTGGCTTGGCACTACCCTGCCCAACCGCCAGAACGGCTCGAAATCCGCCCTTCTCAAGCGCCGGAACATCCAGGACCTCACAGTGCAGTTTGTGCTGCTTGGCCAGCTTCACTGCCATTTCGGCAAAAACCTCGGGACTGAGGTCCCCGGCAGGCGTATTGGCAAGATCCCGGACGCGGTGACAGGCAGCCACCCCGGCCTCCAGAGCGGGCAGCTTCCGCCGGGCCTTGCGGGTATCGTCGCCGTTCGTGAATACCTCGATGGATGAGAACTGTTTGGGCTCGGTTTTCCCGCCCTTGAAGGCCACGAAATCGTAATTGGCGAGCAGCGCCCCCTCGGTCAGGGCCACCTGCACTGCGTCGTGATCGAGCGTGGAGGTCGAAGGGGCGAGAATGCCGATCTTCTTCCACTTCTTTTTGAGGCAGAACCGTCCGGCCGTACCCACCGCCTTGCGGATCTTGTTCAGCGTAACTTTTTCCTCATCGCCCAGGCCGACGAGAACCATCCACCGGCTCTCTTTCACGCCATTGGGATGGTGCAGCGGAACAACTTCAAGATAGTCCGCCTTGAAATCCTCCTCATCCATCACCTGGCGAGCGACCTTGCTGATGGCAAGTGGCAGCCGGTGGCGTTCACGCCCTGAGAAAACAGGAACGATTAAAGCATCCCCCGCAAAATCCTTACCGGACTGGGAGCTGATATCCACTGAAGGCATGGGAGTTCCTCCTAGCCAAAGAGACTAGGGTGATTCAATAAAAAAGGAAAGATCATTTTTTGCTCGTTAATTGTCACGATCATGCAATCTATTAGCGTCTGATTTTTCAACGCTAGTGTGGCCTGGGTGCCGCGTCCTATGCAAAGCCAAGCCCCCGGGCCACTGTCCAGGCGCTATGGGTTCATCGGCCGGTCACGCGGCGCTGGCCCGCTTCAGGAGTTCCTCGAAGCGTTCGAAGAGGTGGGCGCGCGGCCCCTTGGGCTGACGCTTCAGCACCATTCCAGCCTGCTCCGGAGTACGGCCACCCTTGGCCTGGTTGCAGGTCAGGCAGCAGCCGACCAGGTTCTGCCAGGTGGTGGAGCCCCCCTGACAGAGCGGCACCACGTGATCCACCGTGGTGGCCTTCTTCTGGCAGCCCTCGTACTGGCACAGGAAGTGGTCGCGCCGCAGGACCCGGCGCTCCAGGCGCCCCAGGAGCAGTTTGGAATCGCTGCAGGCCTGCACATGCGGGAAGATGATCAGTTCGAGTCGCCCCTCCAGGTTCACGTGGCGTTCGAAGGTGGCTGGATTCAGGACATGGGCGCGGCCCGACACCACAGCGCAGAGGGCCCGGCGGCGGCTGACTTCCTGCATGGGAACATAATTCCGGTCCACGGCGATCACTTCGCCGATCCCGTGACGTTCCCGCCCCTTCAGCATCTCACCCCCGGGTTTGCCCGAATCCTAAGGCATTCTCCCATATTGTGAAGGGAATTATTCCTCCAGGATTGGGCCAGGCAGGGTTTCCAGGGCCTCGACTTCGGGCAGGGCCTCAACTCCCGCCAGCCGCTTCTCCATGAGTTCCTTCCGCTTGGAGACGTCCCCCAGCTTGGAACTGGCCTCGTCCAGTTTCTTCTGGACCACGGCCAGCGACTCCCCGAATTTCCCGAATTCGGTCTTCACCTGGCCCAGGACCTTCCATACCTCACCGCTCTGCTTGGTGATGGCGAGGGTCTTGAAGCCCACCTGGAGGCTATTGAGGAAAGCCGTAAGGGTGGTGGGTCCGACGAAGGTGACCTTGCACTCCCGCTGAATCCTTTCCAGCAGGCCCGGGCGGCGCAGGGCTTCGGCGTACAGGCCTTCGAAGGGCAGGAAGAGCAGCGCGAAATCGGTGCTGTAGGGCGGGGCGATGTACTTGTCGCGAATATCCCTGGCCTGCGAGAGCAGGCGGGCCTCAAGCGCCCTGCCAGCCACCTCCACAGCGGTGAGATCCCCAAGTTCGTAAGCCTCCATCAGCCGCTGGTAGTCCTCCAGGGGGAACTTCGCGTCGATGGGCAGCCAGACGGTCGCACCCTCTTCAGGCCCCGGCAGCTTCACCGCGTATTCCACCACTTCCGGGGAACGGGGCCGCACTTTCACATTAGCCGCATACTGCCCGGCGGACAGGAACTGCTCCAGCAGCGCGCCCAGCTGGGCCTCGCCCAGCACCCCGCGGATCTTCACATTGGTGAGGGCGCGCTTCAGGCCCCCCACATCCTGGGCCAGGGTCTGCATCTCGCCCAGCCCCTTCTGAACCTGTTCGAGCCGCTGCGCCACCAGGTTGAAGCTTTCCCCAAGGCGCTTCTCCAGAGCTTCGTGCAGCTTCTCGTCCACCGTGTGCCGGATCTGCTCCAGGCGCTCCTCGTTCGATCTCTGGATGGCCTCCAGGCGCTTCTCCACCTGCTGCTGGACCTGAGTGAGCTGCCCGGCCTGCTCTTCCCTGGAGGCCCTCAGGGCGTCCTGGTTGGCCGCAGCCAGCAGCCGGAACCCTTCGGCAAGTTTTTCGGCTTGGGCCGTCTTGAGTTCCCCGAGTTCAGCCATCAGGGGCCGAAGCTGGGAGACCAGGGCCTGCTGGGACTCGACCCGGTCCCGGGAGGCCAGTTCCTCGAGGTTCCGACGCAGTGCTTCGAAGGGCGCGGGATCGGCCTTTGTCCTCCGGAACCCGGCCCAGACCGCGATGGCCGCCAGGAGGCAGGTGAGCATGGAAAGGGCAATGAGCAGGCTCATGCGTCCATCATCGCGCGGCAGACCCGTCAGGCAGTGTCCAATTCGCCCTGCGGCCCTCGCCTTCGATCTCGAGCCACAGGTCGGCCACCCAGGCCGTGGGCCAGGGCCCGTCCCCGCCGGCCCATTCGACGACCAGGCGGTCGGCGGCACTGATGCAGTCCTCAAGACCCAGGGACCATACGCCTTCCACCCCGGGACGGTAGAGGTCCAGATGAAAGACCTGCCCGGCGGGGAGTCCGTAACGGTGCAGCACCGCATAGGTCGGTGAAGCCACCTCGTCCGGGTCGCCCCCCAGTCCTCGGAGGAAACCCCGGGCCCAGGTGGTCTTGCCCGCACCCAGATCGCCGTGCAGCAGCCAAGTCCCGCCCGGGGGCGTGAGCCTCGCCAGGACCTCGCCCAGGGCTTCCGTGGCGACCTCGTTGGGCAGAAAGGACTCAGACACGCAGCAATTCCGGCAGCAGACCGGCCAGGTCTCGGGGCAGCAGGCCGGCGCCGGGCAGACGGTCCGCCGCGGCACCATGGAACCAGGCTGCCGTGGCAGCGGCCTCCCGCATGGGCAGGCCCTGGGCGCGGAACCCGGCCACCATGCCGGCCAGCAAATCGCCGCTGCCCCCGGTCGCCAGGCCTGGATGCCCGGTGGGATTGATCCAGAGATCCTCCCGGGCGCCACCGGCGATGACGCTCTGGGCCCCCTTGAGGAGCAGGACGCCCGGCTTCCCACTTGATACCTGCCTGGCCTGAGCCAGCCGCTCACCCATCAGCAGAGGACGGGGCAGCCCGAACAGCCGGGCGAACTCGCCGGGATGAGGCGTGATGGCCGTCCCCGGCCTCTCCATCCAGCGAGCTCCCTCCCCAGCTTGGAGGGCCGAGGCATCCACCACCAGGGGGCCAGCCCAATCCGGCACCTCGGCGATGCCTCCCGGGCCCACCAGCAGAACATCCACTTCCGGCGGTACCGAGCCCTGCCACGGTCGCACCATGGCCTCGGGAACCTGGGCGGCGATCTCGGCGCGCACCTCGGGTTCCGTCAGCACGGTCACCAGTCCCGCGCCCACGCGCAAGGCCCCCAGCGCCGCCAGCACCGCTGCGCCACTCATGCCCAGGCTGCCCGCCCGGATGGCCACATGGCCGAAGCTGCCCTTGTGGGCATTCCACTCCCTCCGGGGAAGGACCGGGCGCTCCAGCAGGTGCAGTTGGGCGTTCGGGGCCCGGTCCAGCGGAATCGGGATGACGGAGATCTCGCCACAGAACGCCCGGGCCGGAAGCAGGCCATGGCAGACTTTGCGCGCGCCGAAGCAGGCTGTCTTGGTGGCCCGCACGGCCTCCCCAGGGATCTCTGCCCCGCTAGGGTCCAGGCCCGAGGGGAGGTCCAAGGCCAGCACCGGCAGGCCGCTCGCATTCAATGCCCGCACCCAGATGACGACCGGGCCATCCAGGGGTCGTGCGGTGCCAAGACCAAATAGACCGTCCACCACCCAGCCGCGCCAGGACGCCATGATTCCCTCGGGATCTGGGGTGTTCTGGACCTCGCCGCCGAGCCCCTTCCAGAGCTGCGCCTGGATTGCGGCATCTCCGCGCCACTCGGGCTGGCTGAAAGGCGACCAGACCGTGACCGTACGTCCCTGAAGCCGGGCCAGCCGGGCCAGGGCCAGCGCATCGCCGCCGTTGTTGCCCGGCCCGACCAGCACCTGCAGCGGCTCGCCGGAAGGGACCAGGGCCAGGGCCCCGAGGGCCGCATGTTCCTGGAGGATTAGCGACGGAATGCCCCAGCCCTCGATGGCCTGGCGCTCCGCGGCCCGCATCTCGTCGGCAGTGAGCAGTGGGATCACGCGGCACCTCCACCTATCGCACGCCGTGCGTGCTCCGGCACGCTTCGCTTACCGAGGTGGAGCCTCCCTGTGCCGCGCCCTCTGGGCTTCGGCTTCGCCAAAGTGGCACTCCATCTAGCGGCCGCGGTGCGACCTCCCGCTCGCGGGTGCTCGCGGAGATGGAGCCTCTGCTCCTGCTTCATGCTCATGCAGACAGTCTAAGTCTGTTCCGCGAGATATGCAGCGAGGGCCAATGGATACAGTTCCATTTCCGCCGCGTATACCCGCCTCTGCAGATCCTCCGGCGTGTCCCCAGAAAGCACGGGAACCCGCAACTGGCGCAGGATGCGTCCATGGTCGTACTCGCCATCCACCAGGTGGACGGTGGCCCCGGATTCGCTTTCTCCCGCCGCCAGGACCGCCCGGTGGACATGGATGCCGTACATGCCCGGTCCCCCGTACTTGGGTAGCAGTCCCGGGTGGATGTTGAGGATGCGCCCTTCCCACCGCCGCGGCACGGTCAGTTTCTTCAACCAGCCGCAGAGGCAGATCACGTCGGCACCGGCCTGCTCGGCAGCCTGATAGCAGGCTTCCGAGAAGGCCTCGTCCGATTCAAAGTCCTTCCGGACCACGACGGCAGTGGGAAGACCTTCAGTCTCCAACCGGGCGATCCCACCGGCCGTCGCCGTGGAGGCGAGCCCAAGGACCGGCAGCGCCTGGACCCGGCCCTCGCGACAGGCCCTGAGAAGATTCACGGCGTTGCCGCCGGTGCCGGAGATGAAGAGGGCGAGGCGCTTCACTGGAGGGCCGTGAGCACCGCCACATCCGCGATGTCCTGGGCGCTGCAGCCCCGGCTCAGGTCGTTGGCGGGCTTGGCGAGGCCCTGGAGGAACGGCCCGATGGCGGCGCAGCCCCCCATGCGCTCGGCGATCTTGTAGGAGATGTTGCCGGCATCGAGGTCAGGGAAGATCAGGACATTGGCCTTGCCGGCCACGGGAGAGCCCGGCGCCTTCTTCTCGCCGACGGAGGGCAGCAGGGCCGCATCGGCTTGCAGTTCGCCGTCCACCGCCAGTTCGGGCGCCCGCTCCTTGATGATCGCCAGGGCGGCGCGAACCTTATCCACGCAGGGATGCTCGGCGGAGCCGCGCGTGGAGAAGCTGAGCAGGGCGACCCGTGGCTCCACCCCCATGACACTGCGGGCATTGGCAGCGGCGGCCAGGGCAATGTCCGCCAGCTGCTCGGGAGTGGGATCGGGAACGACGGCGCAGTCCGCGAAGATCACCGCGCCCTGCTCGCCGAAAGAGGCCTCGGGGTGGATCATCAGGAAGAAGCTGGAGACCGTCTTGATGCCCTTGGCGGCGCCAATGGCCTGGAGACAGGCCCGCACGGTTTCCGCGGTGGTGTTCAGGGCACCGGCTACCATGCCGTCGCAGTGGCCCGCCTGCACCAGCATCGCACCGAACCAGAGCGGGTTGTGCACGGCCTCGAGGGCCTGGGCTTCGGTGATGCCCTTGGCCTTGCGGCGCTCGTAGTAGGCCCCGGCCAATTCCTCAAGATGGAGGCTCATGGCGGGATCCACCAGCTCAGCGCCCTTCAGGGACAGACCGAGGTCCGCCCCGCGTTTCATCATGCTGGAGGGTTCCCCCAGCAGGGTGAGGCGGCAGAGCCCCTGGTCCAGCAAGAGCTGGGCCGCCTGGAGGGTGCGATCGTCCCGCCCCTCGGGAAGCACGATGTGGCGCTGCAGGGCTTTGGCGCGGGTCCGGAAGCGTTTCATCCAATGGCTGTGGTTGGGGTGAATCAAGGTTTCCTCCGTCGATGAGGTGCGGGGCCCGGCGTGGCAGAAGCTGCCAGGAATACATGGGGATCCTGACCGGTCCGATGCCGGAAGGTCTCAGCCAGACTGGGGGCGCCGGAACTGGCTTCATCCAGGTACATGGCTTCGATGCGAGGCATGGGGAGAAATCGAGTGCTTAGCGCCACCTGATCTGCCTCCCCGGTTCGGACGAGGGTCAGCACCTCCTCCCAGGGGGTCAGGTTGAGGCCGCGCAGGGCAATGCCTGAGGCCTCCAGGCCGAGCAGGCAGCCCCAGATGCGCTCCCGGGGCGTGTGGAGCACCACCACCACCAGGTCGCCGGACTGAAAGGGCATGGTCAAGGGCATGGAATGAATACCTCTGGGTTATCTTACGACACGGGGCCTTCCAGGACCAGGACGACCACCAAGAGTGTGCCACCCCGTGCAGCAAGGGCTCCAAGGGTTAGACTGGTCTCAGGAGTGCCCCATGACCAAGCCGCTCGTGCCCATCGACCTTCTGAAATCAGTCCAGGCTGCGGACAAACCGACTTCCACGACCACCGCCGCCAAGCCCAAGGCCACTGCCGGTCCCAAGCCGCTCGTGCGCGCTTCCACCAAGCCCCAGGGGAAAAGCGGCGTGGCCCACACCCGCATGAGCAACCGGGGTAAGTAGCAGGCACCTTCTCAGACCAGGATCCAGGCCACAAGCAGGGCCGCCGCCAGGGAGGCCCCCAGCATCAGGGCGAGCCTCTGGCCAAAGGCCCGGCCACCGGAGATCCAGGCGAATCCAGCCTTGGCCAGGGTGTTGGCAGCTATGGCCAGGATGATGGCCAGGGTGGCCGTGGTGGCAGACAGGCCCACACCTCGGACCTGGCTGCTCACCGCGAGGGTGATGGGATCCACGTCTGCCAGGCCGGACAGCCCCGCTGCGAACAGCAGCCCCCGGTCCCCGAACCAGGCCCGGGCGGCAGCCGAAACCAGCAGCACCGTGGCCAGGGCCAAACCCCAGGCCGCGGCCCGCTTGAGTTGGAAGGGGTTCTTGACCGGCATCTCCTCCCCTCCGACCTGCATCGCACCCGAGCGGTAGATCCAGGCGCTGCAACCGAGCAGCACCAGCACCATGGCGGCCATGGGCAGCGCCAGGGGCCGGGCCAGCAGGGGTCCACCCACTACACCCGCCAGGATGGCCACGCGCAGACCCATCACTGAGCAGGCCAGCATGACGGCCACCTGGCCGGATCCCTGGAGGGCCGCGTCCTCACGGGCCCGGCGCGACATGGTGACGGTCACGACCGTGGAACTCACCAGGCCCCCCACGAGGCCCGTCATCAAGGCACCCCGGCGGGCACCCAGCACCCGGTTGAGCGCATAGCCGAGGACGTCGACCGAAGCGATCAGGGCCACCATCCACCCCACCTTGCGGGGCGACAGCACGCCCCAGGGATCCAGGGTCCGCCCCGGCAGCAGGGGCAGAAGGATCGCAAAGACGAGGAGCAGCTGCATGGTCGCGGTCAGATCCTCGCGGTGCAGTTTGGGGATCCAGGCACGGAACCAGGGTTTCGAGAGGAGCAGCAGGGTGACGATGACCGCCACGGCCACCGCCAATAGCGCATCCCGGGTGAGCAGCATGCCCAGCAGGGGTGCCGCCAGGGCTGCGACCTCTGTGGTGAGGCCGCGGTCGGATCCGCTGGTCTCGTGGTAGTAGAGGCCGATCATCAGCGATGCCAGGGCCAACACGGCGATGGGCATGGCCTGGCCGTCGCCCCCCACCTTCACGGAAATCCACCCCAGCAGCGAGAGCAGAGCGAAAGTCCGGGCCCCCATGCTGCCATGCGGGGCCTCAGGCCGATCCGACTCCCGCCGACGGCTGAAATCCCCCTGCTCCTCCTGGGTGCGTTCAAAACCGCTGCGCTCCCGTTCCAGCCCCATCATCAGGCCCAGCGCCACCGCCATGGTGGCCTCTTTCAAAGTGGACAGGTCGAGGTTGAGCACGGGGATTCTCCTGAAGTCTCTAATCGGCCAGATTCCAGAATTGGATGTGACTAATGCGCTTCAGCACCTCGGCTACGAGTTCCGTCGCGGGAATTCCGAGGGTGCGCACCCGAAAAGAATCTCCTCCTGGCAAATGCACCACCTGCACCGAAACCCCGCCCGGAAAATCGGGATGGAGGGTCAGCGGTCGGGCCAGGGCCTCCAGATCGAGAGCCTCAAGCCAGCCTGCGGGCATCGGTGCTGTCCGGGCCCCGGGAACCAATGCACCCACTTCCCGGGCCTGGAGCAGAACCAGATGCCAGGCGCCCTGCTCAAACCCCCGCCAGCAAAGGAAGGGCGGCAGGGTACCGAAGCCGATGCCGCCTTGGCGCCGTTCTGGCCAGGACCGCAGCGAGTGGATGCCAGCCCGATCCGCCGCCTCCATGGCGAGGACCGCCAGATCGGGCGAGGCCGGAGGGTTCCAGGGTTCTACGTGCATCATCCCGTCGAGCATCGCATATGCTAGGTGCATGTGTACGGCGCGCCAGTGCGGAAGGCCAGAGCCAACCTCCGGTGGGCGGCCATGAGTCCAAGGCCCGTCGTCGCCACTGGCCAGCAGATCGGCGCAGGTTGGAGTCCCGCGCTGTCCGTGGCCAAGGCCCTGGCGGCCCTGGCCGAGGCCCGGCGATCCGGCGGCGAAGCCGTCTACTGGCTCGCAGACGAGGACCACGACCGCGCCGAGGTGGCCAATGTGGCAGCGCGGGTCGAGGACAGGCTGATCCGACACCGGTTCCGGTTCGACGCGGGACCAGGGACCGCGACCGGGTGGTTGCCTTGGACACCTGTCCACCAGGCAGAGGCCTCTGCGCTCTGGGGTTCTTTGCCCGAACCTCAGGAACCCACCTTGAGGGGCCATATCCTGGCCCTCGGACAGCCTTTGTGGGAACGGGGCCTGCGCCCCTTTTCACCCACTGACCCGACGGTCCGGGAACCCATTCAGACTGAATTGGAACGTTGGCGGACCATGGAGCTTGAAACCCTGCTCGCGAAGCAGGCAGAAGCCCTGGTCGGCCAGGGCATGCCGCTGCCCCTGGATCCGCGGATCCAGGCTGCCTGGTTCTCACTGGATCCGCGCACAGGTCAGAGGCAGCGGCTGGAGTCCGACACACCCCTCTCCGCCGGTTGCTGGCTCAGCCCCGGTGCTGCCCTTCGGCCCCTGATGCAGTCACTGATGCTGCCCGTGGCGGCGGTGGTGCTGGGCCCTTCAGAGCGGGCCTATTGGCGGCTCTGCGAACCACTTTGGGAACGTGTCGGACTGCCTGTGCCGAAGATCCTCCCGCGCCCCAGCGTCTTTGTGTTGCCCCGTGGTTTCCAGGTTTCGACCGACCAGTTGGAGGCCGTACGCCTCGGCGCCTGGGATCGCGTGGCGGCCTGGCCGGGGCCCCTTCCTTCTGTCCGGTTCCAGAGTGTGAACCCGGATCCTGCCTGGCCTGAGTCGCTGCAGAACCGGTTCAGGAAGGAGCAGGGACGAAGCCGCGAGCGCCTGACGAAGCTGGACCGCCGCCTGCACCGCGAGGCTGCGGCCCGGTTGCTGGGGGGCGATCCCGAGTATCTGCGTCAGACCCTCTTTCCCTTCGGCGCCCCCCAGGAGCGCGTGATTCCTGGCGTCTCCTGGCTGCGCAGCGGGACCCTGCTCGATGCCATCCTCAAGCGCATGGAGAGTACTGACCCCGTGATCCTGCTGGAGGAGTCATGAGCCCAGATTCCGAGTGCGGCTTCGACATCCTCGCGCTTGGCGCCCATCCGGACGATGTGGAAGTCCATGTGGGCGGCATTCTGGCCCTGGCCTCGGACCGCGGGCTGAAGGCCGGCATCCTCGACCTCACCAGTGGTGACCTCGGCACCCGCGGTACTTCGGAGACCCGTCGCACTGAGGCCCAGGTGGCCGCAAGGATCCTGGGTGTTTCGCGCTTCGTGCTGGATTTCCCGGACGGCCGCTTCACGGAAGAGGAGGCCTACCGAACCCGCCTGATGGCTGAGATCCGACTCCTGAGGCCGCGGGTGATGATCCTTCCCGACCCTGGAGATCGGCATCCCGATCACCGTCGCGCCCACCGCCTGGCCCAGGAAGCCGCCTACTATTCGGGGCTCAAGAACTATCCCTGCCCCGGCGCGCCCTGGCGGCCTGCCGCCTTGGCCTGGGTGGGCGGTGAGAATCCCGGCCAGCCCGACCTGCTGGTGGACGTAAGCTCCGTATGGGAACGGCGCATGGCTGCTTTCGACGCCTTCGGTAGCCAGTTCGCGCAGGATCCGGCGCAGCCCCCCACCCGCATCGCGCATCCGGCCTTCCGCCGGGGTGTACTAGGCCGGGCCATGCACTGGGGTTCCCTGCGCATGTGCGACTTTGCAGAAGCATTGTGGTGTGAGAAGCCAGTGCCGGCCGCCCTCATCCGACTGCTGGCACAGTTGGAAGCTCCGGTGTGAACCGCTTCGAATCGGACCTCCTGGCGCAGATCCAGCGCCGTGGTGACGGCGTCAGGGGCCGGGTGCTGGTGGCCTGCTCGGGCGGGGGCGACTCTGTGGCCCTGCTGGTGCTGCTCTGGACGCTGCGCAAGAGCCTCGGGCTCGACCTGTGCGTAGCCCACGCGGATCATGGCCTGCGGGAAGAGGCGCCAGAGGACGCCGCCTTCGTGCGGCAGCTCTGCCGGGCCCTCGACCTGGATCTGGCAGAAGCATCGCTGGGGGTCAGGGCCCATGCCGAAGCAAGGTACATCGGCCTGGAGATGGCTGCCCGGGACCTGCGCTGGGACTGGCTGCGCCAGGAGGCCGAGCAGAGCGGCGCTTCCGTGGTGGCCACTGGGCACACCCTCGACGACCACACTGAAACCGTGCTGATGCGCCTCGCCCGCGGCGGTGGTCTGGGCTGTCTTCATCCCTTGGCGCCGCGCCAGGGCCTGCGCTGGTCGCCACTGGCGGAGCTCCGCCGGGCCGACCTGCGCGACTACCTGGCCGGCAAGAACGTCCCTTGGCGCGAGGACGCCACCAATGCAGAGCCGTTCACCGCCCGGAACCGTTGGCGGCCGCTGCTCGGCGAGATGCGCAAGGAAGCGCCGGACCTCGACCGCCACCTCTTCGAGACGCACCTCCAGGCCGCAGAAGCGGAGCATCTGGCACAAGTGCTGATTACCGGCTGGGAAGGCACCAGGTGGTCGATCGAGGATGGCACCATCGTCTTCAAGCGCGCCGCGTGGACCGAGGTGGAACTGCGCTGGACGCTAGATTCGGCCTTCCTGCGCCTGGGTTGGCCAAGGGAATCCGCCTTGCTGCGCGGACTCGCACCCTGGCTCACTGAGCGCCTCGCCCACGCCCGGAAAGCCTCGACTTGGGGGAATTTTTACCTAAACCCTGAACCTGACGGTGGGTATCTGCATCTAAGACTTGGAGTACCTAAGAAAACCCCCACGAGGACGCGATGAAGTCAGGCTGGATGCACCGCAAGGAAGGGCCCGCAGGGCAACGTGGTTCGTTGTTCAAGGGCCCTGACGCCGCGGGGCGCCAGCCTGGCTTCATCCCTCCGGGCGAGGGCCGGCGGGCGTCGCGATGCTTCGTCACGCTCGTCGCGCGTAGTACCCGCTACGCGTCTCCTCGCCTTCCTCGCCTCGCTCGCCCGGCGACCCTCGCGCGACCCCGTGGGGGTTTTCTTAGGCACTCTAGCCCCCCGGTCCCCAGGACCTAGTAAACTGGAGGGCCACCTGGGCTCCGGCCCCAAGGAGTGACCCTTTGAATTCCATGATGAAAAGCGTGCTGGTCTGGCTGGGTATCATCGCCCTCTTGGTGCTGGCCTTCCGCCAGATCCCCCAGAACAACCGCCAGATTGAAATTCCCTTTTCGACCTTCTACACCGAGGGCGTGGCGGGCAAGTACAAGTCCGTGACCCTCTCAGGCTTCGATGTGGAGGGCACCTACAAACAGCCCGACAAGAATGGCAAGACCGGCGAGATCATTGACAAGTTCCGCACCGTTGCCCCGCCCATGCAGGACCTGGGCAAAGTCATCCTCAGCTGGAAGACCGAGGGCCAGATCGAGGAATTCAAGGCCACTAAGCCCAGCGAGAACAATTTCGCCTATGTTTTGATGTTCTGGGCCCCGCTGCTGGTCTTCGTGGTGCTCTGGTTCGTCTTCATGCGGCAGGCGCAGATGGGCGGCAACAAGGCCATGAGCTTCGGGAAAGCTCGCGCCAAGGGGCTGTCCAGCAGCGGGAAGCGCACCACCTTCGCCGATGTCGCCGGCTGCGATGAGGCCAAGGAAGAATTGAAGGAGATCGTCGAGTTCCTGAAGGATCCCGCCAAGTTCCTGAAGCTCGGCGGCAAGATCCCCAAAGGCGTGCTGCTGATGGGCCCCCCGGGAACCGGCAAGACCCTGCTGGCCCGCGCCATTGCGGGCGAGGCCAAGGTGCAGTTCTTCTCCATCTCGGGTTCCGATTTCGTGGAGATGTTCGTGGGCGTCGGCGCGAGCCGCGTGCGCGACCTCTTCGAGCAGGCCAAGAAGAGCGCCCCCTGCATCGTCTTCATCGATGAGATCGACGCCGTGGGCCGCCATCGCGGCGCCGGCCTGGGCGGTGGCCATGATGAGCGCGAGCAGACCCTGAACCAGCTGCTCGTTGAGATGGACGGCTTCGAAGGCAATGAGGGCGTCATCCTCGTCGCCGCCACCAACCGCCCCGATGTGCTGGATCCCGCCCTGCTCCGCCCCGGCCGCTTCGACCGCCGGGTGGTGGTGGACCGTCCGGATGTGAAGGGCCGCTTTGAAATCCTCAAGGTCCATACCACCGACAAGATCCCGCTCAGCCCCGACGTGGAGCTGGAAGTCATCGCCCGCGGCACGCCTGGCTTCGCCGGGGCTGATCTGGCCAACCTCTGCAATGAGGCCGCCCTGACCGCCGCCCGCGGCAACAAGAAATGGGTTGAGATGGCCGACTTCGAGAATGCCAAGGACAAGGTCTACATGGGCGCCGAACGCCGCAGCCTGGTCATGACCGAAGAGGACAAGAAGATCACGGCCTACCACGAGGCCGGCCACACGGTCGTCGCCGCCGTGGTGCCCCACAGTGATCCTCTGCATAAGGTGACCATCATTCCCCGCGGACGCGCTCTGGGCGTCACCTGGCAGCTGCCCGTGAAGGATCGCTACAACACCACCCGCGACTACATGGAAAGCCGCATCGCCATTTCCATGGGCGGCCGCATTGCCGAAGAGATCTTCTTCAACCAGCTGAGCACGGGTGCTTCCAACGACATCCAGCAGGCCACCGACCTGGCCAAGTCCATGGTCATGGAGTTCGGCATGAGCGATAAGCTCGGCCCCCTCAACTTCGGCGGGGGCCAGCATGAGATCTTTCTGGGCCGGGATTTCACCCAGCATCGAGAGATCTCCGAGGACACCGCCCGTATGATTGACGCGGAAGTCCACGAGTTCGTCATGCGGAACTACCGGAAGGCCAAGGCCGCCATCGAAAGCCACCGGGACCAACTGATATCGATCGCAGAGGCCCTTCTTGTGCGTGAAACCCTCGATGGCAACGACATCGACATCCTCATGAAGGGTGGCACCTTGCCTCCACCCAAGGCCGGAAGCACTCCTTCCGCGCCAGCCACGGTGGAAGGGACCTCCACGGACCCCGGGCTCAGCCCCGCGCTCAAGCCCGCGTGACCGCCGCTTCCTTCGATTGGGGGCCGCTCCTCAGGGGTGGTCCCTTTTTCATTGGCATCTTGAATATCACCCCGGATTCCTTCAGCGATGGTGGGCGGTTCCTGGGACCGGACGCGGCCCTGGCCCAGGCGCTTGGGCTGGTCCAGGCCGGAGCCCGGATGCTCGACCTGGGCGCGGAAAGCACCCGGCCCGGAGCGGCCTCCGTGGATGCCGCTGAGGAGTGGGCCCGGCTGGAGGCCGTGCTTCCGCTCCTGGCGAAGTCCCTGCCGACCATCCCGCTCAGCCTGGACACACGCCACGCGGAGGTGGCTTCCCGGGGACTGGCGTGGGGAGCCTCGGTGCTCAATGATGTCACCGGCTTTTCGGATCCAGACATGCTTGCTTTGGCTCAGGCCTCCCCCTGTGGCCTCATCGCCATGCGCAGCCGCAGACAGGGAGATGGTTTCCTGACGCCACCCTACGAGGATTCGGCACCGAAGGAGGCGGTAGCAGCCATCGCCGAGCTGCGCGCCCTCCGGGATCACCTCCTCGAAGCCGGGATCAACCCTGAGCGCGTGCTCCTCGATCCCGGCTTCGGTTTCGGCACGACCTACTTCGAGGATCAGGCGCTGTGGGAGAGCCTGCCCCGCCTTGCGGACTCCTTGGCTTGGCCTGCAGACCGATTCTGCATTGGTATTTCACGCAAGCGGTTCCTGGCAGCCCGGGCAGGGACACCCGAGCTCCCTCCTGCCCGGCGGGATGTCTTGACGTCCGCGGCCCACTCGGAGGCGATCCATCTCGGCTATCGGGTCTTCAGGACGCACGCCATCGGTTAATCTGACTGCATGAGCCTGCGCTACTTCGGAACCGACGGCATTCGGGGCGTCGCCTTACGCTCCCCTCTCACGCTAGAGGAGGTCTCGCGCTGGGGTGTCGCCTGGTCGCAGGTCGCCCTGGAATCGGGCGTGAAACGGCTGGTGGTCGGCTGGGATCCCCGCTCCAGCTCGGGCCCCATGTCCGAAGCCTTCATTCTGGGCGTGGGCCTGGGCCTGAAGGTGCTGGTACTCGGCATGGCCCCTACCCCAGCGGTGGCCTGGAACGTGGCCAGGCTGAGTGCCGGAGGCGAGAAGTCCTGGGGCCTGATGATCTCCGCCAGCCACAATCCTCCCGAGGATAACGGCCTCAAAGGCTTCAATGAACTCGGGGAGAAACTCGAAGAGGACCAGGAGCAGGCCATCGAGCGGGCCTTTGATGAGCTGCCCGAACCCACCACGATCTTCGCGCCGCCAGCCCGACTGGATCTGAAGCCCTATCTGACCCACCTCGAAGGCATCACCCTTCCTCCTGAGTTCCGGGTGGTGATCGACTGCGCCCACGGCGCCACGGCCGAGGCGGCCCTCGAGCTCTTCCGCGGCGGCGAGATCCACTGGCTGGGCGTGCCTGCGGACGGACCCAGGATCAACGTGGGGGTCGGTTCCACCCATCTCGCTGCCCTGGCCGCCACCGTGGTGGCTCGCAAGGCCCAGCTGGGCATCGCCTTTGACGGCGACGGGGACCGCTGCCTGCTCGTGGATGGCACCGGCGAGGTCGTGGATGGGGACCAGATGGTCTGGCTGCTCGCGCAGGATCGCGTCGCCTGCGGCGATGCCCCCCACGGGGTGGTCGGCACCCTGATGACCAACGGTGGCCTCGCCCAGGCCCTTGGCCAGATCGGCATTCCCTTCGTCCGCACTGCCGTCGGTGACAAGTATCTGCTCCGGGAGCTGGCGAAGCAGGGCTGGGATCTTGCCGCAGAGGCCTCGGGGCACCTCATCCAGAAGCGCCTGGGACCCAGCGGCGATGGCCTCGCCACGGCGCTCTCGGTCCTCCGCGCCGTGCTTCATCGCCCCGCTGACCGGCGCTGGGCCTGGACCTTCAGGCCCTGGCCCCAGAGGCTTGTCAATGTGATGGCGAGGGATCGCAAGCCTGTCGAGGCCTGCGGCAACCTGCTTTCCGCGATGGCCGCCATCGACGCCCGCTTGGGTTCGGGCGTGCGTCAAGTGGTGCGCTGGTCGGGCACCGAACCCAAGCTTCGCCTCATGGTGGAAGCGCAGGAGGCCGCCTGGGTGGACGAGGCGCTGAGGGAGCTCGAAACGGCAGCCCGGCGCGATCTGGCCATCACTTAGCATGGCCGCCGACGTCCGCCGTCCCGTTGATCGCTGGCTGGTGCTCTTCGCCCTGGCCCTGGTCGCCATGGGCATGGTCTGGATCTACTCCGCCTCCGCCATCAAGGCTTCACAGAACCACGCCGCGGCCACGGCGTTCCTGACGCGGCAGCTCCTGGGTGGCGCCATCGGCATTGCGATCATGCTGGCCCTTTCCCAGGTCGATCTAGCCACCCTGCAGGACCACCCGCGGCCCATCATGGTGGCCTACGCCATTCTGGTCGGCTTGCTGGTGGTCGTCCTTTTCTTCGGTCCGAGAGTGAATGGAGCCCACCGCTGGATCCGCCTCGGGCCCATGGGGAGCCTCCAGCCTTCAGAACTCTTTAAGCCTCTGTCCGTGCTGATCGCGGCCTCGTGGATGGTCCGGAACAAGGAGGCCTGGACGAAGCACCGGGATGCCCTGCCCAAGCTGCTCGGGCTCGCCGGCATCCTGATGATTCCGCTCGCCCTCATCCTCCGCGAACCGGATTTCGGAACCACGTTCCTCATCGTCTTCGTCGCGTTGATGGTGGTCTTCCTGGGCGGGGCGCCGAAGTGGATCTTTGCGGTGGCCATCCCTGTCCTGGTGGCGCTGGGAACTGCCTTCGTCGTCCTCTCGCCCTATCGCCTGGCGCGGGTGACCAGCTTCCTCAATCCCGAGGCCGATCCCCTTGGAAAGGGCCACCAGGCCCTCCAGAGCCTTGTGGCAGTGGGCAACGGCGGCTTCATGGGTGTGGGGCTGGGCGGCGGCAAGCAGAAGCTCTTCTATCTGCCGGAAGCCCACACGGATTTCATCTACGCAGTCGTCGCCGAGGAAGCCGGCCTGATCGGGACCGTGGCCATCCTGGCGCTGTTCGTCGCTATCCTCTGGCGCGGCTACCGGATCGCCCGGCGCGTCGGCGACGGCTACCTCAAGCTGTGCGCCATGGGGTTCATGCTGCTCATCGTGGTGCAGGCCCTGATGAACATGAGCGTGGTGCTTTCCCTGGCGCCGAACAAGGGCATTCCCCTGCCCTTCATCTCCTTCGGACCCAACAGCCTCATCACGAGCCTCATCTGCCTGGGGCTGCTGCTATCCATCAGCAAGGACGTTTCAGCACAGTAGGATGGGATCGTCGTCATCCTCATCCACCAGGATGATGTTCGACCCCCCGCCCAGCAGCACGGCATCCTCGTACATGTTCTTCAGCTTGGGCGTGAACCGCTCGGCCTGCCCGAGCCGCTGGTCGGGTTTCAAGTCCACGATCGTCCGGACGAGGCCCGTGATGGATGAAGGCTCGATACCAAGGATGGCGCCGAGCATCTTGAGCGGATTCACAGCCAGGAAGGCCCCCATCCGGGTGGAGAAGCAGAGGGCGGAATCCTCCCAGCGCATCTCAGGTATGAGGTTGCGGAGATCCACGGATCCATCGGAATGGGAGGGCCCTCGGTCCCAGGGGCAATGACTTGCCTCAAGGAACGCTGCGACCTTCTCCCGCGCGAGAATTCGATGCATCGGTGGAACCGCCCAGCGCCACCAGGACAGGAGGGCCAGATCACCCAGGGGAGACGCATACTCGGGGAGGGCCCTCCATTGGTGGATGCGCACGCCTTCCGGCAGGCGCTCATTCAGGCGCCCCATCAGGACCTCGGGATCCTCCGCCGGCTCCTGCCTCAGCATCGCGTCCATGGATTCTGCCAGACCACCGACGCCTGCAGGGAGAGGGAGGCCGATGTTCAACAACGGGCGGGGCCGCTTGCCGAGATCCAGGAGAAGGTGCAGACCTTCGAGTCGGAAGGCGTGAAGGAGGATCGCATGGAGGTCGCCATCATCAAAGTCCAGTGCGCCGCCCTCCTTCCAGTAACTGAACCGGATGAGCACGCGCCGCGTGTCCAATTGCCAGCGGACCAATCGATGCTGCTGGGCTTTTGCGGCCAGAGGCGCCAGGCGGGCGGCCAGGGCTTCCAGCCGCGCCTTGTCCACTGGCTTACGACGAAGGGTCCGACACAGTTCCTGGGCCTCTACGGCAAGTTCCCCGGCTACGATGGCCTCGATCCAGTCATCCAGGTCAGAGGATGATCGACCTGCAACAAAGTCCCGAAGATCCTTCAGACAGGAGGGTTCCAGGCTGGGGGCTTTTTCTTCCATCATCAGAAGCGTGGTCTGCAAGCGGGCCTGCCGCGCCAATGCCCCTGCGGGGATTGAAGGATGGTCCGTCCGCTTGTTCACATCATCAGCATAGTGACCAGATGGATGCGCAGGTGCAGAATCGCGCACCCGGGGCCCGCGGAATGCAGGCCGAATTTCCGACCGGATGAGTCGGCATGGTGTTGATTTCCACATTCACTGTGGGAAGCGGGACCCTGAATTCGAAGATTTCCTTTCGCCACAAGCCTCTTGGCTCCGTGCCCACTTTTGGTGGCAGGAGTGTGGCAAATTCTGGGGTTGACAGCTGCTTCCGGGTTCGTTCCATCACCCTTCCTTTTGCGTTCTCTGCAGCCAAGCCTCAAGCTGGAGGGACCGCCATGACCCATTTTTCACACAGCCTGCCTCCTCTGCCACCGGACTGGGCCTTTGAGCCCCGTGCTCCTCTCCATCCTCTCGAATGCCAGTTGAATCAGGAGCTGCCGGGTCTTGGCGGTGATTGGCGGGTCTGCACTCCCGGAGGCATCGTCCCCTCGGGTGATCCGGTTCCGCTTGCGGGCGCATTCGGACGCGGTGGCCTCTTTCGCGTCGACGACGTGATCCTGCGGCCGTACCGCCGCGGCGGCCTCCTGCGCCATTTCAACAAGCTCACTTACTGGTCCCATCTCCGGTTCGCGGCGGAACATGCCGTTCACCGCGGACTGTGGGAATCCGGCTTTCCCACCGTCGAACCGCTCGGCTATGCCTGGCGGCCTTGCGGGCTCGGCGTCGAAGGTGTCCTGTTCACCCGCCTGGCCGAGGGCCAGGCCTGGCCCAGGCGGTGGGATCTCACCTCTGCCCGGGCGTCGGACCTCCATCGCGCCATCGGCTCGTTATGTGCCTGGCGGTTGTGGTCCCCGGACCTGAACGCAACGAACGTGCTGCTCCCACCTCAAGGTGGCGTTCTCCTCCTGGATTGGGACCGGGCCGGGTTCGAGCCCGCGAGTACCAGCCTTTGGCCCCGCTACCGCCCGCGCCTGCTGCGAAGCCTCCGGAAACTCGGCGCCCCGGCAGAAGTCCAGGAACTCATGGGATCAGTGCTGCGTCCGTGATGAGAACCGGCTTCACGGGGAGGTTCAGGAAGTCGCTGCGCTTGTTGCTCGTCTTCACGCCTTTGATGCGGTCGACCACATCCATCCCCTGCACGACCTTCCCGAACACGCAGTAGCCCCAGGTCTGGTCGCTGGCCTTTCCCTTGAAATCCAGAACCGGGTTATCCACCACATTGATGAAGAACTCGGCCGAGGCGCTGTGTGGATCCGGGGTCCGTGCCATCGCCACGGTACCGCGCCGGTTCTTCAGACCCGCGGCCAGGGCGCGGTCAGCCTCATTGGGGATCGGGGCATCCGTGCGCTTCTTCCCCAGGTAATCCACATAGCCGCCGCCCTGGATCATGAAACCGGGGATGACGCGGTGGAAGATGGTGCCTTTGTACTGTCCCTTCTTGACGTATTTCAGAAAGTTTTGCACGGTCTTCGGCGCGGCATCGGGCTCCAATTCCATGACGATCACACCCATCGAGGTGGTCAGTTTGACTTTCGGCTTGGGGGCAGCGGTCAGCCCGAGAGAAAGGAGGGACGCGAGAATGGCAACCAGGGGGCGCATCAGGATCTCCGGAGTTTCCCCCAGCATAGCCGGGGAATTCCAAGACACCCTCTGTCCCTCTGATCAGTAGGCCTTCAGGCTCTTGGCCAGGGCGTCTCGCTGTCCCTTGAAGCCCTGTTCATCGCGGGACTCCAGGATGAGCGTCCTGGCCTGATCCCGCTGGCCCAGCTTCATCATGGCCTGAGCTCGCATGAGCGCCACCCAGCCCCGCTGGTCAAGCGCCTCAGCCTTGGCGGGGTACAGCGCCAGGGCGCCGCGAGCGTCGCCCTGCTGAAGGCGGAGATCCGCCGCCAGGATCGCGAGGAGTTCCCGGTCCTTGCCCTTCTCCAGAGCGCGTGTCAGCCAGCCCTCGGCCTCTGACAACCGGTGGGCAGCGGTTTCCTTGCCGCTGATCGGGCGCTGCAGAAGGCGCACGACGGCCTTGATCCGTTCCTGGCCAGGACGCGCCCTGCTGAGCGCCTGGCGCAGGGGCTCCCAGTGTTCAAGGGCGGCCTCGGCCCGAGCCCTCAGCAGAGCCTCGTCCGGAGTGTCTCCTTTGGTAGGAAGCAACCGCAGCACAGCCTGTGGTTGAGCCTCTGGTTGGACTTGTGCCAGCGCGGCCTTCCGAAGGCCCGCTCGTTCAGCCGCTGGAGCCTCCGGCAACAGGCGGGGCAGGACCTCCAGTAGGCCATGGGTGGCGAGCAGCTCGGCGACGCCCAGACGCGCACCGGCATCCAGGGCCGCAAAAGCACCGGGCTTGAGCCGAGTGATGAGTTCCCCCGGGAACCCCTTCTCCAGTCGCTGCCCGACCCACGCATTCCAGGCCTCGCTCCACAGTTTCTTCACTTCGGGCTGGGTTTCCCGGAGCTTGGGGTCCATCCGGTCCGCCAGGTTGAGGGCGTCCTCCCACTGGGTCTTCCCGACGAGCAGACGCAGTTCCACCACCTGGGCGGTACCTTTCGGCAACCCCTTGCCCCCCTTGCGGACCTCGGCCAGGAGGGCTTCTGCACTCGGCAGATCCTTACTGTCAGGCAAACTGCCGTCCGTCAGCAGGTTGGCGAGAGCGAGCCGGGCATCGTCGGCCTGGACCGAGCCTGGATGGTCCTTGATGAGCTTCCGGAAGGCCAGGGCGGATTCCCTGGCCTCACCGGCGCGGCCGAGCATTCGGCCCCAGACCAGTTCCACTCTCGGAATCAACTCGCTCTCGGGATACAACTTTTCGAAATCCTTCAGGCTGCTCTGGGCCTGGTTGCGCTCGCCTGCGGCACACAGGACCTCCACGATGGCGGCCATCCCCCTTTCGCTGGGTTTCTCCTTCCCCTCCAGTGGGCGGAGGGACTGCACAAGGGGCAGGGCTTCCTGGGGGCGCTCCTGCTCTACCAGGGCCCAGATCAGGAGTTCCTGCGGCTTCCGCTTGAGCTCGGAAGGGATGTCGGCAGCCAGGGCCAGATGAAGTCGCCCCTCCGCCTCCTTGTAGCGCCGGTGGGCCAAGGCGTCCTCCGCCAAGAGGGCCTGGGCCTCCCCCATGAAAGGCGACTGGGGCCACTGTCTCTCCAGCTTCTTGAATGCGACGACGGCGGCCGGGAAATTGCCCAGACGTGCTTCGAGCATGCCCTGGGCGTACAACACTAGCTCCCGCTCCGGTGCCTTGCTGGACTTGAAGGAATGGCCTCTGAGTCGGGCCAGAGTGGCCTTGATGGAGACCGGATTTTCCGCTGCCAGGGCCCCCTTGGCTAGTTCAGCAACCTGGACATCCGTCATCCGTCCTTTGGCAGCCATCAAGGACGAATTGGGACTCTCCGAGTGTGGCGGTGCAGCCCCGGATTGGGCGGAGAGGGGCAGTGCGGCCCACAGGAGGAAACAGGCCGCACTGCGCCTTAGCCGGCTCATGAAAGCCACCGGGACAGGAGGTTTTTCTTCCCCTGTTCGAACTCCTCTTCCGAAAGGAGTCCTTTGCCTTTGAGAGCGGCCAGGCGCTCCAGATCCGCCAGGGCGTCTGAGCGGCCAGGACCGCCCGTCGGGGCCATCTGATTGGCGAGAATCTCCATCCGGCCAAGGGTGGTCTCCAGCCGCTCTGCCCGCTCGCTCAGGGCTTTCAGTTGGCCTCGAAGTTCATCCCTTTCATGGGTCAGGGTCCGCCGCTCCATGAGCCGCCTGAGGGTGTTCCGGAATTGGTCGATCTGCATCGGCTTGGTGACGAAATCAAAGGCACCGAGTTCCATGGCCTCTGTAGCCTCCCGCACGCTGCCGAACCCGGTGAGCACGAGCACCGTGCAGCTGGGGTTGAGTTTGAGAGCGCACTTCAGCACGTCCATGCCCGACTTCCCGGGCATGACCAGATCCGTGATGACCAGGTCGAAGGGAGGATGTTCGGCCTTGAGTT
>CAIQPH010000280.1 GCA_903873655.1 uncultured Holophagaceae bacterium | reverse complement strand
GGAGGATCTGCAGCGTCCCGAGCCACCACCCGCCTCAGGCCACCCTACCTGGGACCGGCTGCGGATGCGCTGGGGCGGAGAGGCTCCGGGCGGTGGCGACGGCTATCCCACATGGGGTACCTCGGCCCACCCCTGCGCGGACCCGTTCCACTGGATGGCCCAGGGACAGGAGTTCAGCCGGCTTTGCGAGGCTGAGAAGGGCCTGCGCGCCTTCACCCTGGCTCACGCCCACTTCCTCCGCCTGAGGGCCGTGGGTTGGGCGTTGCGGGCCGCTTCCAATGCGGCCCTCATGGCCCTCCAGTGGGCGGACCTGCCCGCCCACGGCCGCTGGGCGGCCCTGCGCGGAGCCCTTCCTCAACCCTGGCATGACCTTGAGGAGGCGCAGCTGGCTGAGGTCTACTGCGAACCGGCCACAGCCCTGACCCGCATTCGGCATTTGACGGAGGCCTTCCCGGACTTCCCTCCGGGCTGGGGGCTCCTGGCGACCCATGGCGTGGATGGCGAGCAATGGGACCTGGTCAGGGAAGGCCTGGACCATGTGCGGGGCCACCCCTATGCCTGCTTTCTCGAGGCCGCCCTGGGACCACTGACCGAGGCCCCCCCTCCAGAGGCCGATCCAGAGACGAGAATCAGCTGGGAGGCCCACAGGCTCTTCCGGGGCACAGGTAATTCAGAGGCATTCTGGTCTGCCTGGCAGGACTGCCCGGCCCAGGTCATGCGCCTGGAACTGGGGCTGCAGGTCATGGAGAGGCTGCCATCACAGCGCACCTCCACTGGCCTGCTCGCCCTCCAGACCATTGCCGATCGCGCCGCCTCGCCCCGCCACCAGCGGCGTCTTGCCGCCCTCTGGCCTCAGCCGGAGGCCCTTGCAGAGCAGGCACCCGCTCTGCTCTTCAACGACTGGCTGGCCCAACGCGATACGCCCACCTGGATCGTCTGGGAGGAGGAAGGCAAACTCCACTCTCTGGGCGCGGGAGTGGCGCCACCGGGAGGTGCCCTCAGCCGCCTGGCGAAGGATGGGGCGCTGGCCCCGTTCCTTCAAGATGGCTGGCTCTGGCGGGGCCATCCCCTGATCTGGGAGGGGAGTCCTGTGGGGGCAGTGCTGCTGGCCCAACCCCCGGAAGCGCCGCCCGCATCGCCTTTGGAGCCGCTGCTCATCTCGCCCTGGCTTGCCCGGATCCGCGCGCGGAAGCCCACCGAGCCCATCCTCGACTCTGGCCCCCTCCTCACAGATGGCAGCGAACCCATGGCCGCCCTCCTGCGCGAACTGGATCGCGTGGCGACCTCGGACCTGCCGGTGCTCATCCTGGGTCCAACGGGCAGCGGCAAGGAACTGGCTGCGGAGGAACTGCACCGGCGCTCGGGTCGATCCGGCCCCCTGGTGCCGGTGAACTGCTCGGCCTTTGCCGAAGGGATCCTGGAATCAGAACTCTTCGGGCACACCAAGGGCGCCTTCACGGGAGCCGACCGGGACCGCAAGGGCGCCATCGAGACCGCGAGGGCCGGCACCCTGTTCCTCGACGAAGTGGCGGATCTCTCGCCGCGCCTGCAATCCCTGCTGCTCCGGGTGCTCCAGGAGCGCGAGATCCGCCGGGTGGGCTCGGACCGGGCCGTGAAGGTGGATGTCCGGTTCATCGCGGCCACCCATCGGGGCCTGGAGGAATTGGCCGCCGCAGGGTCCTTCCGCCGGGACCTGTTCTTCCGGCTCCAGGGGGCCGTGCTCCGCCTTCCCTCGCTATGGGAACGTCGCCATGAATTCCCCTTCCTTGTCCCGCGGCTCACGCTTCGCGCGGCCCAGGCGGCCAAGCGCCTCATCCCTGCCCTGGCACCGGGATTGCCGCAGGCCCTGGCACGGCTGCCCTGGCCGGGTAACGTGCGGGAACTGCTTCATGCGCTCGAACGCGCCATTCTGCGCTGCGAGGATGGCGTCCTGAAGCCTCGCCACTTCCCGGAGCTGGATGCACCGGTGCTCCAGTCCCGCACCTGGAACGAGGCGACCCAGACCTTTCAGCGCCGGCTCCTGCTGGAGACCCTCCAGGCCTGCCGTTTCAACGTCGCCGAAGCCGCCGAGACCCTGGGACTCGCCCGGCCCGCTTTCTATGCCACCGCCAAACGGCTAGGTGTGGATCTGCTGGCCGAGCGGGCCCAGAGCCGGTCCTGAGAGCGACTGCAGCACCTAAGATCGCCGCCCGAAGCTCCGTTCCAGGTCATCGAGGCTGAGCTTCTTGATGATGGGTCGTCCGTGCGGGCAGGTGTTCGGCACCTCACAGGCCATCAGGTCCTGGATGAGCCGAAGGGCCAGGTCGGGCGGCAGGGCATGGTGTTTCTTGATGGCAGCGCGGCAGGCCAGCTCGGCATTCAGGTCGCGGCGGAAGGCGTCCAGATCCACGCGGCCTTCTCGCTCCAGCCGGGCCAGAAGGTCCTCAAGGAGGGTTTGTGGATCGCGCTCTGAGAGGAAATCCGGCAATCCACGGACCACCAAGGCATCCGCGCCGAAGGGTTCTGCCTCCACGCCCGCGACTTCCAACTCCGGCAGGAAGGGGGTCAGGCGAGCCAGGGCTTCGGGGCCAAGGTGTACCACCTGGGGGGGCATCAGGGGCTGGATGGCCGGCTTGTGGCGGCGCAGGAAGAGCCGCTCGAAGAGCACCCGTTCATGGGCCACATGCTGATCCACGATCCAGAGCTCCGGGCCGGCCGCCCCGACGACTTCCGCCAGCAGGTAGGTCCGCTGGAAGGCCCCGAGGTAGCGGATCCCCGGGCCGGATTCCATTCCTTCGGCCACGCCCGACGCTGGAGGATCGTAGGCGTAGATCACCTCCCGGGATTGAGTCGAAAAAGCGTCGGCGATGGCCTGATAGGCCCCCAGCGCTCCCCCTGAGTGATCCGACCAGAGTCGTGGATGCTGAGACGCTGCACGCCGGGCGGGATCCAGATCGAGTTCGGCCTCCAGCGGCTTGGGCGGAAGTTCCAGCACGGAGGCCAACCCCCCTCGCAGCCTGGCCCAGGCTTCTTCCGCGGCGCCCCGCACCCAGGCAAAGATGCGCTGGGGCTCGCGGAAGCGCACCTCGGCCTTGGTCGGATGCACGTTCACATCCACTGCCTCGGGAGGCAGTTCCAGGAAGAGCACCGCCGCCGGATAGGAGCCCTTGGCGAAGGTGCCGGACCAGGCTTCGGAGAGCGCCGCCAGCAGCAGGCGATCCCGCACGGCCCGGCCGTTCACGAAGAGGTAGAGGTGGTTGCGGTCGCGGAAGCTGAGGTCCGGCGGGGAGACGAAGCCCCGCAGGCGCCAGGGCAGCTCCCCGTTCACGAAGGGCACCAGGCGGCCCAGCTTGTCGCCCAGCAGGGGCGCCAGCCGCTCGCCGGCACCCGCCACGGGGGGCAGCACCAGGGGAGCACCGCGATCGGGCCGGATGCTCCAGTGGACCCCCGGAGAAGCCAGCGCCAGGCGGGCCACCACGCCCCAGAGCTGGGCATGCTCGGTATCCGTGGATTTCAGGAAGCGGCGGCGGGCAGGGAGCTGGGCGAAGAGATCCCGGACGGTCGCCGTGGTGCCGCGGCTGCGGGCGACGGGTGCGACCTCCCTGATGATGCCGAATTCGCAGCGCAGGCGGTGGCCCGCCCCGTCCGCCTCGGCGCTGGCCAGCTCGAACCGGCTCACGCTGGCGATGCTGGGCAGGGCCTCGCCACGGAAGCCGAAGGTGCCCAGATGGCCCAGGTCCTCCGCCGTACGCACTTTGCTGGTGGCATGGCGCTCCAGGGCCAGGTAGAGCTCGTCGCGGGCCATGCCCGCTCCATCGTCGGCCACTTCCAGGAGGCGCTTGCCGCCCTCTTCCCAGCTCACTTCGATGCGCCTCGCGCCGGCATCGAGGGCGTTCTCGGCCAGTTCCTTCAGGACCGAGGAAGGCCGCTCCACCACTTCGCCGGCCGCGATCTGGTTCGCGACTTGATCGGGGAGGATGCGGATGCTGGTCACGAATCCAGTCTAAGGCCTCCCGGCCGCAGAGACCGGGAGCCCAGTCGCCCTATCCCGGCGTGAGGCCTCTGCCAGGCCCGAAGGGCGTGACCCAGGTAGAAGGCCAGGAAGGCCAGGCTGGTAAGGCCATGCACCCAGGCGAAAACCCAGCGCCAGACGGGACCCACGGCCACCTGTACCAGGTAGCCCGCCGCGACCATGGGTAGGATCAGCAAGGCCAGAGCCAGGCCCGATCTCCGACCGTCCCGATGGCCCTGCCGCAGCTTCGAGGCGAAGTGGCCCCGCAGGGTCATGCCCAGGGCGAAGAGCAGCAGGGGCGCCGTGAGCACGTGGAGGTGCTGGACCAGGCCCTGCAGGGGATGGGGCTCCGGTCCAAACTCCCCCGCCACCCGTCCGTAGTAGCGCAGCCAGCCGTAGATCAGGCCTGAGACGCCCGCCAGCAGCGCGCCTGCATGCAGGTTCCACCGCTCGAACGCCCTCACGACCCGGCCCAAGCCATGAGCCCGGTGCCTCACCTCCGAGGAGCCCAGCTTGGGCGCCGAAGCCGACGGACGCTGCGACTTCGACGGCCAAGACTGTCGTCTCGCGGCACGGGACCAGGGGCCCCGGTTCACTTCGCTTCTCCATAGAGGATCCGGTGCAGGGACAGGGCCCGCCGGGCGGCATCCGTCATGGCATTCGCCGTGAGGGTGCTGCCCGAGAGCGGGCGGATGGCGCCCCGGAGGGACAGCTCCGCATCCAGCTTCTTGCCCTCGAACTGGCGCACCCAAGCCTCCTTGGCGAGGTAGTCCTGAGGCTCGCGGAAGGCCAGCACCTCCACCCGCAGGAGGTGCCCGTCCGGCGCCACGGCCACCAGCAAGGTCTCCTGCAGGGTGCGCACGCGATGGGAGTCGATGAAGGCCACGCCCAGCAGGTCGCCGTTCTTCCGGGCCTCGTAGGCCACCTGCCAGAGACCTGGCAACGGCGTGCCTGCCAGGTCCTTCACCCTCCGGGCCTGGGTCTCGGTGAGCCAGTGCTCCTTCCGGGTGAACTGCGCACCCGGGAAGGCCAGCGCCAGCGCCTCCTGCGTGCTGGGGAACCCGGCCATGAGGCTGGCGGTCATGAACAGGGGGGCGAGGATGCGGATCATGGGGCGGGGTATCCGTCGGTGAAAGGTATTGAGGAAACTCCAGGGCTCATCGCGCCCTCAGAATTCATAGCCCAGGGCCAGATCCCACTGGTGGCGGCCGGTCCGTGCGCCGTTGCGGGTCTGCGAGAAATCCGTCTTCACCGCCACCTGGGGGATGGGCTTCCAGCTCAGTCCCACCGTGTGGACGGTCTGATCGTTGGCGGGATCGGCCAGCACACCCGAGGCGACCTGCGCCTGCAGGTTCAAGCGCTCCCAGCGCAGAAAGGGAATGAGGGCCTGCCGGGTGCCGCTGTGGCTCAGCAGGTCGTAGCCCGCTTCCAGATAGCCGCCCCACTGCTTGGTGCCCACGGCATAGGCGTCCACCGCGGAACCGAGGCTCTCGATTTCGCGCTGGCCAAGGGTGGTGCGGGCATAGAGGGCCCGGAACTGCCAGCCCTGGGCCCGGTACTCTGCGTGAACCTCCGTCAACTGGGTGG
Organism: uncultured Holophagaceae bacterium; assembly: GCA_903873655.1. GTDB lineage: Bacteria > Acidobacteriota > Holophagae > Holophagales > Holophagaceae > Geothrix. Next base: position 3,010 of record CAIQPH010000280.1, on the reverse strand, counting down.
GGATGGTCGTGGGCCCGATGGGCGCCTCGTAGGGGCTTTCGAAGATGCTGTTGCCCCGGTAGAAGCTGAAGCCCACCGTGCTGCCCAGCACCGGGTGCCAGTCCAGCCGGCCCGTCAGCGCGAAGCGCTCCGCATTGGCCTTGTTGCCATCCTGACGGCCATCGCTGATGCCGCCGGCGCTGAAGTTCGCGGCGTTCAGGCCGTTGACGAAGTAGAGACGGTAGTTCAGGTTGCCGGGCAGTTCGCCGTGGATGCCCACGCCGTTCTCATGCCAGGTGGTGGGAATGATGCCCCCCTCCCGCTCCACGAAAGGTCGCGTGGCGCTGAGCACCGCAGGCGGCTCGTGGATCTCGTTGGTGAAACCCATGGGCAGCAGCAGCTGACCGGCCCGGACGTTGAGCTCCTTCCGGATCAGGAAGTCCAGGTAGGCGAACTCGACGATGGCCTCGCCCTCGGGGTGCTCGTCGGAAAAGCCGCTGTGCTCGAATTCCACTTCGCTGTTGAACACGATCCAGTCGTTGAAGTGGTAGCCCACGTAGAAGACCGCCCGGAGGGTGTCAATGAGGTTGTTCTGGGGGGCGTAGGTGCTGTTCTGCAGCTTGCCGTCGAAGTTCTGGTAGAGGATCTCGCCATAGCCGCCCAGGGACACGCCGGTGGGTGCCGAATAGACCTTGCTCGCGGCGACGCCCATTCCGAAAGCGCCAGCCCCGCCTTCAGGCGCGGGTTGGGAGCTGCCGGTCTGCTGCGCCTCAAGCTGTCGGGACAGCGCGTCCAGCTTGCGTTCCAGTTCGGCCACCCGCTGATCGGTAACGGGCCGCTCCTGCGCGGCCAGGGGTGCCGCCAGCAGCGTGCACACGAGGGGGGTGAGGAGGGCTTTCATCGGGACTCCAGGGGAACGAGGGTGGGACGCAGGGCGCGGAAGGCCGACGACATCCGGACGTTGCCGTCGTCGAGCAGGAAGGCTGCGGCCACGGCGTGGCCTTCGGCCCAGGCCAGGCCCGCTTCCGGGCCCAGGACGTAGAGGGCGGTGGACAGTACATCTGCGGACAGCCCGTCGGCGGCCACCACCGCCGTACTGCCCCAGGCCGGGCAGCGTCCGCCCGTGCGGGGATCCAGGAGGTGCCTCCCCCGCTCGGAGGTCCCGCTGCATGACAGCGAGGCTTCCGTCAGTTCCAGGGAGCAGCGGACCTGGCGACGATCCCGCGGGTCGGCGATGTCGACACTGAAAGGCCGTCCCCAGGCCAGCACCTGGCCCCCGAAGTCGATCCAGCCGGAGGGGACTCCCGCGGTCCTCCGCATGGCATCCAGGGCGTAACCCTTGAGAAAACCGCCTTCCTCAACCCCTGCCCGGGGGTGCTGAAGCCTCGCGGTGCCTGCTTTTCTGTCCAGGACCAACAGCGCCGATCCCGCGGCTTGGCGGGCCTCCGCAAGAACCTGCGGAGCCGGTGTTCTGCCGCCCTCGCGAGTGCCCCAGGCCTGGATCAAGGCCATCAACACCGGGTCAAAGGCGCCTTCCGTCTCCCGGTTCCACACCTGGATCTGGCCGAGCAGGTCAAGCCACTCCTTTGCCAGAGGCAAGGCGGCCCCCCGGGCCGCATTGAGGCGGCTCCAGGCAGAGGCGGGATTCCAGGTCGAACAGGCCGCCTCAATCCGGGCCGACTCGGCCAGGGCAGCTTCCGAGGCCTTGGCCAGATCACCACTGCCTTCAAGATGAACGCGCAGCTCTGTCCCCATCGCGAGCACGGTGCGGTCCACGGCTGAAGCGGAAACGGACCTGGGCATCGGAGAGGCCAGGCTGGTCAGCAGGGTGAGGAGCAGGGAGCAAATAAACATGAGATAGAGTCTCAATTAATTGAATTTCTGCTTCAACTTAATTTTGAGAACAAATCTCAAAAAGTGATTCCGATCACTCCCTGGGCAAACTGGTGGCATGCATCTCCGGCCCTCCTTCTCCTGCCTCTTCCTGCTGCCGGCCCTTCTCCAGGCCGCCCCCCACACCCAGGCCCCGGACGCACCCTGGCTCACCTTCACCACGGTGCACTACCGCATCCACTGCCCCAAGGCCTTCGAGACCTTCGGCCGCGAGGTCGCCGGGCGTGTCGAGGGCATTCACGACCAGTACCTGGAACTCGTCGGCTTCATCTACGAGAAGCCCATCGACATCCTGATCCTGGACCCCGTCATGGAAGCCAACGGGATGGCCCTCCCGCTGTTCCAGCGACCCCATGTCGTGCTCTGGAAAACCGAACCGGAGCCGGATTCGATCATCGGCCACCACCACGGCTGGGCCGAGCTGCTCCTCACCCATGAACTGGGACACATGCACCACATGCTGCGGCCCTCGCGCAAGCCCGGTCTCTGGGAGCGCTGGACGGCGGCAATGGGGCCGGTGGCGCGGAAATCCCCGCGCTGGGTCATCGAGGGCTACGCCACCCTGATCGAAGGCAAGCTCACCGGCAGCGGCCGTCCCCACAGTGCCATTCGTGCCTCCGTGCTGCGGCAGTGGGCCCTCGAAGGCAAGCTTCCCACCTATGAGGCCCTGAGCGGCGTGGATGGATTCCTGGGCGGCAGCATGGCCTACCTGGGCGGCAGCGCCTACCTGGAGTGGCTGGAGACGCGATCTGGCGAGCCAAAGATTCTCCAGGGCCTGTGGACCCGCCTGGCAGGCAAGCGCGACTTCGACAAGTCCTTCGAGGCGACCTTCGGCTTTGGCCCCAAGGACGGCTACCAGCGCTTCTGTGCGGAGCTGACGCACAGCGCCCTGGAACTTGAGCGCCGCGTCAAGGCGCAGGGCCTGCGCGAAGGCGAGCTCGTCACCCAGCTGAAGGGCTGGACCACGGATCTGGCCCTCAGCCCGGATGGCACGAAGCTCCTGGCCCGGGTCCTGGATCCGAAGAAACCCGGCCTCTACGTGTGGGACCTGAAGGCCGCGGCCCCCAGGCCCGCCACCAAGGACCCCGATGAACCGGCCGATCACCTCCCCCTGGCGCCTGTCCTGCCGCCCACCCGC
>CAIQPH010000279.1 GCA_903873655.1 uncultured Holophagaceae bacterium | reverse complement strand
TGGATCCAGACCACGGCCACCGTGGGCTTCTTCCTCTGCCTTGGGATCATCATGGCCTGCCGCGCCGGCATGACCAAGGAAGCCTTCGCCTCCTGGGGCTGGCGCATTCCCTTCCTGATGTCGGCCGTTTTGCTGGCGGTGTCCATTTGGATCCGGCTGAAGCTGAGCGAATCGCCCGTCTTCACCAAGATGAAGGCCGAGGGCAAGACCTCCAAGGCCCCCCTCAGCGACAGCTTCCTGAAGTACCCCAACAACAAGTACGCGCTGCTCGCCCTCCTCGGCGCCACCGCGGGTCAGGGCGTGGTGTGGTACACCGGCCAGTTCTACGCGCTGTTCTTCATGCAGATCACGCTGAAGCTGGACTACCAGACCACCTACATGCTGATCGGCGCTGCGCTGCTGCTGGGCACGCCCTTCTTCATCTTCTTCGGCTGGCTGTCGGACAAGATTGGCCGCCTCAAGATCATCATGGCGGGCTGCCTCATCGCCGCCCTCACCTTCTTCCCCATGTTCAAGGCCCTGACGCACTACGTAAACCCGGCCCTCGAGACCTTCCAGAACACCGTTGAAATCACGGTGGCTGGCGATCCCAAGGATGAGACCTTCAACCTGTTCGTAGGCCCCTGGAGCAAGTTCACGGACCTGGACCGGATGAACGACTTCTTCGGCAAGCAGGGGCTCAACTTCAAGAAGGTTGCCCCGGTACCCGGGAAGATGGTGGTCGCCACCGTCACCGGCAAGAACCCGACCACGGGCCAGTACCAGTCTGTTCAGGTGGACGGTTGGGCCCAGGCCAAGGCGGATGCCGACGCGAAGAAGCCCACGGCTGAAGCGCAGCTCAAGAAGGCACTGAATGATCTTGGCCTGCCCAAGGAGGCAGACAAGTCCAAGGTCAACTACCCCATGACCCTCTTGATCCTGTTCATCTTCCTCATCTACGTGACCATGGTCTACGGGCCCATCGCGGCCTTCCTGGTGGAACTCTTCCCCACCAACATCCGCTACACCTCCATGTCCCTGCCCTACCACATCGGCAACGGCTGGTTCGGCGGCATGCTGCCCCTCATCGCGACGGCCATCGTAGCCATGAAGGGCAACATCTACTACGGCATCTGGTATCCCGTCATCGTGGCGCTCGTCACCTTCGTGATCGGCTCCATCTTCCTGAAGGAAACCAAGGATCGCGACATCAATACCTATCAGCACGAGCAATGATTTGAACTCCAGCGGCCTTGCCGCTGGAGCTAGGATAGAGGCCGGACGACTGGAGCCATCCATCGTCCGGCCTTTTCCGAACCATTTCTTTCCTCACCCTTTACTCTCGGCAATGAGGCGACCCATGTCTGACGATCTCTACCCGGTAAAACCCCAGATCCGGGAGCGGGCGCACATCAAGTCCATGGAGGAATACCAGCGGCTCTATCGCCTGTCGCTGGATAACCCGGAATGGTTCTGGGGCGAGCAGGCCAAGACCCTGACCTGGTACCACCCCTGGCATTCTGTGTTCGACGCGGACTACCGGGAAGTGGACTTCTCCTGGTTCTCGGGCGGCCGCCTCAATGCCTGCTTCAACTGCGTGGACCGGCACCTGCCCCATCTTGGCGACAAGACGGCCTTGATCTGGGCTCAGGACGAACCCGGCCAGTACACCCACATCACCTACCGGGACCTGAAGCACCATGTGGCGCGAATCGCGAACGTCCTGCTCCATCACGGCGTGAAGAAGGGCGACCGGGTTTGTCTCTACATGACCATGATCCCGGAACTGGTCTACACCATGCTCGCCTGTGCCCGCATCGGGGCCGTGCACTCGGCGGTCTTCGGTGGGTTCTCGGCCGAGGCCCTGCGCGACCGCATCGTGGATGCCCGCTGCAGGGTGGTGGTCACGGCCAACGAAGGGCTGCGCGGCGGCAAGCGGGTGCCCCTGAAGCGGATCGTGGATCGCGCCATCGAAGGCATGTCCCTGGTGGAAACGGTGATCGTCGCACGGCGCACCGATGGGGACGTTCCCATGCAGCCGGGGCGCGACCACTGGCTGGACGAAGAGACCGCCAAGCAGCGGTCGACCTGCACCAACGAGTGGATGGGAGCGGAAGACCCCCTCTTCATCCTGTACACCTCCGGCAGCACCGGGAAACCCAAGGGCCTCCTGCACACCACGGGCGGCTACCTCACCTATGCCGCCTACACCCACAAGGTGGTCTTCGACTACCACCCGGACGACATCTACTTCTGCGCCGCGGACATCGGCTGGGTGACGGGCCACAGCTACATCGTCTATGGCCCGCTGGCGAACGGCGCCACCTCGGTGATCTTCGAGTCCACCCCTTTGTATCCCGATCCCGGTCGCTACTGGCAGATCATCGACGACCTGAAAGTCACCATCTTCTACACGGCCCCGACGGCCCTGCGTGCCCTGGCCCAGGCGGGTGATGATTGGGTCAAGAAATCCAGCCGGAAGACGCTGCGGGTGCTCGGCTCCGTGGGCGAACCCATCAATCCGGAAGTCTGGTGCTGGTATCACGATGTGGTGGGGGAAGGCCGCTGCACCATCGTGGACACCTGGTGGCAGACTGAGACCGGCGGCATTCTCATCACCCCGCTCCCTGGCGTCACGCCCACCAAGCCTGGATCGGCCACGCTGCCCTTCTTCGGCGTGAAGCCCGTGCTCGTGGACATGGTCACCGGCGTGCCGCTTGAAGGCAATGACGTCTCTGGAGCCCTCTGCCTGGGCGCACCCTGGCCCGGCCAGGCCCGGACCGTGCATGGCGACCACCATCGCTTCAAGGAAACCTATTACTCCCAGTACCCGGGTTACTACTTCACGGGGGATGGCGCCCGGCGGGACGAGGACGGCTACTACTGGATCACGGGCCGCATCGATGACGTGATCAACGTGAGCGGCCACCGTCTGGGCACTGCGGAAATCGAAAGCGCCCTCGTGTCCCACGAGGCCGTGGCCGAGGCGGCGGTGGTCGGCTACCCGCACCACGGCAAGGGCCAGGGCATCTATTGTTACGTGCTGTTGAACAGCGGCTACGAGGAAAAGGGGGACCAGGAACTTGTCGGCGCCCTCAAGGAACAGGTCCGGCATGTCATCGGTGCCTTTGCCGCGCCCGACATCATCCACATCGTCCCCGGCCTGCCCAAGACCCGGAGCGGCAAGATCATGCGCCGCATCCTGCGGAAGATCGCCGCCGGGGAATACAGCGGTCTGGGCGACCTCTCCACCCTGGCCGATCCCCACGTGGTCGAGATGCTCATCGAAGAGCACCAGATCCTCAACGCCTGATGTCCTCCGGGGGTTCCTCGCTGCGCGAACACCCCCGGATCCCCGCGCAGAAGCCCGGCCGAGCCGGGCTTCTGCTTTGTTGATCTAGAGGACCTAGCTGTTTATTGGGGGAGGGTCCGCACGAAAGCTCGGACCAGGGCCTCGAAGCGCCCAGCGGCCGCAGCTCCCGCCTCCAGGACTTCCTGGTGGGTCAGGGCTCGGGGCAGGATGCCCGCCGCCATGTTGCACAGGCAGGAGATCCCAGCCACGCGCATGCCTTCGTGCCGGGCCACGATCGCCTCCGGCACCGTGCTCATGCCCACGGCATCCGCACCCAGGATGCGGAAGGCGCGGATCTCGGCCGGGGTCTCGTAGCTGGGGCCGGTCAAGCCCAGGTAGACCCCCTCGCGCAGCGTCTGGCCAAGGTCCCGGGCGCAGGTCTTCAGCTGGTTCCGGAAAGCCGGGTCGTAGATGGCCGTCATGTCCGGGAAGCGTGGGCCGGGCTCCACGTTCGGCCCGATGAGGGGATTGGTGCTGAACTGGTTGATGTGATCGGTCAGGGCCATGAGCTCACCCACTCCGAAGGCGGGATTCAGGGCTCCGGCGGCATTGGTCAGCAGCACCGCCCTGACGCCCAGGCGCCCGTAGAGTCGCATGGGCGAGACGATGAGGGGCATGGGATGACCCTCATAGAAATGGAAACGGCCGGCCTGCAGGAGCACCTTCCGTCCCTCGAATTCACAGAAGACGACTTTGCCGCCATGCCCGGCCACCGTCGGCGCAGGAAAGCCCGGTAGGTCCGTGAAGGGAATGGACAGTCCTCTCCTCGCTTCGGCACTGTCGGCCAGGGCACCCAGACCTGACCCCAGGACGATGGCCAGATCCGGAACGAAGGGAGCGATGGCTTGCAGGACCGGAAGCGCCTCGGAGACTGGCATGAAGGCTCCAGAATCAGAGTCAGTTCGAAGGGTTGAGCGTGAGCGCCACGGTGACAGGCGGCTGCAGGAGGGAGGGGCTCACCATGCGGATCCGCACAGGATGATAGTAGGGTGCGGTGCTGCTCACGGGAATGACCATGCGGGCCGTGGTTTCGCCGGAACCAGTGAAGGTGAAGGTCCACGGAATCATGGGCAGGTCCACTTCCACCTGGCCGGTGAAAGGTGCCCCGAGGGAGGTGATCGTGGCAGTCATGGTGCATGACTTGTCCGCGCTCAGGCTGAAGCCCGCATAGACCACTTCACCTTGAGAGAGGTTGGGGTAAGCCAGGACCGCACCGGGGAAGGGCGGGTTCACTTGGGTGGCCTTGGCCATGCTGAGCACCACCGGGGGGAACGAGGTGGTTGGATCCGTCCCCCAATTCGCAGCGAAGGAAGTGTAGGCGCCCGTGATCGGGCGGGGCCACAGGAGGCCGAAGGGTTGTCCCAGGCTGGTCAGCACCGCATCAGTGAAGATGGTGGCCAGGTCCACAGGCTCAATGGAGGTCTTGGCCTCCTTGAGGCGGCCAATCTGGTTGTAGATGTTGAGCGGTTCGACATCGACGGCCGCACCACTGGAGGAAGTGCCCGCCGCAGCCGGCGTCAGGAAGAACCGGGCGGCGGTCAGGGTGTTGATATTGGCCCAATCAGAGGCCGTCCCAGGAGAGGGCAGACTGTTCGCCTTGAGGATGACCTCCCAGGCGAATCTCCTAATGGCCGGTGCAGAGTAAGGCGTCAACTGGGCGGCACTGAGCCCGCTGATATCCCGGATATCAATCACGGGTGCTGCCAGGCCAGTGTCCTGGGTATCAGCCAGGTAGGGGGACTGGAGCACATTCGCCGCCATGGCCTGGGCGAGGCCTTCGATCCGGGCCATATCCGGGCTGAGATCCGCAAGAGCTGCGCTGGGTGGGAAGAGGGGATGCATGGATACAGAGAACGTGCGTGCCAGGTTTGCGCCATAGAGGACGTTGCGCGCCAGAAGGGGAAGGATCACGCCGGCGTCCCAGGCATCGTCGTTGCTGGGGCCTCCTCGCAGAGTTCCAAAATAGACGGAGGAAGCCAGGGACTGGGGGATCAGGCTGCGGTCGTACACGACGTAGGAACCGCCGGAATCGACCCCGGGCCAGTAGTGAAGGTCGAGCGTGGAGCCCGGTGTAGCTGCACCATAGACCGTCACGAAGCTCGCAATGGTGTCGCCGATGCCCAGAACCCGACTACCTGCGCCCAGGCCTGAGGTGCGCCCGGCCCCGAGGGAAGGATCGGTTTCGAGCTTGGCCTGATCGACGAAGGCCGCCACCCCCGTGCTGGAGGTGATCGAAGGGTTGTAGACCCACCACACATCATTCAGGCCGACGGTGAAATTCACGACTGAGTTGCCGGAGATCACCGTGGCTGGGGCCTTGTTGTTCGCCGGTTTGGACCCATCTGCGGCGGCCCTCATGGCATATTGCACTCGGTCATACACTGGCGTCGGACTGCTGATCCCCTGGGGTTCGGCAATCAGGTTGATGACCCCTGACCCACCACTGAAGGTGCTCAGCAGTTCCACCATGGTGGGCCTGCCCGTCGCCACCGTGGTGGAATAGGTGCCTGTGGTGGTGGTGGTGGTGGACCCCGCCAGGACCCACTCGTAGACGGTGCTTCCATCTGGCGCAGTCTGCGCCACCTGCTGGTAGATGCGGATGTAGACGCCTTGGGCGGGAAGGCTGACGAGATTGGCAGTGACAGGGGCGGCCAGCCCGATGGGTACTCCGTTCGCATTCTTGACCAATGGAACCCGCTGGTACATGACGGTTCCAGAGATGGTGGCGGTTGTGCCGTCCCCATTGGCGCTCCCGCCCTTCCCATGGCAAGCCAAGGCCAGGGCCAGAAGCACGATGGCCCCCAGGGTCTGGAGGGAAGCTCGGTACTGCGGCATGACCACCTCGAAACGGCGAAAGGACCCAGTCTATCACGGCCTCCCGGGCCGATCTCGCGTGGAGATCAGGAGGTGCGCTCTACTCCTGTGCCGCGGATGTCAGGGAAGTTCAGCGGAAGGAACTGGAGCCGAGAAGGGCATTCTGGGCCGCCATCTCCGCCGGGACTTCTTCTTCGTCATTGAGCACCGGAAGAGGGTTCCGCTGCACGCCGTCCACCCTGAGCTCGAAGTGGAGATGCGGTCCGGTGGCATTGCCGCTACGACCGACTTCCGCGATCTTCTGTCCCCGACGGACGATATCGCCGATCTGGACCAGATTCAGGCTGTGGTGGGCGTACAGGGTGACTACGCCATTCCCGTGGTCGACCATGACGTAGTTCCCGTACTGCTTATGCTTGCCGGCGAAGATCACCTGGCCGTCGAGGGCGGAGAAGACCGCAGTGCCAGTAGCTGCCGTCAGGTCCACACCCTTGTGCCGGCTCCGGTATCGGATTCGCTTCTTGCGCTGGTCCTTCACCCGGATGGTCTTGGTCCGCATGCGGGGTCCCCAGGTGGAACTGATGGTGCGGGTCTCCACGGGCCAGAGCAGGTCGAGCCGGGCCGGATCGGCGGAGGCGAAAGTCGGCAGGAGGGCGTTGAGCTCTGCCTCGGAGACCGGGGGCATCACCTGTTGCATGCGGGCCAGCAGCTGGGCCGTGGTGATGGGGTTGTGGTGGGGGTCAATGTTCATCGCACTGACCGGTCCGTCGGCCGGTACGGATCCCCGGACTTGGTAAGGCAGCAGCTGTTCCATGTGCGGCATGGGCATGGGTGCCACGATGGAGGTGACCGGCAGGGCCGGCAAGGCGGGAAGTGGCGGGGTCAGGCCCGCGCCATCGGCTCGCAGCGTGGCATCTGCAGAGGCCCTGGCGGGCCGGATGTTCAGCTTGGCTCCGACCACGAGCCTCGACAGGGATTTGCCGGGGTTCAGGGCCGCGAGCTCCCCCAGGCTCAAGCCGTTGGTGCGGGCCACCATGGCGGCCGTCTCGCCTTTGCGCATCACATGGATCAGGTCGTCAGCTGGCCGCGACGAGGTCTTCCTGGAGGTCCGCTTGGGGGTGGCCTGCAGGCTGAAACTACCGATGGACGCAAGAACGAGGGTCAGGATGGCAAGGCGCATGGGGGACTCCCGGCTGGAACGGAAAAGCCTGCTTCGCTAGGCCTCCATGAGGGGGCCTTGGCCCCAGGTGCAAGGTGGTTCAGGAATAGTCCAATCCCCCATCTTACAGGGCTATCGAGACCTTGAACATGCAAATGTTTTCCAACTAGCCTCGGGCGAGGCTATGAGCTCCAGGGGCAGCCTTCCCAGGGCAGGTCAAGGGTGCCCCGCTGGCCCCCCTCCTTCCGGAGGAGTCGGACCGGCCCTAGCGTCATGCTGTGGCTCACCGCCTTCAGCATGTCGTAGAGCACCAGCAGGCCCACTGTCACCCCAGTTAGCGCCTCCATTTCGATGCCTGTGCGGCCCTCGCAGCTCACCTGGACGCGCAGCCAGGCGCGGCGGGTTGCGGGGTCCCAGTGGTGGGCCACCTCCACAGCCTCGATGACCAGGGGGTGGGCCAGGGGGATCAGATCCGAGGTCCGCTTAACCCCTCCCACGGCCCCGATCCGGGCCACCGACCAGGGATCCCCTTTGGGCCCTCCGCCTTTGGACAAGGCCTCCGCGGCAGAGTCATCCATCTCCAAATAGCCCGCAGCCACGGCTACCCTTCGGGTCACGGCCTTGGCCGACACGTCCACCATCCTGGGACGGCCTTCAGGATCCAGGTGGGTCAGATCGGCCATAACCACTCCGAGATGGGGCTTTCCGTCGGGCTTTGCCTGGTGGAAAGCCGGGGGGCTCCCGGGGGGGACTTCGCGAGCTAGGTGAGCAGGCGGTCCCCCCGGATCATATTATTCACTCCAGGCCAGGAGGATGTCGCGCAAGGCCGCGGTGTCAGGGGCATAGGCCCGGGGACCACAGGCCGCCAGGGCCTCCTGAGGGTAGAAACCATGCCCCACGGCCAGGCTCGGCACACCGGCTGCCCTGGCCATGTCCAGATCGAAGGGGGTGTCACCCACCATGAGAAGGTCCTCGGGGCCCAGTCCGGTCCGGGCCTGCATCAATTCCAGCGTCTCTGGATGGGGCTTGCCATGGGTAACGTCGTCGGGAGTGATGATGGGATCGAAAAAGGACTCCCACCCGAACCTGGCCATCTGGCGCATGAGGGGGACTGTGCGCTTGGAGGTGGCCAGGCCCATGCGCAGGCCCCGGACTCGCAACTCATCCAGTAGTTCGGGGATGCCCGTGAAGGGCCGGAGCATGTGCTCTTGTTCGACATGGGGGAAGCTCCGATAGGCCTGGAGGACCGCGGGGCCGTCCACACCCAGCGGGTCGAAGGTGTTCCGAATGCCGATCTCCACCGGCAGGCCAACGTATTTCAGCCAATCGTCCATGACGGACCGGGGTTGGCCCAGGGCGTCCAGGGCATGGGCCATGCCCGCTTCGATGAGTGGTCGGCTGTCCACCAGCGTGCCGTCGAAGTCCCAGGCGATGAGTTTCAAGGCAGTCTCCCGATTCCCATCATGCCAGGGGTCAGGCGGACGGCAGGTGCAGGGCCTGGATGAAAGTGGCCTCGGTGGCTTGCCGGAGTTCCTCCACCACGGGGGCCGGCACCGGTGAGTCCACGGACAGGACCACCATGGCCTCGCCCTTCTTCTCCCGGCGGCCCAGGCTCATGAAGGCAATGTTGATCTCGTGCTGGCCCAGCACCGTGCCGATCTTTCCGATCATACCGGGACGGTCCAGGTAGCTCAGGAGGAGCATGTGGGGCTCGGGCAGGAAGTCCATGGCGTAGTCCCGCAAGCCGACGATGCGGGGAGCGCCCTCGAAGAGCGTGCCCGACACGACCCGGGTGCCCCAGGCGCCCGCCAGCGTCAGGGTGACCAGATTGGAGAACGCGCCGCCCTGGGTGGACTTGTGCTCTTCGACCACGAGGCCCATGCGCTCGGCCACCAGACTGGCGTTGACCATGTTCACGGGCTGGTCGGCGGCCCGGGCCAGAAGCGCGGCCAGGCCGCTCACCGTCAGCGGCGAGCAGTCCTGGGAGGCGATGGCACCGCTGAAGCCGAAGGTGACGCGGTCCAGGTTGCCCTGCATGAGCTGCAGGCCGAACTCGCTGAGGATGGCCATCAGCTTGAAGTAGGGCCGCATCTGGTTCATCACGGCCGGGTCGAAGCGCGGCAGGTTCACAGCGTTCTCCAGAGGCGCACGGTCCAGGTAGGCGAGGATCTCCTTGGAGACATCGATGGCCACATTCACCTGGGCCTCCTGGGTATTGGCGCCGAGATGGGGGGTCACCACCAGCCGTTCCTGGGCAATGAGGGATCGCATCAGGTCGGAGGTCGGTGGCTCGTCTGAGAACACATCCACCGCGGCCAGGCTCACTTTCCCGGACTGGAGGGCGGCCAACAGCATGGGCTCATCCAGGATGCCGCCCCGGGCCACGTTGAGCAGGATCACCCCCTCTTTCATGAGGGTCAGCTGGTCGGGGCCGATCATGCCGCGCGTCTCGTCGTTCAAGGGGGTGTGCACGGTGATGATGTCGCAGGCGCGGCTGAGCTCAGCAAGATCCACCAACTGCACGCCCAGGTCCTGGGCCCGCTTGGCGCTGATGTAAGGGTCGCAGCCCAGCACCTCGCACTCGAAGGCCTTGAGGCGAGTGGCCACCCGACCACCGACCTTGCCCAGCCCGATGACACCTGCAGTCTTGCCCTTGAGTTCTACCCCCGTGAACTTGGCCCGCTTCCATTCGCCGGATTTCAAGCTGGCGTTGGCGGCCGGCACATGTCGGCACGCGGACAGCAGCAGGGCCATGGTGTGCTCGGCGGCGCTGTTGGTGTTGCCGAAGGGGGCGTTCACCACGATGACGCCCTTGGCACTGGCGTAGTCGACGTCCACATTGTCGATGCCGACCCCGGCCCGAGCCACGATCTTCAGGTTGGTCGCGGCATCCAGCAGGGCCCTGTCCACGGTGGTCCCACTGCGGGTGATGATGGCGTCGTACTCCCCGATGCAGCCCAGCAGGGCCTCGTTGGAGAGCCCCAGGCGGATGTCGAGGTGGACGCGCGGGTCAGCCCGAAGGAGCGCTAGACCCTCGCCGGTCACCTCGTCGGTCACGATGATCTTCATGGGGACTCCACCTTCAGGTGCGGGTGCGCGCTTGGCGCGAAGGGAATCCTTCACCATAGCGATGGAAGGCCCGCTGGACAAGGCAGAGCGCGCGGATCGGGCCGTCTACTTTTTGTAGATGCCCGCGCCAAAGATCAGGTTGTCCCAGACCTCGATGTAGCTGGTCTTCGGTTCTTTCCTGCCATCCTTCGGGTTTACATATTTGTAGTTGTGCCAGCCCTTGCCCTTGGTCTTGGCCAGCTTGATGCGCTCTTTGATGTATTCCACACCGTCAGGGTCCTTCGCATTCAGCTGGTTGACGCCGACTTTGGCAGCGCCCTGGCCATGGCCAACCACCTTGCCGTCCATGTCGTAGATGAAGACATAGAGCTCACCCCCGTACTTGTGGAACCTTCCTCCGGGCTTGGTGACTTCTTTGATGGCGGCATCCTTGCCGTTGGCCTTGGCGAAGGCGATGGCCTCTTTCACCAGGGCTTCCGTCTCCGCCGGGCTGGCATCCTGCGCTGCCATTGGCAAGCAGAGGACCGGCAGGCAGAAAATCGCATTTAGGTTTGTTCTCATGGGGCCTCCAGAATCTCACTTTCTAGTGTCGTCTGTTTTTCGGGGAAGTTGAGAACCGAGGCCTCAATCGCAAGGTTCGTAACGCGTGTTGCAGACGCGCGGTAGAATTAAACTATATTTTGGAGTCAATGAAATGACCGAGGCCAGACGCTGGGATCTTCTGAATACCCTTTTCCTCACGGGGACCCTCGCGCTCGCGCTGATGCTGGTGCCTTGGCGCTTGGCCACAGTGGGGTTGCGATGGAGCGAGGCCCTGGTCTTTCTAGCCATGACCTTCACCATCGGTACCGCCATCACAGCCGGCTACCACAGGCTCTTCAGCCACCGGGCCTACAAGGCCACCAAGGCCGTCCGGTTCCTGTTCCTCTGCCTTGGCGCCGCGGCCTTCGAGAATTCGGCCCTCAAGTGGTCCAGCGACCACCGGGTGCACCACCAGCATGTGGATACCGACCAGGACCCCTACAGCATCCGCCACGGGTTCTGGTACGCCCACTGGACCTGGGTGATGGAATCCAGGGACCTCCCCATTGCTGGCGTGGCCGACCTGGAGAAGGATCCCCTGGTGCGCTGGCAGCACCGGAACCACTTCCTCATCGGGGCGGTGGTGGCCACCCTTCCACTCTGGATCGGACTCGCCACGGGCAACCTCCTCGGCCACCTGGTATTCGGGGTGGTCCTGCGCATCGTGACGACCCACCACACCACCTTCTTAATCAACAGCGCCGCCCACAAGTTCGGCAGTCGCCCCTACACCGATGCCAACACGGCCCGCGACAACTGGCTGCTGGCCCCGCTCACCTATGGCGAGGGGTTCCACAATTTCCATCACCAGTGGCAATGGGACTACCGGAATGGCGCCCTCTGGTACCAGTGGGACACCACCAAGTGGCTCTTGAGCGTGCTTGGCTGGCTGGGATTGGTGGGCCAGTTCCGTAGGGTCTCCACTGAAGCCATGATCCGGGCCCGCCTGCTCATGGAGGAGAAGCGGTTGCGCGAACGGTTGCTGCGGGCCAATCCCGCCGTCACAACTGTCCTGCAGGCCCGCCTTGGTGCGGCGCGGCTGCAACTCGATTCCGCCCTGGCCTCCCTGCACGAGCGGCATGAGGCCTGGAGCCACAAGAAAGCCGAGTGGCGAGCCAAAGGAGTGGCCAAGGCCGAGGCCTGGCAAGCGGTTAAGGCTGAACGGCGGGCCGCCCTGGCTCAGCACCGGTTGGAGCTGAAGACCGCCTGGGCTGAGTGGAAGGCCGCTCGGCTGGAAGCACAAGCCGCACTGGCATACGTCTAGCGGCTTCCCGCGCCTGTGGGATCATGAAGCCTTTGTCCTCCGGAGCTCGACATGGCTTCTTTCGATCTCATCGTCATCGGTTCCGGTCCCGGCGGCTACATCGCCGCCATTCGCGCTGCCCAGCTGGGTCTGACTACGGCCATCGTGGAGAAGGATCCGGCGCTTGGGGGCACCTGCCTTCATCGAGGCTGCATTCCTGCCAAGACCTGGCTTGAGACGGCCCACCGCTTCGAGCAGATGAAGCTGGCGGAGGACTACGGCATCGACGGGGTGGAGGCCGCGGCCCTGAAACCCAACTTGGGGACCATCGTCAAGCGGAAGGGCCGCATCGTCCTGAAGAACGCGAAGGGCATCGAGTTCCTCATGAAGAAGAACAAAGTGACCGTGCTGAAGGGGTTCGGCAGGCTGCTGGGCGGCGGCAAGGTGCAGGTGGAAGGCGAGGTCCACGAAGCCAGGCGCATCATCCTGGCCACCGGCTCGGCGCCCAAGCCGATTCCAGGCCTCGAGGCCGATGGAATTCAGGTGCTCACCAGCGACCACATCCTTGAGCTGACCGAGCTCCCCGCGCACCTGGTGATCCTTGGAGCGGGCGCCATCGGTGTGGAGTTCGCGTCGGTGTTCAGCCGCCTGGGCTCCAAGGTGACGCTGGTCGAGTTCATGGAAACGATCCTGCCCCTCGAGGACCAGGACATCGGCCTGGAGTTGGCCAAGATCTTCCGTCGGTCCTACAAGATGGATGTCCGCACCAGGACCCGGATCACCCGTATCGAGAAACGGACTGACGGGGTGGTGTGCCACCTGGAAGGCGAGTCCAGCGGTGAGGTCGTGGGCAGCCATCTGTTGGTGGCCGTGGGCCGCGCTCCCCAGTTGGAGGGCCTCGGCCTGGAGAAGACCAAGGCCCAGGTGGACCGGGGCTGCGTGGTCATCGACAAGTTCATGCAGACCGGAGAGCCCGGCCTTTATGCCGTCGGCGATATCGTGCGCACGCCCTGGCTGGCCCATGTCGCCAGCGATGAGGGCATCGTGGCCGCTGAACATGCTGCGCAGAGCCTGGGCAAGGATGTGCATCCCCATCCCGTCCGCTATGACCGGTTCCCCGCCTGCACCTACTGCGATCCCGAAGTGGGCACCATCGGCCTCAGCGAGGAGGCCGCGAAGGCCAAGGGCTACGACGTGCAGGTGGGCAGCTTCCCCTTCGCACCCATGGCCAAGGCCAACATCGTGGGCGAGCCCCACGGCTTCATCAAGATCGTGGCTGACAAGCGGTATGGCGAGATCCTGGGCATCCACATCCTGGGCCCCAAGGCCACGGAACTCGTGGCTTCCAGCGTCGCGCTGATGGGCGGCGAGTACACCGTGGACGAACTGATCCACACCATGTATCCCCACCCGACCCTGAACGAGGCCTTCCCAGAGGCGGCGCGGGCCGTGTACGGACGGGCTTTGAATATGTAGGCCGCCACAGCGGCTGGATCAGCACCGGGCGCAGAAATGCGGGGGACCTGGCAGGCGGGACAGGCTCACCAGGGCCAACTCCCAGGCTCGCACGGGCCCCCGAAAGGCAGCGATCTCCGGCGTGAGCAGGCGCAGGGCATGGAGTGGGGCGGGATCCTCAGGCAGGGGCAGGAAGGGCACCGGCAGCCCTGTGGCCGTGCGAAGGGCAACCCGCAGGGCATCCATCAGGGGCGTGGCGCAGGGCAGTTCCAAGGGTGGCACTCGCCATTCCGCCCCGTCGGGCAGCGGCACACCCGGCCAGAGATGGGTCTTGAAGCCGCCATGCCCGGCATGGTCCAGCACTGCCAGCCACTCGGACCGACGGAAGACCCTCTTGCGTCGATCCTCCTCCCAGTCCGCGAGGAGTCCCTTTAGGCGATCCTTTTCCAGAGGCCCCATGGGCGCCTTCGCAAGCCGCACCGGGGTCGCCCTAAAGATCCTGCCTGGCAGGCGATTTGGCAGCATGGGCTTCCCACCTAGCCAGGGGAGCCCCGCATCCAGGGCGGCCACCAGGGCGCCGATGCGGCGGCGGTAAAGACCCAGGGCCGCCGCCAGATCGCAGCCGGGCAGAGGCACCAGAGCGACGAGGTTCAGCCCGAGTCCTCTGGCCTGGACCCGCTCGGCGGCCTCCAGGGGTTCCAGCACATCCACCGCGCCCCGACCCAGCACGGCCACCTGTGGCAGGCCATGTTCCTTGATCCGCTCGACCACCAATAGACCTCCGGCGGTGCTGCCGAGCAGGGTCCCACCCAGGTCCGCGGCCAACTGGAAGGCGGCGGGGTGCATCATCCCGGAGACTTCACCCAACTCAGCGACCCAGCACGATCCAGAAGGTGGTGCCCTCCTGGCCAGTGTGGAAGCCCACCTCGCCTCCCAGCACATTTTCACCGAAGAGCTTCATGGCGTAGGTGCCGAGACCGCGGCCGACGGTGCCCTTGGTGCTGAAGGAGCGCTGGAAGATGCGGCTGTGGATCTCCTCCGGGATCTCTCCCGGATTGTGTACCTGGAAGCGAAGTTTCATATCCTCCTGGCGGGCCGAGAGGGTGATGGTCTCGCCCATGGAGGCAGCTTCCACGGCATTCACAGCCATGTTCAGCACCACCCGCGAGAGCAGCTCGGGATCGGTGTGTATCAACTCTTCCGGACAGGGTAGTATCTCGACCCTGCGCTCCCGGGCCAGGGCGTGGCGGTCCAGCAAGTCACCCACATCACGCAGGATATCGAGGGGAAGAACCGCCCGTATGCGGGGCCGCAGTTCCCCATGTTCCGCCTCAGCCATGGCCCGGTGGCTCTTGAGTTCGCGGTCCAACAGGTCGGTCAGATGGGCCAGCTTCTGAGCTACATCCGTAGGTGCGTTGCCCCCCGAGGCGAGGAGATCAGCCCAGCCACGGATGCCCTGCATGAGGTTGGCCACATCATGGTAGAACAGGCGCTCAAGGGCATCGCGGCGCTTCACGGCGCTAAGGTCATGCAGCACCACAGCGATGAACTGATGCGGCTCCACCACCAGGGGGCTGGCGACGATTTCGAACTCAGCGCTCTCGCAATGGTCCCCGTGGCGCAGGGTGAGGAGGCACTCCGAGCGCACCGCCACGCCGGTCTGCTGGGCCTCCAGAATGGCGAGCACGGCCCCGCAATGGGTGCAGGCATGACTGGTGCCGCAGCCGCCAGGGCCCTCGCTCACGTGGGTGCAGCCGAAGAGCTCACCGGGACGGCGGCCCAGCGGCGTCCCGTCCTCCGGGTCCACCACCTCGAGAACCCGGTCATTGGTGGCCAGCACCTGCCGGTGGACATCCAGGATCAGCACCAGACCGTCCAGTGCCTGCACCAGGAAGTTCGCCACAGGATGGCGGAGAAAAGCCTCGGCCTCCAACTGAAGCTCTTCCTGAGTGGCGCGTTCAGCGGGGGCGAAATAGGTGGGTGCAGGAGTTCTCTGGCCAGAAGATTCTTTGAACACGATGCGGACTCCCCGGGTGTGGGACCAATCAGCTTCTATCAAGCGTATCGGGTATTTTCGGGTCCCGATGAATTAGTCCTGAGGGGGACCGCCTATGCTAGGAGCCGGGAGGCCAGCATGGACCTGGGCATTCGAGGCAAAGTGGCAATGGTAGCGGCGGGCAGCAAGGGACTCGGGCGGGCGGCCGCCCTCGCACTAGCCGCCGAAGGCTGCGCGGTCTCCGTCTGCGGTCGCACCGCCGAGGCACTGGCTTCGGTGAAGGCAGAACTGGAAGGCTTTGGCGTGGCGGTCGTGACGGTTTCCGCGGACGTGTCCAAGGCGGAGGATCTGGTCCGCTGGCACCAGATCACGGAATCAACCCTGGGTCCTGTAGACATCCTCATCACCAACACCGGAGGTCCCAAGGCCGCGACCTTCGATCACCTCAGCGACGAGGACTGGGCCGCGGGGGTGGAGACCACCCTGATGAACGTGGTGCGCATGTCACGGCTTGTGCTGCCAGGCATGCGGGCCCGGCAGTGGGGCCGCATCGTCCACATCACCAGCCTGGTGGCGAAGCAACCCTACCCTCTGCTCACCATCAGCTCGACTCTGCGGGCGGGACTCTCGGGGCTGACCCGCACTCTGGCTCTGGAAACGGCGAAGGACGGCATCACCGTGAACGCCCTGCTGCCGGGCCATGTCATGACCGATCGCCAGACCCACCTTGCGGAGGTGAAGTCGAAGACCGAGGGCATCACCGTGACGGAGCACTTTGCCCGTCAGGCCGCGGCCATCCCCGCAGGCCGCATCGGCACCCCCGAAGAGATCGGTGCCGTGATCGCCTTCTTATGCAGTGCGTCTGCGAGTTATCTCACCGGCCAGAGCCTGCTCGTGGACGGTGGTCTCGTGCAAGGCACCTTCTGACGCAGAAACGCCGGCCATCGGCCGACGCTTCTGCGCGAGGGAACGGACCTCAGTTCCTGATCCCACTCACCGTCTCGAAATAATGAGCGAAGGCCGCGATGCCGCCCGAGGCCTGTTCCCAGTCGAAATTCTCGTTGGGGGCGTGGTAGCCGTGGCTGGGGAGGCTCAATCCAAGGAAAAAGACCTCGCAGCCCAGGATATCTTCCATGGTTTTCACGGCGCCAATGCTGCCGCCCTCGCGCGTGAAGGAACAGGGGGCGTCGAAGGCGAATCGGTAGGCGTCCTTGATGGCTGCGGCGTAGGGACCGGTGACGTGGCCTTTGAAGGGGGCGAGGCCGTGTTCCTCATGCACCTGCACATCGGGGAAGTTTTCAGTCAAGAAGGAGCGAATGCGGGCCATGGTCTTGGCCTCGTCCATATCCGGCACCAGGCGGCAGCTCAGCTTGATCTCAGCCCGGGGCGGCACGGCGCTCTTGATGCCGGGGCCAGTGTAGCCGCCGACCACGCCGTGCACCTCCATGGTGGGGCGGCCCCAGACACGCTTCATGACCTTCAGGGGGTCCTCAGTGCGCATGCCGGTGATCATGTGGTCCTTTTTGAAGGTTTCCACGCTGAAGCCGGCGTTCGCCCACTCCTCCAGTTCCTGCTTGGAGGGCTTCACCACCTCGTCGTAGAAGCCCGGCACCTTCACCTTGCCGGTCTCGCCATCCATCAGAGTGGCGACCACCTTGATGAGTTCCGCCAGAGGATTGCGCGCCGCCCCGCCCACCACGCCGCTGTGCAGGTCGTGATCGGCGGTCTCCAGCGTCAGCCGGAAGCCCTTCAGCCCCCGCAGGCCAGCTGGTGTGCTGGGTCTGCCCCGGGTGACCCAGACCGTGTCGCTCACTACGATGGCTTGGGTCCGAAAGCGGTCTTTGTGGAGGTTTAGGCCCCCTTCGAAACTGGGCGAGCCGATCTCCTCCTCGGTCTCCCAGAGGAAGTGAATGTTCAGAGGGACGCCCGCGCGTCGGGCTGCCATGGCTCCGAAGAAAGCGGATACGGCGGGTCCCTTGTCGTCGGTGCTGCCACGGCCCCGGTAGGTGTCGCCCTCCACCACGAACGTGAAGGGATCCGCCGTCCACTCGGGCTCGTTGGCGGGCTGCACATCCAAGTGGTTGTAGACCGTGATGGTGGGGAGGCTGGGATCCTCGCCGAACCAGCCGTGGATGAGCGGGTTGCCGCTGGTTTCCAGGATCTCGGCCCGGCCGCCATGGCGCTCGAAAAGCGAGCGGGCCGCCTCAGCCACGCGCCGCACGTCACCTTGGTGCGCAGGGTCGGCGCTGATGGAGGGGATCTCAACCAGCGCCTTCAGCTCCATCTCGAAATCCCAGCGGCTTTCCTTCGCGAATTGACTCAGGGCCTCGCGGGTGAGAAGGGCAGGATTCATGGGGGCTCCGGGCAGGGGAGTTCATCATCCCACGGGCTTCAGGCGCTTCCAAATGGCGTTGACAGGGGCTCGGCGCGGCATGCACGCCGAGCGAGGAAAGGACGGGAGCCTGATTGGCTGCCTGACGGATTGCAGGACTGGGCTCGGTGATCCGCGGTGAGCAGGGCCAATGTCGCCGAAGCCATGGCCGCCTTCCTCCGCGCCCTCAAGAAGAGGGTGGAAAGCTTGGGTAGTGGTGAGCTAGGGGCGATTATGCGGGCCAGCCTCCTGCCGCCTTCAGCCCCATCCACTCCGGCAGACCCAAGGCCAGATTGAGATTCTGCACAGCCTGGGCGGCCATGCCTTTGCCGAGGTTGTCGAGGGCCACCATCACGGCGCCGTGACCGTTCCGGGCGGCGACACCAATGTCGGCGAAGGCGCTGCCCGTGGTGGCGGCCACCCGGGGCGAGCCATCCACGATCCGCACGAAGAACCGGTCCTTGTAGAAGGATTCGTAATGTGCCCGCAGGGCACCCATCTCAATTCCCGCAGGAAGCGGGAATTGAACCACAGCAAAGATCCCCCTTACCATCGGCGCGCTCTGGGGAACGAAACTGAGCGGTGCCTCCCAGCCTGCTGTGGCTAGGGTGCGCAGGACCTCGGCCTCGTGCTGGTGGCCTAGCATCTTGTAGGCGCGGAAATCGTTGGCGCGGGTGGGATGGTGCGTGGTGTCTGAGGGCGCGGCGCCGGATCCGCTGGAGCCTGTGGCGGCGGTGACGGCCACAAAGGCGGGCTTCCACTGGGCCAGGGGCAGCAGTGCCAGCTGCAGGGCCGTGGCGAAGCAGCCGGGGTTGGCGATGCGCTTCGCGCCTTTCATGCGCTCGGGTTGCCAGTCCACTAGGCCGTAGACCCAGGCAGGGTCGAGGCGGAAGTCCGCGGAGAGGTCGATGACCGTGAGGCGCTCCAGCAGTCCATGGGTCTGGCCTGCGGCCTCGACCTCGGGCCACAGCTTGCCCAACTCCCCATGGGGAAGGGCGGAGAACACCACGGGCGCCTCGCTCTGAGCCAGAGCCGCCCAGTCCGGCGCGGCTTCGAAGGCCCCCTCGACCAATCCACGCAGATTTGGGTGCTGGGCATGGAAGGGTTTGCCCGCGTGGCTGCGGGCCGTGCCGCGCAGCGTCTTCACTGCCGGATGGCTGGAGAGCCAGCGCAATAGCTCCCCCCCGCCGTAGCCGGAAGCGCCGAGGATCAGGACATCAACCATGGTCATACCCTTGCCGAGATCTTGGGTTCGAGGAGGCCGAGAACGAACTTGCCGAGGGCGTCGGCGTCGGCGCGGGCGTTGCGGGCGGGCAGGCCGAGGGTGGCCACGAAGCGCTCGCCCACGCGGTTGTCCGTGGCGGGTCCGGCGATGAGGTCGGCCTGGATGCCGAAGTCGGCTTTGAGGTGGTGGACCGCCCCGGCGACGCCGACGGGATCGTTGGCGCAGAGAATGAAGACCCCGCTGAGGGCCTTCAGCTCGGCGTCCCCGAGGATGGCCTGCACACCGTACTCGCCCATGATGCCGTCACCGGTCTCGGCCACGATGACATCCACGCCATGGGCCGCCAGCTCCGAGAAGATGATGCGGGACACGTCGGCGGCGCTGCCCGCGTCCGTGCAGACGATGCCTGCATCCGTGAAGTCCAGGGCCACTTCGGCGCCGTAGTCGCGCATGGAAAGCGCGTCGCGCATGAGGGAGACGCCCGTGAGTTTGCAGGCTCCCACCCGGTAGCCGGCGCGACTGAGCTGGCGAATGGTCGCGCAGGCGGCGGCGGTCTTGCCCGAGTTCATGCAGGTGCCCGCCACGTAGACCACGGGACAGTGTGGGGACAGACCCGTGCCCTTCAGGGCGCCCATGCGGACGTGGGCAGCCTGGCCCGCGCGCGACTGGAATTCCGGGAAGACCAGCACCTGACCCAGCACCTCCATTTCGAAGGGCTTGCCCACGTCGGGGTTGTGGGAGAGACACTGGCCGATGACGCCGCCCATGTTCAGGAGATTCACCGTGTCGCCGGCTTTCAGGGCCGCCGGCAAGACGCCCTCGTACCCCTGCAGCGCGTTGCGGTGTCCCAGGGCGCCCACGAGGATGTCGCCGTCATGCAAAGTGCTCATGCGGCCATGGGGATCCTCCAGCTGGTTGTAGGTGGTCTTCTCGCCCCGGATCCGGCAGGCGATGACGGAGCCCTCCTCCAGCAGGAGTTCGGGCGCCAGCGTGAGCGTGCGCCCCAGCCGGAGGTTGCGGGTCACCGAGGCGAGCTTGTCGACGTGGATGCGCATGGGACCTCGTGGTGGATCAGTTGCTCTTTGCTTTGAGTGTCAGGGTCTGCTGGACCCCGAAGACTTTGGCGAAGCCGGCGGCTTCGGCGCCGGTCCAGAGGCGGTTGGCTTCGCCGTAGGTGGCGATGCGGGGGTCCATCAGGGAGTAGGGAGACTGGACGCCCTCCACCACGAAGGCCCTTGGGTGCAGGGTGAGGCGCACCTCGCCGCGGACGCGGTCCTGGCTGGATTCGAGGAAGGCCTCGAGATCCCGGGCCAGGGGATCGAAGAAGTGGCCCTCGTGGAGCAGGCTGCCGTAGAGGTTGCCCAGGGATTCCTTCCAGAACAGCTGTTTGCCGCTGAGGACCAGCTTCTCCAGCTCCCGGTGGGCGCCGATGAGCAGGTGCGCCGCCGGGGCCTCGAAGCCCACGCGGCCCTTGATGCCCAGGATGGTGTCGCCCAGGTGCACGCCGCGGCCGATGCCATAAGCGTGGCCGACGGTGTTGAGCGCGGCGATGAGCTCGACCGGATCCAGGGCCTGGCCGTCCAGGGCCACGGGGACGCCCTGCTCGAAGCTGAGGACCAGGGTCTTGGGCGGCAGGGCGCCGATGACGCCGCCGGGGAAGGCCGCCTCCGGCAGGGTGGTCCAGGAGTCCAGCGTCTCCCGTCCGCCGATGCTGGTGCCCCACATGCCCTCGTTGATGGAGTAGTCCCTGGTCTTCTCGGGGAACACCACGCCGCGCTCGGCGCAATAGGCCATCTCCGCGGCCCGGGACAGGCCCAGGTCGCGGATGGGCGTAAGGATCTCCAGTTCGGATGCCAGCGCCCGGAAGGCCACATCGAAGCGCACCTGATCGTTGCCGGCGCCTGTGGAACCGTGGGCAATGGCCGCGGCGCCCATGGCCTTGGCGAGCTCCGCCACGGCCCGGGCCTGGCAAACCCGCTCAGCGGAGACGGACAGGGGGTACATCTGGCCGCGCAGCACGTTCCCGTAGACCAGGTAGCGCAGGTAGCCGTCGAAGAGTCCGGCGCGAGCATCCACGGTCGTATGGCTGAGGGCGCCGAGCTTCGGCGAGGCGGCCTCGATGCGGGCCAATTCCTCTGGTGTGAACCCGCCGGTGTTGACCGTGACCGTGGCCACATCGTAGCCCTGCTCCTTGAGGTGGAGCACGCAGAAGGAAGTGTCGAGACCGCCGGAGAAGGCGAGGACGGCGAGTTTGTTCATGGGAGGTCCTTCGTGGTGAATGCAGTCAGTTCGCCCATAGCGCCGCCTCCGCCTGGGCGTGGATGGCGCGCTTGGTTTCGATCCAGGTACGTGCTGCGGCGAGTTCGGACTGAAGCTCGTCCAGGCCCAGGTTGCCCGCACCGCCCAGATGGGTGGCCGTGAGGGCGGCGCGGTCCGGGGCGAAGGTGCCCTCCTGGATCTGCTGCGCGACCTTGCGGTAGGCCTCGCGGAAGGGCATGCCGCCCTGGACGTAGACGTAGGCCTGGTGGGCGGCATAGAGCTCGTCCGTGCAGGCGGCGGTCGTAGCCTCGGCGTTCACCTTCAGGGCGGGGACCAGACGCGCCAGTACACTGAACAGCTCCTCGGCCTGGCGCAGGCCCAGGATCACCGGGCGCTTGAGCAGCTGGAGGTCCCGGTGGTAGCTGGAGGGCAGACCTGAGGCGAGCTGCTCCACCAGGTTCGCGGCACCCCGCAGCTCGCGGCAGCGGCCCCGGGCCAGCTCCACAACATCGGGGTTCTTCTTCTGGGGCATGATGCTGGAGCCGGTGGTGAAGGCGTCCGGCAGCTTGAGGAAACCGAATTCCTCGGTGCTGTAGAGCGAGACATCCCACAGGAACTTCTCGAGGACGCCGCCGGTGGAGGCCGCCCACTGCAGGGTTGCCACCTCATGGCGGCCGCGGCTGTTCTGCACGTCGATGGGGCTGCGCTGGACCTTGGTGAAGCCCAGCAGCTTCGTCGTGAGCTCCCGGTCGATGGGCAGCGGAACGCCAAAACCCGCAGCCGAGCCCAGGGGGCAACGATCCAGGCGCTGGTAGACGGACTGGAGGGCCTCCAGCTCTTCCAGGAGGCCTTCGGCAAAGGCGGCGGCCCACAGGCCGAAGGTGCTGGGCATGGCCCGGCGCAGGTGGGTGTAGCCGGGCAGGGGCACGGCCTGGTGGGTCCGGGCGGAGGCGACGAAGGCCGTGGCCAGGTCGGAGACCCGGAGCCCCAGGTGGAGCAGGGCGTCGCGCAGGTAGAGCCGGAAGGCGAGGATCACCTGGTCGTTCCGGGAGCGGCCCAAGTGGATGCGCTGGCCCACGGCGCCGAGGGTCCGGGTGAGATCGGCCTCGATGGCGGTGTGGCAATCCTCCAGTTCCCTAGGGATGGGGAAGGCGTTCTGGCGGGCCCGGTCCGCGATGCGCTCCAGTTCCCGGACCAGCGCGGTGGCGTCGGCTGCTTCCAGCAGGCCCGTGGCCGCGAGCATCCTGGCGTGGGCCGCGCTGCCGAGGGCGTCGAAGGGCAGCAGGGTCAGGTCCGTGTCCGGATCCTCGCCCACGGTGAACTGGTGGATGGCCACGTCCAGGGGCAGATCCTTGGCCCAGAGCCGATCATTCATGGGGCACCTGCAGTTTGAAGAAGGCCGGGACGAGCAAGGCGTAGAAGGCCGCACCCGCTTCGAGTTCGGGCAGGGTCAGGTATTCGTTGGGGCTGTGGCTGCGGAAGGTGTCTCCGGGGCCGACCTTCACGGTTGGGATGTCGCCAAGCAGAGCCCAGTCCGAAGTGGTCGCTGAACCCACCGGACCAGCCTTCCCTGCGGCCTGGAGGGCGGCCCGGACGATGGGGTGGGCCGGATCGGTGCTCTTGGGCAAGTAGCGCTTGGAATGAATGACCACTTCGCTTTCCAACTGCCCCTGGAAGTCGGCGGCCAGGGCCTCGTGATCCTGGTCCGGACCAGTCCTGAGGTCGATGAAAAACTCGCAGGCATCGGGCACCTGGTTGTGCCGCAGACCGCCCTGGATCAGGGTGACCTGGGCCTTCTGGGAGCCCAGCAGGGGATGGACGGGAAATGTCATGGCGGCGATGCGACTGATGTCCCGGGCGGCCTTGGAGATGGCGTTCTCGGCCCCGAGCATCTGGGCATTGGCCACGTGTCCGCTCCGGCCCCGGGCTGTGCACTTGAGCACCAGCAGGCCCCGCTGTGCCGCGCAGATGCGCAGACCGGTGGGTTCGCCGACAGCGGCGGCATCGAGGGGACCCAGCTGGTCGAGGATGGTGGCGAGGCCCCTGCCACCCGTTTCCTCCTCAGCGGTGAGGGCGACCACCACCTCGCCGGCGAGTTCGCGCTGCGACAATTGGAAAGCAGCCAGCAGGATGGCTGCCACGCTGCCCTTGGCGTCATTGGCACCCAGGCCGCGGAGCCGCGCCCCGTTCCAGACGGGAGTGAAAGGATCACCCTCCCAGCCAGCGCAGGGGGGGACGGTATCGAGATGGGAATTGAGCAGCAGCCTGGGCCCGCCCTTTTTCCCGAAGGTGAACCAGAGGTTGTTCTCCTGACGCTGAACCTCGAAGCCCCTGCTGACCACGAGCTCCTGCACCAGGTTCGCGAGGGGGCCCTCCTCGCCAGAGACGCTGGGCGTGCCGACCAGGAGGGTGAGAAGTTCAGCGGGGCTCATCCGGCGACCACAGGAGAAAGGGTACTGACGATCATGGTGCCGCTGCCTTCGTTGGTGAAGATCTCCGCCAGCAGGGCATCTGGCGCGAGGCCACTCACCAAGTGGGCGCTGTGCAGGCCGCCCTGCAGCGCGGCTTTGACCGCTGCAAGCTTGGGCCGCATGCCGCCGCTGATGACGCCCTGGGCATCCAGTCCCGCCAATTCCTCGAGGGTGGCATGGGGGATGAGCGAGGTGGACTTGGTGACGTCCTTTAGGAGGCCCGGCACGGACAGCAGGAAGAACAGCTTTTCCGCCCCGAGGGCCGAGGCCAGGCTGGCGGCGATGGTATCGGCGTTGGTGTTGTAGATGGTGCCGCCCTCGCCGCCGGAGAGGGGCGCTACGACGGGGACGTAGCCGCCCTCCAGGAGGTGGCTGAGGACGCGGGGGTCCACGGCATCGATGTCACCCACCAGGCCGAAGTCCACCAGTTGGGGTTCGATGGCGCCATCAGGCACCACAGCCACCGGCGGTCGCCTGTGGGCCTTGACCAGTCCGGCATCCACGCCTGTGAGGCCGACAGCCGGTACCCCCGCGGCTTGCAGTTCGGCCAGGAGATCCATGTGCACCTGACCGGCAAAGACCATCTTGGCGGCGTCCAGGACCTCGGGGCTGGTCACACGCCGCCCCGCGACTTTCTGGATGGGAATGTTCATGGCCTTGCAGACGGCATCCAACTCGGTGCCGCCGCCATGCACCACCACCACTCGGATGGAGAAGGACCACAGCAGGGCGATCTGTTCACAGAGCGCCTTGCGGATCTTGGGCTCCGTGAGCACCTCGCCGCCGACCTTGACCACGAAGGTCTTGCCCCGGAACAGGCGGACGTATTGGGAAGCTTCCTTGAGGGCGGCGTAGGGATTCGGGGAAAGCGGCATCACAACCTCTGCACTGGAGACTGAAGACTGAAGACTGAAGACTGAAGACTCAGCGCTGCGCCAGCAGCGCGTGGAGGGTCGCCCGCTGCACGTGGAAGCGATTCTCGGCCTCGTCGACGACGCGGCTCCAGGGACCGTCGAGGACGCTGTCATGGACCTCCAGGTTGCGGCGCACCGGCAGGCAGTGGGTGAAGATGGCTTCCTTCGCAGCCTTCTGCATGTGGGCGGCAGTGGGCATCCAGGCGCCATGATCAGCCATGGGCGCAGCTGTGAGGCCGGAGCTGGTGGAGGGTCCCCAGGCCTTCGCGTAGACCGCAGCGCTGCCTTCCAGGGCCGCGTCCTGGTCGTTGGTGTAGACGATCTTTCCGCCGGTGGCCGCCGCGTAGGCTTCGGCCTCGGCGCGGACTTCCGCTGCGAGTTCATAGCCCTTGGGGTGGGCCACGCGGATCTCCGCCCCGCAGGCGGCGGCGGTGAGGAGGAAGGAGTTGGGCACGGCTTTCGGCAGCGGCTTGATGTGGGGCGCCCAGGTTAGGGTGACGGGTAGTTTGGTGCTGCCGTGAGCCTCCTGGATGGTGAGCAGGTCGGCGAGGCCCTGGTGGGGATGTTCCCGGGCGCTCTCCATGCTCAGGACGGGCACGGTGGAGAAGCGCCGGAAGGCGTTGATGACGGGATCCAGTTCGTCGGTCGCGTCGCCCTCGCCCCCGCTGAAGGTGCGCACCGCCAGCAGGTCCACGAAGCGCCCGAGCACGGGTACGCCTTCGCGAACATGCTCCTGCCGATCGGCGTTCATGATGGCGCCGTCACGGTCCTCCATCTTCCAGCTGCCCGCACCCACTTCCAGCACGATGGCGTGGCCACCGTGGCGCAGCATGGCCGCCTCGAAGCTGGCCCGGGTCCGCAGGCTGGGATTGAAGAAGACCATGCCGAGGATCCGGTCCTGGAAGATCGCCCCGGGCCTGAGCTGCTTCCAGGCGGCGGCGGCACAGAGGATCTCCTGGACCCCGGCGGGGCCCAGGTCCGAGATGCGGGTGAAGTGCTTCATGGCTGCTCCGGCACGAAGGCGTGGATGGCGGTGATGAGCGCGAGGAGGGCCCCGGCGCTGACGTTGAGGGGGGGCATCAGGCGCAGCACGGTGGGGTCGCCCGAGCCGCCCACGAGAATGTTTCGGGCCTGCAGGTGTTTCTTGAGGGCGGCCGCGTGCGGGCATCGTAGGCCCAGCAGCAGCCCTTCGCCAACTACCTCCGTGACCACTGAGCCAGTCAGTTCTTCCCGCAGCCGTGCAGCGGCTGCGGTGGCCTTGACCATCAGCCCCTCCGCCTTGATCACTTCCACCGTGGCGAGCAAAGCGGCGCAGGCCAGCGGTCCGCCGCCGAAAGTGCTGCCCAGGTCACCCCCTTTCAGCCGGGAAGCCACTGC
The DNA here is from genome assembly GCA_903873655.1 of uncultured Holophagaceae bacterium. Lineage (GTDB taxonomy): Bacteria > Acidobacteriota > Holophagae > Holophagales > Holophagaceae > Geothrix. The sequence goes on along the minus strand of CAIQPH010000279.1, from coordinate 39,724 downwards.
CGCTGTCATGAGCAGGGCGCCCATGGGGACACCCGAGGCCAAGCCCTTGGCGGACGTGATGACATCAGGGCGCACACCGTAGAACTGAGCGGCGAAGGGCGTTCCCAGGCGCCCCATGCCGGTCTGGATCTCGTCGAAGATCAGCAGGGTTCCCGAGGCATCGCACTTGCTGCGCAGGGCCGCGAACCAATCCCGGGAGGCGGTCTTGATGCCGGCCATGCTCTGGATGGGTTCGAGGATGACCCCAGCGATGTCGGAGAAATCCGCCTCTGCCAGGGCCTCGAGATTGCCGAAGGGCATGCGCAGGGTGGATACCAGCTGGTCGGCGTAGGGCTCCGTGATCTTGGGATCGTCCGTCACGGACAGGGCCAGCAGGGTCCGCCCGTGCCAGCCGCCTGCGAAGGCCGCCAAGCGCTTCCGCCCCGTGAGCAGCAGGGCCACTTTCAGGGCGTTCTCGTTGGCCTCGGCGCCGCTGTTGCAGAAGAAGACCGAATCCATGCCGGAGAAGGCGGTGATCCACTCGGCGGCGCGATCCCGCACCGGCAGGGCCGCGGCGGCGGAATAGAAGAGCAGGGAGGCGGCCTGGGCGGCCAGGGCCTTCACGACGGTGGGATGGCTGTGGCCCGTGGCGCACACGCAGTGGCCGCCGTAGAAGTCCCACCAGGACTGGCCGTGGTTGTCGTAGACCCGGTCCTTTTCGCCTCTGACGATGGGGAAGGGATAGGGTGCATAGGTGGGGAGCAGGGCGGGGATCGGACTGGCGGTCGTCATGCGGGGGTCCCAAAAGGAGGCGGGCCAAGGGTGTGCGAGGCCAAGCGGTAGCTTGCATATTATGCGAACAAACATTTGAAAATTAAAGAAAAAAGGAAGTAAATTCGGAATTTTTCAAAATGAACCTTGATTTTTTATGCAATGATATGCATCTTTCATGCATGGACCTGGACTCCCTCATCCTCCGGCTTCTGGAGGAGCAACCCATCGCCGACCAGGGCGATCTGTTGGTGCGGCTCGCGGCCTTGGGGCATGACCTGACCCAATCGACGCTCTCCCGGCGGCTGAAGCGGCTCGGTGTGCAGAAGATCCAGGGCCGTTATCGGCGCGCCGAGGCCAGCGCCCAGAGCCTGCCGGGGGCCAGCATCATCGAGGTCCCGCCCAACCTGCTGGTGCTGCGGACGGCCCCGGGGTTTGCCCAGGCTCTGGGCCTCAGTCTGGATGCGGATCCGGTCGCCGGCCAGATGGGGACCCTCGCCGGGGACGACACGGTGTTCGTGGCCGTGCTGCCGGGGCGGCTGACCGAGGTGAAAGCCCATCTCGCGCGGGTATTGGCGGCGCGCTGACGGGCTCTGCTCAAGGGCGCGAAACTGAATGCGAACTTAGGAGCTGGAACGGAATAAGCATTGCCATCGCGCAGGGCGCCGGGCGAGTGAGCCAAGAAGGCTGAGGTTCCAGCGGAGCGGGACTCCGTGAACCGAGGCCGACGCGGGATCACGCCGCCCGCCACCCCGCGCCCGTAGGGTTGGCGTCCATCCGCGCGCCCCGCGGCGTCAGCGCCCTGGAACAATGAACCACATTGCCCTGCGGGCGCTTCCTGGCGGATGCACCGCGGCTGGGTGCCAACGATGGCAACGTTTATTCCGTTCCAGCTCCTACCGGGCCAATGCAGCGTATCGACCGCCCCGAGGGCCCATACCCGGCGGCGCTGCCACCGGGCCCGGTATGATCATTCCATTGTCTGGAGCCCCCCATGGATCGTTTCGGAAGTTCGAAGCTGCGCATCGGCTGGGTGCTGGTCTGCCTGTTCGTCACCGGGCTGGTGGTCATGGCCGTGCGGGGGCAGCAGGGCGAGGGTGGCTCGCAGATCCTCATTTTCGGCACGGCGGTTCCGCTGGGTGCCGATTCCCTGCGCTCCTACGCACTGGGCAACCTGCAGGGGGCCATGTACTGGGCGGTTTCGCTTGTCATCCTGCTGGGCGCCTTCGGTCCCGTGAGCCAGTGGACGGCTGCAGCCGCCCGTGGCGAGCGGTTCAAGGGGTTCTTCGTGGGCACCGGGCTGGGCTTCGCGCACGGGCTGTTCCTGTCGCAGGTGGCGCTGGTGCCTGTGTGGGCGCTGAATTGGCGCCTCCTCGGCGAAGCCTGGCCGCCAGAGCTGCTGCGGGCGGATCTGCATGGGCTGCTGCTCGGCCTGCAGATGCTGCTCTGGGCCGTGCTCTTGTCGCGGCTGCTGAAGTCCAGCGCCGGATTGTCACTGCTGCTGACCCTGCTGCTTCGCGAACTGGGGCCGCGCCTCAGTTTCTTCCTCGATTTCGGCCAGGATCTGGGCTGGAGTGCCGGCCAGGTGAAAGTGCTGGACGTCATCGTCCGGCTGCTGCCCATGGCCCAGTTGCCCTCGGATCCCTTCTCGCCGTTGGCGCTGCCCCTCTCCATTGGCGGGCCGCTGGTGCTGGGCGCCCTGGCCATGCTGCTTCCGGCGGGAAATCGAAGCAGGTGATGCGCTGCTTGTGGGCATTCCTGGCAGTGCTTCTGCCGTTGTGCCTGTCGGCTCAAGGCGCCCAGGATGCCACCGAATTGCGCCAGAAGCTGGCGTCGATCCAGGGGCGCCTGGGCCATGTGGATCAGCAGCTGGCCTCGCTGAAGAAACGCCGCAAAGGCGTGCTGGTGGAAATCCAGGGCATCTCCCTGCAGCGGGACCGAGCCAGGGCGCAGGTGGAGGGAGCCCGGCTGCTCCGCGATCAGGCCCAGAGCGAAGTTCAGGTCATCAGTCGGGAGCGGACCCGCATCCAGGGAGAGGTGCTGCGCCTCCAGGGCGACCTGCGCAAACAGGTGCGCTGGATGCAGGCCCTGGGGCCCTGGGGCGATCTCGGGCTCTATGTCACCTTCAAGGATCTGGAGGCCTGGCTGGTGCGGGGCCGCATGCTTGCCTGGGCGCGCCTGCAGGAGCGGAAGAAGTTGGATCAGATCCATCGCTTGCAGGGCGATCTGACGACCAAAGAGAAGGCCCTGAGGGAGGTGCTCGTGCGACTGGCCTCGGAGGAGCGGGAAGCCGCAAAGCTCCAGGCCGTCCTGCGGTTGCAGGAGGACACTCTCAACACCTTTCTCGATGGGCTGCAGAAGGACGAGGTCGCCCAAAAACAAGCACAGGCTGAACTGGCAGAAGAGGCAGTCCAACTGGAGCGCCTGCTGACAGGCCTTCTCGGCAAGCCCAGGGGTGAGGCCTTTGAAGCTGCCGTGGCCTTCACGAACCTCCGCGGCGAACTGCCCCAGCCCGTGGAGGGCACCTTGGCCCAGAGCTTCGGCGAACATCAGCATCCGCGCTTTCACACCAAGACAATGCAGAGCGGCCTCCTCATCGCCGCCGCCGGTAGCGCCCAGGTTGCCGCCGTGGCTGACGGCAAGGTGGTCTTCGCCGACTACTACCAGAGCTATGGACCCATGGTGATCCTCGATCACGGCAGCGGCTGGTTCACGCTCTACACGCACCTGATGGGGCTCGACGTCAGCAAGGGCCAGATCCTCAAGGCAGGGGAACCCATCGGAGCCGTCGGCGACACCGTGGACGGTCCCCGCCTCGGTTTCGAGATTCGCCACCAGTCCCAGCCCCAGGACCCGCAGAAGTGGCTGAAGCGCAAGTACCGGTAGTTCCCAGGCAAGGGAAGCTGGTCACGGAAGGCGCGGAAATTCGCGAAAGGCACAGAAGAAGAAGGACTGCATGTGCCCATTTTCGCGCCTTCCGCGTTTGATTCTGCGTCTTCCGCGACCAGCCTTTTTGAGCCTACCGGACCACGCTGCTGGCGTTGAAGAGCGGCACGTAGATGGCGAGCAGCAGGCCTAGGACGATGACGCCCATGAAGAGGATGAGCACGGGGCCGATGAGGCTGGTGACCGCAGTCGTGGCCTTCTCCACTTCCTGGTCGAAGAAGTCGGCCACATGGTCGAGCATCTCGGGCAAGGCGCTGCTCTGCTCACCCACGCGGATCATCTCCACGGCCAGAGGGTCCAGGACCTTCGCCTGTTCCAGCGCGAGGCTCAGGCTGCTGCCTGCCCGCACTTTATCGGTGATGGTGAGCAGGCCCGCCTTCATCCGCTCGCTGGGACTGGTGCGCTGCACCACTTCCAGGGCCTGGACCACGGGCAGGCCCCCGGAGAGCAGCACGCCGAGGGTCCGGCAGAAGACGCTGGAATGGTACATGCGGTAGAGCGTGCCGACCTTCGGGACCAGCAGCAGCAGCCGTTCGGCCATCTTCCGCCCGGCTTCGGAGGCCACCATCCAGCGGATCAGCACCGCCAGCCCAATGGCCGCGATGCCCTGGAGCCAGATTGTTGAATTGATGAATTTCCCTGCGCCCAGGAGCACCCGGGTGAAGAAGGGCATCTCGATGTCGCCGCCTGCATAGAACTCCGCGAAACGGGGCAGCACGACATTGAAGATCACACCCAGGGCCAGGATCAGCACCAGCACCAGGAAGGCCGGGTAGAACAGGGCCTCGATGATGCGGCGGCGGCTGGTCTGGGCGAACTTCTGGAAGGCCAGCCACCGGGCCAGCACCTCGGGCAGGGTGCCGCTGCGCTCGCCGGCGACCACGTTGCTGCGGTAGATGGCCGGGAAGGACCCGGCCTGTTCCATGGCTTCGGAAAAAGACATGCCCTCGCGCACCAGTTCCACGACCTGCGTGAGGCTCCGGCGCAACTGGGGATCCTTGCCATGGCCCACGAGCAACTCCAGGGCCTGCAGGAGGGGGATGCCCGCTTTCAGAAGGGCCAGCAGTTCCTGGTTGAACAGCACCAGCGATTCGGTTTTCAGCTGGGCGCGACTCCGGAAGGCCGTGTCCGTGCGGGTGATCTCGAGGGGGAACCCCCCTTCGGCGAAAACCCGCTCACGAAGGGTTTCGGCGCTGTCCGCCTCGAACTCGCGCACCAGTACTTCGCCATTGGCATGGGTGAGTCGGACTGTGAATCGCATAGGTCTTCGAGGATACCGGAGAACCCGGGGCCCGGTGGCCGCGGTAGCCTTCTGGGAGTCGGAGGCTCCATGCTGCGTCCCCCCACTTTCCTGCTGCCGGCCTTCACGCTCGTGCTGGTGGCCCAGGTACCGCCCGCGCCGCTGCGGGTGAACGAGCCCCTGCCGGCGGAGCTTGACCTGAGCCGGGCCGAGCCGGCGGCGTTGATCCCGGGGGACAACCGGGATGCAACCCTGGCCGAGGCGGCGCGCCAGCGATGGTCCCCCTTGGTGGCGCCCCTCAGGGAAGCACTTGCCGTCCGCATCCGGCTGCCCCTCGGCGTAGAGCGCATCCCGTTGCTCCTGGCGGCGGCCCAAGTCCTGAAGGCCCAAGCCCCGAACCAGCGCCTCTATGTGGCTTTTGACGCCGAGGCAGCTCCCATCCTGGACGAGGCCGCCTGGGGTGCCGTAGATGGTGGGGCCCTGCTGCCCTCCGACCTGAATCTTGATCCGGCCGCCTGGAGGACCCGATTGGCCCGGGCGCAGGAGACCTTCCCCGGACGCCCCTGGACCCTTTGGCTGCCGAAGGATCCAGAAGCACAGGCCGCCACACTGCTGGGCGATGGGGGCCGGCTGGTGGTTCCCCCAGGCGGCCCGTCGGCCCGCCTCGCCGGCCAGATTCCCCAAGGCTTCGTGGAGGTTGAAGGTGGTGTGGGCGACCTCACCCTGCGCAACCGGTCGGGAGCGTCCCGACGTTGGATCTTTTCAGGGTCGACCTGGACTCCGGCTTCACTGCCGCAGGACCGGGTGGAGGTCGCGGTCACGGCTGTGGATGCCTACGATGTGGGGGCCCTGCTGGCCAGAGTGCGGGCGGCCCAGCTCCGTACGCGGGCGATGGTCCGGACCCTCCAGGCCAAGGCAGATCTCGACCTGCACCTCCAGGGGGACCGGGGCCCCGGGGGCGACCTGGGCTTCACTTTTGGCTACTTCGAGCAGGCCGGGGAGTGGCCCGAACTGCTGCAGAAGGAAGTCCGATTCAATGGCGTGAAGGCCAACCTCTCGGGCGAAGTGCAGCTGCCCCTCATCGAAAGCCGCCAATCCGTGTCCCTGCCCGTGGCCCTCAGCCTGGCCGAGAAATACCGCTACCGGGATGGCGGGCCCGCCGGGCCCGGGCGGCGGCTCCTGCGCTTCGAACCGGTGAGTCCCGATCCGCTGGCCTACACCGGGGAACTCGATGTGGAGGAGGCCACCGGCCGCATCCTCACCGAGCGGCGTGAACGGACGGACCTGCCCGGCACCGTCAAGAGCGAGCGGGAGATCCTCACCTACGGCGAGGTCGCTCCCGGCGTATGGAGGCCCCTCGCGGTCAGGACCTTCGAGCGCTGGGTGAGTACCGGTGGCGTCGTGCAGGTGCAGCGACGCTTCAACTACCGGGATTTCAAACTTAACGATGGTCACTTTCAGGCGGACCGCACCGCGGCCAGAGCCTCGACGGCCACCATGCTCAAGGTGACGCCGGAAGGCGCCCGCTACTTCACCCGCCAGGGGGATGGTTCTCGGAAAATTGAGGAGAAACCGAAGAGCAGCGGCCGGGCGCTGGCGGGCGTGGTCCTGGTGGACCCCGGCTTGACGCCGCCCGTGGCCGCCTTTCCGGGACTCGTCTATTTCGACTACAACGCCTTCGGCAAGGGCGTCCAATTGAATGCGCTCACGGCCGGAGTATTCAATACTGCCAGCATGGCCATTCCCAGGGGCCTCGGCAGCCTGGATGTGAGCGCCAATGCCACGGCCCTCTTCCTGACGACCACCGAGCGTCCCGTGTTGAATGGGGGACTCTCCGCCAAGGATGGCGTTGGCCATCGCTTCAGCAACCTGGGGCTGGGACTCGGCCAAGACCTAGGCCTCGGGTTCCGCCTGGAAGCCCGTGGCGAGCTCCAGTCCGACACCTACAGCCTGGGCGACGCGCAGTATCGAACCCCTGGATTCGCACTGCCGCCCTCAGGTCTCCTGCGCATCGGCATCCTGCAAGGATCCTGGCTGTTCCGGGGCTTCCAGGCGAGGGGTTACTACGGCTGGGGGAAGCGCCCGGAGGGCACCTACGGCACGGTCGCGGAGCCCCAATCCGTACCGGATGGGGGTGATTTCCGACGCTGGGGTGGCAATCTCGGCTTTGATCGGGAAGTGAAGCCGGGGTTCTGGCTCCATGGCGACGCCGGCTGGGCCGGTGGCCAGGCCTTCGACCGGTTCAATGCCCTGGATGTGGGCGGCGCGGGCTCGGCGGTCCATGTCGCCGGCATCCGCTCCAACGCGATCGCGGCCGACCAGGTGGCCTACGCCAAGACCAGCCTGGCCATTCCCACGGGTCCGAGCCTCCGCCTCACTGTCAGCCTTGATCATGCCGAGATCCGCAGCCTGGATGATGACAAGACCTACGGCGTGAGCGGCCTGGGCTTCACCGGGGATCTGCCCGGCTTCTGGTGGTTCACCGCCGTGCGGCTGGATCTGGGCTTCGGACTGCAGAGCGACATCGCCGGCGTTAAGTGCGTCAACGGCTACGTGGCGCTGCTCAGGGTGTTCTAGGAGCGTGTCCGAGTAATCGAAGGTGCACAGCCCCCACCCATTACTTGGACACGCTCCTAGCGTGGGTCTCCGCTGGATGAAGTATCATCTTCTGGAGCCTTCCCCGAACCTGCGCGATTCATGTTGGTCACTGAGCCGTGCCCTCGGCTCTGGGGGCGGTTCCTGATCCGGGGGGTTGGTTGCAGATGCTCGATGTGGCATTGATTCTCATAGCTGCCTGTAGCTGGATCGCTGCTGCCCTTCTGTCTTTGAATCCTCGTTCCGATGAGCGGTGGAGCCGCTGGCTGGGGATCATCGGCTCCATCCTTGCTTCCGCCAGTGCCGTGCATGTGCTTGCGAGCGGAGCCATCTCGCGGCTTGAATTCCCGTTCTGGCGGGGCGCGGCCCGGCTTGAAATGGACGGCTTGTCGGCGGCCTTCCTGCTTCCCCTGCATTTGGTGGCGGGCCTGGGTGTGGTGTATGGGAAAGCCTACTGGCCCCTGAATCTCCCCAAGGGGGCGGGCCGATCGCTCCGCTTCCAGTACGGCCTGCTTGTGGCGGCCATGAGCATGCTCTTCGTGGCCAGGCATGGCCTGCTGTTCCTCCTGGCCTGGGAACTCATGGCCATCTCCGCCTTCCTGCTCATCGCCACGGACCATGAGACCCCGGAGGTCCGGCGCGCCAGCTGGGTCTACCTGGTCAGCACTCATACCGGAACCGCCCTGCTGACCGCCATGGTGATCCTGCTGGCGCACCGCAATGGAGGACTGCTCTGGCTGCCCCTACCGGCAGGGAACTCCCCGGGTCTGGACGCCTGGATCCTCCTCCTTGCCATCGCGGGCTTCAGCTTCAAGGCCGGACTCCTGCCCCTCCATTTCTGGCTGCCCTCAGCCCACGCCAGTGCCCCCAGCCATGTCTCCGCCATCCTTTCCGCGGTGATGCTGAAGACGGGGATCTACGGGATCCTAAGGGTCTCCGCCCTGCTCCCTTCGATCCCCTGGGGGTTCGGGTCCGCGCTGCTGGCCCTGGGTGCTCTATCGGCGGTCTATGGCGTGGGGAATGCGCTGGCGCAGAGAGACTACAAGCGATTGCTCGCCTACTCCAGCATCGAGAACCTGGGCATCATCGCCATGGGGGTGGGGCTCGGGCTGTCCGGCCGGGCCAATCACGATCCCTGGCTGGTGGCGCTGGGCTTCGGCGGCGCGATCTTCCACGTCTGGAACCACGCGATCTTCAAGAGCCTCCTCTTCTTCGGCGCCGGGTCCATCCTGCACGCCACCGGGACCCGGGACATGGAGGCCCTGGGTGGACTCGCCTCCCGCATGCCCAGGACCGCCCTGCTGATGTTTCCCGCGGTGCTGGCGGTGTCGGCCCTGCCGCCCTTCAACGCCTTCCTCAGCGAGTGGTTCCTCTACCGGGGCATCTTCTCCTCATTGACGCGTGGGTATCCCTGGTCCGCAGCCATGGCCCTCGTGGCCTTGGCTTTCACCGGTGGCTTGGCGGCGGCCGCCTTCGCAAAATTCTACGGCATCCTGTTCCTGGGTTCCCCGCGCAGCCCTGTGGCCGAGCATGCCCATGACCCGCCCCGGGCCATGCTGCTGCCCATGGCCGCACTGGCCTGCCTGAGCCTGGGGACCGGGTTGGCCGGAGTGCTGCTGCTGCCCTGCCTCGACCGAGTCGTGGCCGTGGTCGCCCCGGGCAGCGCAGCCATGCTGGCCCTGGGTCTGAGGGCGGACATGCGCCTCCTGGTCGGGGCCGAGGCCCTGCTGTTGGTGTGTGGCCTTTTGGCCTTCCTCTGGTGGCGCCGGTCGGGCTCCTCGCCGATGAGTGAGGGTCCCCGTCCCCCGACCTGGGACTGCGGCTATGCGGTTGCCGTGCCCCGCGCCGAGTACAGTGGCTCCTCCTTCTCGGATGCCTGGGCTCCCCTGCAACTGGGTCTGAAGGCTCGAATCCGCCCGATCACGGCGATCTTCCCTAATCCTGCCGTCTTCCGCTCCGAGTTCCGGGATGTGGTCGGCGAGATGATCCTGGGGCCCCGCATGGAGCGGCTCGCCGTCCGCCTGCTGCGCTTCCGGGGGCTGCAGCCGGGCTACCTGTCCATCTACATCCTCTACGTGCTGTTGGCTCTGCTGGGGGCGTTCCTTTGGATGTTTCTGCGGGGGAGGCTGCTGGGATGAGGCTCTACTTCCTGGCGATCCTGCTCGTGATGGGCTCCGGCGTCCCGGGGCTCTTCCTTCGGCGCCGCGGCGGGGACGTGGCGGCCGCTCTGATGGGCCTGGGGGCTGTGCTCGGCCTGACCGCAGCCATCCGGGTGCTGGCCGGCGGGCCTGTGGCGACCCTGGTCCTTCCGGCCGCTCCATTGGCCACAGCCGGGCTGCTCACGCTCGACCCCATCGCTGCCTGTTTCGCGATTCCTGTGTTCCTCCTGTCCGCCTGCGCCGCGAGCTATGGCATCAGTTACTGGGACGACCATCAGGAGAACGCCCGCACCTTGCGGCTGGTGCTGGGCCTGCTAGCAGGCTCCCTCGCCTTCCTGGTGGTCTCCACCCATGCGCTGCCCTTCCTGCTCGGCTGGGAGGGGATGGCGCTCTCGGCCTTCGTCCTGGTGATGACCGAGGATCGTCTGCCTGAGGCCCGGCGGGCCGGGTGGATCTACCTGGTATGCACCCATACCGGGACGCTGGCCCTGTTCGGCGCTTTCGCGATTCTTTACTCGGCGTCGGGGCATTGGGTCCTCTCGGGGCTCCCCCGGGGCTTCGCGGCCACCAGTCAGGGCACCATGCTCTTCGTCCTGTGCCTGTTCGGATTCGGGTTGAAGGCCGGCGTCATGCCCCTCCATCTCTGGCTGCCCTCCACCCACGCGGCCGCGCCCAGCCATGTCTCCGCCATGATGTCCGGCGTGATGATCAAGATGGGCATCCTGGGCCTGGTGCGCCTGCTGTCCTGGATCCCGGATCCCCCGTTCTGGTGGGGGGCCGTCCTCATGGGGCTAGGTGCGCTCTCGGGCATTCTCGGCGTCGCCTTCGCCCTCGGCCAGCATGACCTCAAGCGCCTGCTGGCCTACCACTCCATCGAGAACATCGGGATCATCCTGCTGGGCCTGGGTCTCGGTACCCTCGGCAAGAGCACCGGCCATCCCGTGCTCCAGGTCCTGGGTTTCGCCGGCGCCTTGCTGCATGTGCTCAATCACAGCCTCTTCAAGGGGCTGCTCTTCCTCGCGGCCGGGTCGGTCGTCCATGCGGTGGGTACCCGGAATCTGGAACGGATGGGTGGGCTGGGGCGGCGCATGCCTTGGACCTCCGCCGCGTTCCTGACAGGCTCCTGGGCCATCTCAGGGTTGCCGCCCCTCAACGGATTCGTCAGCGAATGGTTCATCTACCTCGGGGCGTTCCGAGCCCTGGGCTTCTTCCGCTGGCCCTGGTCCCTGGTCGTCCTGACGGCGCTCGCCCTCATCGGGGCGCTTGCCATGGCCTGTTTCGCCAAGGCCTACGGCGCGGTCTTCCTGGGCTCCCCCCGCACGGAAGCGGCTGGAACCGCTCACGAATCGCCGCGCAGCATGCTGGTGCCCATGGGCATCCTGGCCGCGGTCTGCGCGATCATCGGTTTGGCGCCGATGCTGGTGGCACCCGCCCTGGACCGGGCGGTGGCCACCTTGGGAGAAAGTGCTGGCGGGCCGCAACTGTCCCTGCTCGTCAACCTGCCCGGTCTCACGATCCTGGCCTTGTTGATGGTGGGAGTGGCATGGTTGCTGTGGCGATGGCTCAAGCCCGTGGAGCAGGGGGGCACCCTCCCCACCTGGGATTGCGGGTATGCCGCCTCGAACCCCCGCATGCAGTACACGGCCTCCTCCTTCGCGGACGGTCTCGTCGCCGGCCTGGACTGGGTGCTCTGGCCGAGGTCGCTCGGAGGAAAGGTCGCAGGGAACTTCCCCGTCGACCGCCCCTTCGAAAGCCATGTTCCGGACCCTGTGCTGGACCGGCTGGCGGACCCGGTTTTCCGCACCCTTTCTTTGGGCGCCTCTCTGCTGCGCTTCCTGCAGAGCGGGCAGCTTCACATCTACCTCCTCTATGTTCTGCTCACCCTGCTTGCTCTCCTGCTCTGGATGGTGGCCTGAGATGTCCCAGTCCTTGCTTTCCCTTACGATCCAGTGGGTGCTCCACCTGCTCACGCTGCTGTTGCTCCCGCCCCTGATTCCGGGACTGATCAACAAGGTGAAAGCGGTCCTGGCCGGACGAAGCGGCCCTCCCGTGTTCCAGCTCTACTACGACCTGGCGAAGCTGGCTCGCAAGCGGGCGGTGTTCAGCCGGACCACCACCTGGGTCTTCCTCGCGGGTCCCATCGGCACCGTGGCGGCCGGGCTGGTGGCGGGGCTCATGGTGCCCTTTGGGCATACGGGGACACCACTGGCTTTCGAGGGAGATGTCATCCTCTTCGCCTACCTCTTCGGGCTGGCGCGATTCCTCACCGTGCTTTCCGCCCTCGATACCGGTTCCAGCTTCGAGGGCATGGGGGCGGCCCGGGAAGTTGCCTTCTCCGCCCTGGCGGAACCCGCGCTCTTCCTGGGTTTCGCGGCGCTGGCCAAGGCGTCTTCCAGCCTCTCGCTGTCCACCATGCTCCTGGGCGCCGGAGTGGGATCAGGTCGGATCGCCGGACCCCTGATCCTGGTGCTGGTCGGCTGGGCCATCGTGTTTCTGACCGAAAACGCCCGGATTCCAGTGGATGATCCCAATACGCACCTGGAACTCACCATGATCCATGAAGTCATGGTGCTGGATCACTCGGGCCGGCCCTTGGCGCTGGTGCTCTACGGCGCCAGCCTCAAGCTCCTGGTGCTCGGCGCCCTGCTGCTGGATCCGCTCCTGCCCCGTGCCCCACAGGCCTGGCAGAACTGGCTCGGTTTCTGGGTGGGGCTGGGTGTGCTCGCCGTGGCGGTGGGGCTCGTGGAGAGCATGACCGCCCGGTTCCGGATGACCAAGGTGCCCCAGTTCCTCATCGCCGGGATCCTGGCCTCAGCCTTCGCGTTCCTGCTGCTTCTCGTCTAGGGGTCGTCATGTCACCCGATTTCCTCATCGCCCTGATCCTCCTCAGCAACTTCACGCTCGTGGCCACCAGTCGTGTAAACAAGGCCATCCAGATCGCCGTGATCCAGGGGGTCCTGCTGGGTCTCATTCCCCTGGCCATGGGCCTCGGCAGGCATCCTCACATCCTGTTCATGGTCGCCGCCGCGATCACGGTGAAGGGCTGGCTCATCCCCTTCCTGTTGCGGCGGGCGATCAAGGAGGTTCAAATCCATCGGGAGGTGGATCCCTACATCGGCTACACGGTCTCCCTGATGCTGTGCGCGCTGGGTACGGGCTTGAGCCTGATCCTGGCCCACGTGCTTCCGCTCAAGGGCGGCACCCAGGTGATCCTGCTGGTCCCCGCCGCGCTCGCCACCCTTTTCACCGGGTTCCTGATGCTGGTATCGCGCCGGAAGGCCCTCACTCAGGTGGTGGGTTACCTCATCCTCGAGAACGGCATCTACCTGTTCGGCCTGCTGCTTGTGGAGGACATGCCGATGCTGGTGGAGACGGGGATCCTGCTCGACCTGTTCGTCGGGGTCTTCGTGATGGGCATCGTGATCAACCACATCCGCACCGCTTTCGACTCCACCGACACACGCCATCTGGCCGAGTTGAAGGACTGACCCATGGCCCTGCTGCTGATCGCATTCCCTCTCCTGGCGGCCTTGGTGGCCTACCTGGTGGATTCGTCGACGCTCCGGGCGCGCATGCTCCCCGCGGCCGGGACCCTGCACCTGCTGCTCCTTATGGTGGCGTTGCGCCACTGGGACTCCCTTCCCGTCAATGCGTGGCTGGGGCTCGATGCGCTGGGCGCTTGGGTGCTGCTCGTGATCAGCACCCTGTTCTGCATCTGCGCCTTCTATGCGCCGTCCTACCTCGTCCTGCGGGTCGACCGGGACAGCCGCATCTTCTGCGTGAGCCTCCTGGCCTTCCTGGGGCTGGCCTCGCTGCTGGCCCAGGCGCGGCATCCCGGGGTGGCCTGGGTGGCCATGGAGACGACCACGCTGGTGACAGCCCCGCTGATCTACTTCAACCGCAACCGGCGCTCCCTTGAGGCCACCTGGAAGTACCTGCTCATCGGCTCCGTGGGCATCGCCTTGGCCCTGCTCGGCACCCTCTTCCTCGCCTATGCCGCCCACTTCGGAGGGCTGGAGGAGCCGCTGCACTACACCCGGCTGATGGAGCATGCGGACATGCTCTCCCGCCCCTGGTTGCGGGCCGCCTTCGTGCTCTGCCTGGTCGGCTATGGCACCAAGATGGGCCTGGCGCCGCTGCACACCTGGAAACCTGATGCCTATGGCGAGACGCCGGGCATTGTGGGGGCTCTCCTGGCGGGCGGAGTCACCAGCTGCGCCTTCCTGGCCCTGCTCAGGATCTACGGGGTCGTGGTCGCAGCCGGGGAGGGCCGGTTCGCGCGGGAGCTCCTGGTGGGCTTCGGGATCCTCTCCATGGTGTGGGCCATGGTGTTCCTGGTCCGCCAGCTGGACTTCAAGCGGATGCTCGCCTATTCCAGCGTAGAGCACATGGGCATCCTGGTCTTCGGCATCGGTATCGGGGGCACTGCGGCCCGGTTCGCCCTCTTCCATCTGGCCGCCAACGCGCTGGTGAAGAGTGTCCTGTTCCTCTCAGCGGGGAACATCCACCGCAGCTATTCCAGCAAGACGCTCCCCCACGTTACGGGCGCCATCCGGCGCACCCCGGTGTCCGGTTGGCTCTTCCTCCTCGGCTTCCTGGCCATCACCGGCCTGCCGCCCTTCGCCCCCTTCATCAGCGAGTTCAACATCGCAGCGGGGGCGTTGACCAGCGGGCACGCGCTGGCCGGGGCGGCCTTCCTGGTGCTGCTCGCCGGGATCTTCATCGCCATGAGCGAGACCGTGCTGCAAGTGGTCTTTGGCACGCCCAGCCACCAGCGGGTCCGGACGCCCTATTCCGATACGGTCGCCACTACGGCGCCCCTGATCGTGGCCCTCGGTCTGGCGGGCCTGCTGGGCATGTGGCTGCCGAAGCCCATGCACACCCTGCTGGATCAAGCGGCGCTCCTGGTGAACGGCTCGCTGCCGCCAGGGAAGGGATCCCCAGTGCCCCACGCCAGTCCCATCCTGACGGTGGAGACCCACCATGAGTGAGGAGGCCATGCGCACCCTGCTGAACGGACAGGCGATTCCCCTGCGGGATGTGCCAGAACTGAACCTCGCATCCTTCCGGGAGGCCATCTTCGAAGGCACCCGTGGGGGTGCCCGGCTCGCCTGCCTGTGCGCCACGTCGGAGCTCCGCCTCTTCGCAGTCCTCGCGGAGGATGCTTCGAAGCAATTGCGGGTCGCCTCGACCCGGCTCGCCCGGCCGCGCTATCAGGCCCTCACACCGGAATGCCCGCAGGCGCATCTGTTCGAGCGTGAAATCGCCGAGCAGTTCGGGATCATTCCGGAGGGCCATCCCTGGTTCAAGCCTGTCCGCTACCACCAGCCATGGTCTGATCAGCCCAGTCCCTGGGGGCGGACTGAGGATTCTCTGCCGGCGGTCACCGACTTCTTCAAGGTGAGCGGGGAGGAAGTGCACGAGGTGGCCGTGGGTCCGGTCCACGCCGGTGTCATCGAGCCGGGCCACTTCCGCTTCCAGTGCCACGGGGAGACGGTCTTCCACCTGGAGATCGCCCTCGGCTTCCAGCATCGCGGCATCGAGCGGGCCCTGCTGGGCGGCCCCCACGCGCTCAGCCTCAAGCAGGCGGAGACGGCCTCGGGCGACAGCAGCATCGCGCACGGCTGGGCCTACTGCCGACTCCTCGAGGCCCTGGCTGACGTCGAGGTGCCTGCCCGAACCGATCGGGTGCGGGGCGTGGCCCTGGAACTGGAGCGCATGGCCAACCATGTCGGGGATCTCGGCGCACTCTCCGGGGACGTGGGGTTCCTGCCCACGGCTTCTTTCTGCGGCCGCCTCCGTGGCGACTGGCTCAATTTCAGTGCCGAGGTCTGCGGCAGCCGCCTGGGTCGAGGCTGGCTGCGGCCCGGGGGCCTGTACCAGGATCTGGACCAAGCGATGGCCACCGGCCTGCTGCCTCGCCTGATTCAATCCTGGGCGGACACCCAGAATGCGGTGGAACTGATGTGGGGAGCCACCTCGGTCATGACTCGTTTCGAAGTGGCGGGTCGGCTCGAGCCCACGCAGGCCCGGGAGATCGGGCTGGTCGGCATTCCGGCCCGCGCCTGCGGCCTCGACCTCGATGTCCGCAAGGACCATCCCTTTGGTCCCTATCAAACGAATCCGATCCAGGCATCGCTCGCGGAGAGCGGGAACGTCCACTCCCGGGCCTGGGTCCGCTGGCTGGAATTGATGGAAAGCCAGCGCTTTCTTGCGGAATCATTGAGCGACTTGGCGGGGTCCGAGCCTGATCCCAGATCGGGACCGCTCCCGCCCCTCGCGGCCGACAGCCTTTGCGTTTCGATGACGGAAGGGTGGCGCGGCGAGGTGCTGCATCTGGCCCTGACTGATGGCCGTGGACGCTTTGCCCGCTACAAGATCGTCGATCCCTCCTTCCACAACTGGTACGGCTTGGCCTTGGCCCTGCGGGGCGAGCAGATCTCCGATTTTCCGCTGTGCAACAAGAGTTTCAACCTCTCCTATTGCGGCCACGATTTATGAGCCTCCCATGATCCACATCCTCCTGTCCCGTTGGCGCCAGGGCCACCGCACCCTCCCCTATCCCAAGGAGGTGCCCGGGCTGCCGGAGCGTTTCCGGGGCCTGCCGATGATCCTGGCGGAGAAGTGCCCGGAGGCTTGCCACGCCTGCGCCGAAGCCTGCCCCACCGAAGCCATCCAGCTGGGTCCCGCAGGCCCCCAGGTGAACCTCGGCCGTTGCCTGTTCTGCCCGGATTGCAGCGAAGTCTGCCCCGAAGGCGCCATTCACTACACCCAGGATCACCGGCTCGCCACCAGCACTCCCGAGGACCTGATCCTCGCTCCGGGGGAAGACCATCGGCGGGCCCAGGCCATGGGAACCGAACTCATGCGGGTGTTGGGCCGTTCCCTGAAACTGCGCGTCGTGAGCGCCGGAGGATGCAACGGCTGCGAAGTGGAGGTGAACGTGCTCGGTACCCTCGCCTGGGACCTGGGCCGGTTTGGAATCCAGTATGTGGCGTCGCCGCGTCATGCGGACGGCCTGCTCATTACCGGACCGGTCACCCGCAACATGGAACTGGCCCTGCGCAAGACCTACGATGCGGTACCCCATCCGAAAATCGTCATCGCCGTGGGAGCCTGCGCCATCCAGGGCGGACCCTACTGCCGCCAGACGGAGCAACTCGGGGGCGCGGCCAGCGTGCTCCCCGTGGACCTCTACATCCCCGGCTGCCCGCCCCACCCGCTGACCATCCTGGATGGTCTATTGCGACTGCTTGGCAAGGTCAAAGACGACAGCCCCTTCAATCACTAAATTCGCAGGCTCGGACGGAGCCTGCGAATTTAGCCAGCTGCCAGCTAAGCGTAGAACCCGCGGTACCGCATCGCCTGCGCGACGCGGTCGAGGGCCAGGATGTAGGCGCCGATGCGGGGGTTGGTCTTGTACTTGTCGGTGGTGGCGAAAGTGGCCTGGAAGGCGTGGGTCATGTAGTCCACCAGTCGCTCATTGACCTCGCGCTCACGCCAGTAGAAACCCTGCCGGTTCTGTACCCACTCGAAGTAGCTGACGGTGACGCCACCGGCATTGGCCAGGATGTCGGGGACCACCAGGACACCGTTCTCCAGGAGGATGGGATCCGCCTCGGGCGTGGTGGGGCCGTTCGCCCCCTCCACGATGATCTTGGCGCGCACCTTGGCGGCGTTCTGCTCGGTGATCTGGTTTTCCGTGGCGGCGGGCACCAGGATGTCTACGGCATGGGTGAGGAGGGCTGAGCCTTCCATGGGCTCGGCACCCTTGAAGCCGGTCACGGTCCTGGCCTCGGACCAGTGCTTGAGCAGGGCGTGGATGTCGAGGCCCCGGTCGTTCTTGATGGCGCCTTTCTGATCGCTGATGGCCACGATGCGGGCCCCAGCTTCATGCAGCAGGCGCGCCGCCTGGCTGCCGACGTTGCCGAAGCCCTGCACGGCCACGGTGGCGCCAGCGAGGGGCTTGCCCAGGCGCTGCATAGCCTCCCGAGCGGTGATCAGAATGCCTCGTCCGGTGGCCTCCGTGCGTCCGAGGCTACCGCCGAGGCCCAGGGGCTTGCCGGTGACGACGGCATTCTCGATGCGGCGCACGTGCATGGAGTAGGTGTCCATGACCCAGGCCATGGTCTGGGCGTCCGTGCCCATGTCGTTGGCCGGCACGTCGCGGTCAGGGCCAAGGATGTCCATGATCTCCGCGATGTAGCGGCGGGTGATGCGCTCCTTCTCCCCGGAGCTCAGGCGGTCGGGGTCGCACACGACGCCGCCCTTGCCGCCCCCGAAAGGCACATCCACCACGGAACATTTCCAGGTCATCCAGGCGGCGAGGGCTTTGATCTCGTCGAGCGTGACGTTCAGGTCATAGCGGATGCCACCCTTGGCGGGTCCTCGCGCCGTGCTGTGCTGGACGCGGTAGCCGGTGAAGACTTCCCACTGGCCGTTGTCCATGAGGACAGGCAGGCTCACGATCATGGAGCGGTTCGTGGCCATGAAGACCTTGAACAGGGCGTCATCCAGTCCGTAGAGCTGGGCGGCCACACGCAAGCGGGCCTGCATCGCTTCGTAGGGATTGATCTGGGGGGAGGTCATGGAAGTCTTCTCCTAGGCTTCTGGGTGGATCTCGGCCGGCAGTTCTAGTTCGCGGCCGGTGTTCCACAGTCCTTCGAGGTTGTAATGCCGACGGGTCTCCTCGTCCATGATGTGAAGCACGAGGTCGCCGAAATCGAGCAGGATCCAGTTGCCGTTGGATTCGCCCTCGCGGGAAATGGGCCGTTCGCCGGTCAGCTTCAAGGCGTCCTCGACGGCCTCGGCGATGGCTCGATTCTGGCGGTCGCTGCCGCCACTCATGAAGGCGAACGTGTCAGTGAAGCTGGCGATGTCTTTCACGTCCAGGAGGCGGATGCGGAAAGCTTTCTTGGACCGGGCGGCGTCGACAACGGTCGCGAGCCGGGAATCAAGGACCATGCGAACTCCAAAGCAGGCTAACGATACAGGTTTTCGGACTGGATGGTACCTAGAACTTGCGGAGACAAGCCTCCTGGGTCTTCGAGGGGAGCCTCCCGGAGGCGCTCCCGCAGGTCGGTGGAGGCCAGATCGAGCCCGGTGGGTGGCAGGGCCACGAGTTCGCCCGGCTCCCCGCTCCAGGTGGGGACGGCCTGGACGCCCGCAACCTGAGGCACCAGGAAGCGAGCGCCCGGTCGCAGGGCCACGGCGGCTGAGGCCAACTCGAAGATCCGTGTCACCCGCCGCCAGTCGGGCAGGCCCGGCAGCTGGTCGCTGCCCATGATCAGGATCCACGCGGTGCCCGGTTCCTGGCGGGAGAGGCTCTCCAGGGTGTCCACGGTGTAGCTGGCGCCGCCCCGTTCAACCTCGATGGTGTCGACCCGGCAGCGGTCGTCGAGCCCTTTCAGGGCCTCGGTCAGGAGGCGGAGACGGGCGTCGATGCCGGGTCCACCCGGATCGGGCTTGTGCGGGCTGAGGGCCGTGGGAACGAAGCGAAGCTCATCGAGGTCCAGGTGGTCCAGGGCCAGGAGGGCCAATTTGAGGTGTCCTTCATGGGGTGGGTTGAAGGCTCCACCGAGCAGACCGACCCGCTTCATCGGACCTCTCCTGCTATCTCACCGCGCCCTATGCGCGGTGCTCCCGCGCCCTCGCTTTGCTCGATTGCGGAGCTGAAGCCTCTCTTGAGCGCCGCATCCACGGCAAAAGCCAGTTCCCGCAAACCTTCGCCCGTCACGCCCGAGATGAAGATGGGCGCCTGACCGCGGTCGGCACAAAGGGCGACGAAGGCATTCCGCCGGGCGTCATCCTGGAGGGCGTCGAGCTTGGTGCCCACCAGCCACCGGGGCTTGGCGGCCAGCACCGGGCTGAAGGCCTGCACCTCGCCTTCGATAATGCGGACAGCGTCGGCGGGCTCCTCGATGGGATCGGAGAGGTCCACCAGTTGCAGCAGCATGCGAGTTCGCTCTACGTGGCGCAGAAACTGAATGCCAAGGCCTGCCCCCTCGGCCGCCCCCTCGATGAGGCCGGGAATGTCCGCGATGACCCAGCTGTCCATGATGTCACCGCCGAAACGGTCCAGGCTCACCACGCCAAGCTGGGGCTCGAGCGTCGTGAAGGGATAGTCGGCGATCTTGGGGCGGGCGGCGCTGAGGCGGCTCACCAGGGTACTCTTGCCCGCATTGGGGAAGCCCACCAGACCCACGTCGGCGATGAGCTTGAGTTCCAGGTCGAGGGTGCGTTCCTCCCCGTCCTCCCCGGGCTGATGGTGGCGGGGCGTGCGGTTGGTGGAACTCTTGAAGTTGGCATTGCCCAGGCCACCCCGGCCACCCCGGGCCACGCAGACCTCCTCGCCGGGGGAAAGCAGCTCTGCCAGCATCTCGCCGGTTTCGCCATCCTTGACCACGGTACCCAGGGGCACGTCCAGCCAGACGTCCAGACCGTCCTTGCCATGCCGCATGCAGCCTTCCCCCTGGCGCCCGCGTTCCGCGGTGAACTCGCGCTTGCTGCGGTAGGGATTGAGCGTATTGAGGGCCTTGTTGGCGCGGAGAAAGACCGAACCGCCCTTGCCGCCGTCGCCGCCATCCGGTCCACCCTCGGGGGCGAATTTCTCACGGCGGAAGCTCATGGCGCCCGAGCCGCCATGGCCGGCGGCAACGCGCAGCTGGATCTGGTCAAGAAACATGAGGGGCCTGAGTAATGTGCCGAGGGTACAAGACGACGCGCAGCCCCCGGGGCTGCGCGCCGGAGTTATTCAATGTGGTCTCAATCCGCGATGGGATCGATGTGGATGAAGCGGCCGCTCTGGCCCTTGTCCTGGAAGCGGACCTTGCCGTCAATCTTGGCAAAGAGGGTGTGATCCTTGCCCATGCCGACATTGATGCCGGCCTTGAATTTGGTGCCGCGCTGGCGGACAAGAATGGAACCACCTGGGACAAGTTCCCCGCCGAATTCCTTCACGCCGAGGCGCTGGGAGTGGGAATCGCGACCGTTGCGGCTGGAACCAACGCCTTTTTTATGTGCCATGGGAAAACCTCTTCAAAATGAATTTTAATGTCTTTTCAAAACTTTTTTCGCTTTCGCGAAAAAAGCAGACCTAGGCCTTGATGGCTTTGATCCGGACTTCCGTGAACCCCTGGCGGTGGCCCTGGGTGCGCTGATAGGTGGTGGTCTTCTTCTTCTTGAAGATGTACACCTTCTTGGCGCGGTCATGGGTGATGACCTCGGCTTCGACTGTCGCGCCGCTTAAGGTGGGCTGGCCCACCTTGAGGTTGCCGTCGTCATCGATGAGCAGCACCTGGTCGAAGGTGAAGGCCTGCTTGGGATCCTTCTCCAGCAGTTCCACGCGGAGGACGTCGCCCTCGGCGACGCGGTACTGCTTTCCGCCGGTCTTGATGATTGCGAACATGGAAACCTCTATGGTTGGGGCACATGGGCGGCAGTCCATCGGACGCGCTTGGGAGCCCATGGCCAGGGCAAGGCCCATCAGTATGAAGGGAAAGCCCTGTCGGCTCAAGGGAAATTCGTGAGCCAGGGGGCAGTGGGTTCGTTAGATCCCTCTCGTGGGATGATCGAGATCCGGAGATAGCCATGGGCCGTGACTTCCAGACTTTCTTGAAGCAGCTTGAGGCTGCGGGCGAACTGACTCGGGTGAAACCGGAGGTGGATCCAGCCCTGGAGATGGGCGCCATCGCTGACCAGGTATCCAAGCAGCCCGGTGGAGGCAAGGGTCTGCTGTTCGAGAGGCCTTTGGGAAATGCCATCCCGGTGGCGATGAATGTCTTCGGCAGCCTGCGGCGCATGGAGATGGCCCTGGGCGTGGACCAGGAACCCCGGGGGCTGGATGCCATCGCCGACCGCATCGAGAAACTGGTGCAGAAGGCCATGCCCAATCCAGGCGCTGGTTTCTTCGAGAAGTTGTCCAAGCTCCTGGGCCTTGCCGAGGTCGGCCACTGGATGCCGAAGACCGTGCGGAGGGGCCTCTGCCAGGAGGTCGTGCTCAAGGGCGACCAGGTGAAGCTCTCCGATCTGCCGGTGCTGACCACCTGGCCGGAAGATGGTGGCCCTTTCATCACCCTGGGCATGAGCCACACCCGCAACAAGCAGACCGGCCATCGCAACATGGGTCTCTACCGACTGCAGGTGTACGACGATCGGACCCTCGGCTTCCACACACAGTTGCACCACGATGGGGCGCGTAACCGCCATGGCTACGACGGGAACGAGCGCATGCCCGTGGCCGTGAGCTTCGGCGGCGATCCGGCGCTGACCTATGCCGCCACCGCGCCCCTGCCCCCCTTCCTCAGCGAAGTGATGTTCGCGGGCTTCATTCGGGGAGCGGGTATAGAGATGGTGTCCTGCGTTTCGAACGACCTGGAAGTGCCTGCGGATTCGGAGATCGTCATCGAAGGTTATGTGAATCCCGGGGAATTGCGTCGGGAAGGCCCCTTCGGCGACCACACGGGCTACTACTCTCTGGCGGACGACTATC
Organism: uncultured Holophagaceae bacterium; assembly: GCA_903873655.1. Classification (GTDB taxonomy): domain Bacteria; phylum Acidobacteriota; class Holophagae; order Holophagales; family Holophagaceae; genus Geothrix. Next base: position 17,544 of record CAIQPH010000279.1, on the reverse strand, counting down.
CGGTGCTGCACGTGGAAGCCATCACCATGCGGAAGAATCCGGTGTTTCCCGCCACCATCGTGGGGCGGCCCCCCCAGGAGGACGCCTACCTCGGCCTGGCCACGGAGCGCATCTTCCTGCCGCTTCTGCGCATGGTGCTGCCCGAGATCCGCGACATGCACTTGCCGGCCGGGGGCGCCTTCCACAACCTGGTGATCCTGAGCATGAAGAAGGACTATCCGGGCCACCCCCAGAAGGTCATGAGCGCCATCTGGGGCACGGGCCAGATCATGTTCACCAAGGCCATCGTGGTCGTGGATGAGGACATCGATCCCCACGACCTCAACGAGGTGCTCTTCCGCCTCACCAGCAACGTGGACCCGAAGCGCGACATGCTCTTCACCGAAGGGCCGCTGGACGTGCTGGATCACGCCGCCGATCGCTTCGCCTTCGGCAGCAAGGTGGGCATCGACGCCACCCGCAAGAACCGACCCTTCGACGGCTACCTCCGGGAATGGCCCAGGGACCTGGTCTTCCCAGAGATGATCCTGGACCGCGTCAGCCAGAGATGGAAGGAATATGGTCTCTGACGGTGTGAGCCCAGACTCCGCCTCGGGGTTACAAAGCGGAGCGGTTCAGAATCGGAAGGTGACGGCGGCCTGGACGGAGTCTGCCTTGAAGCTGCGCGATACGCTGGAATGCAGCCATCTCGCCTCGGTCCCGATGTTGTAATCCCACTGGTAGCCGATGCCTGCGGCCACACCCAATTTGGTGGTGTCATCGGTCGCCTTGGCGCTGGGGTCCTGATATTGGAAGGTCCAGCGCACGGCCGCCAGGCCTGCCGTCAGGTAGAGTCCCTCCGGCTTGTCGGCGAAGAAGTAGAGGTAGTCCCCGCCAAGGTCGAAGTAGGACGCGTTCTGCTTGGTAGCGGCGATATGGGCTTGCTGATAGAGGCCATAGTCCAGGCGGGGGCGCAGCATGTGGCCGTCGCTCAGATCGAAGGTGCCCTGAACGCCAATGCCGACCCCGGGATTGTTGTTCGCATAAGATCGGAGGTCACCCAGTGGGATGTTCACCAAGGCCTGAACACCATAGCGGGGAGCCTCCGCATGGAGAGAGAGGACCACCGTGGCCTGGATGACCAGGGCGAAGAAGGACGAGGTCTTCATGATTCCTCCCGGGGATGGCAGCCGCGAACGGACCAGCCGGAGCACCCGGGCTCATTTTCTCACAGTCTAGGAGATCAGTCCTATTCGCCGCTCTCGACGCGGCGTTCCTTGAGGCGGCCGGCCTTGCCGAGCTTCTCGCGCAGGAAGTAGAGCTTGGCGCGGCGGACCTTGCCATGGCGGAGCACTTCCAGCTTGTCGATGGTGGGGCTGTTCAGGGGGAAGATGCGTTCGACGCCCACACCGCTCGCGACCTTGCGGACGGTGAAGGAGGTGCGCATGCCGCCGCCCTTGATGCCGATGACGATGCCCTGGAAGAGCTGGATGCGCTCTTTCTCGCCTTCCTTCACCTTGACGTGCACCTTGACGGTGTCGCCGGGCTGGATGCGGGGAAGGTCTGAGCGAAGCAGACTCGCTTCAAGCTGGTCGATAATATGGCTCATGTGGGCTCCTGGGCCAGCGGTCCCAAACCTGATCACAGGTGGACATGGCTCGAAACTCCCCAGAGGGGGAGTCCACCAGTCTATCCAGATGGGCGTAAAAGGGAAGTGGTCATTCGGGCTTCCACCCCTTCCAGCCCTTGGGTTTGGGCCGTTCCCAGTCGGCCGGGTGCTCCACCTGCCAGGCGCACCACTGGGCGGGACGATCCAGACCGGTCAGCCGATCCTTAAGGAAGATCTGCCATAGGTCCGGCCGTAGCCGCCTGGTGCGGGCCATGGCCTCGCGCAGGCGCCAGAGACGGATGGCTCCGTGGTCGCCGCCCTGAAGCACCGTGGGCACCTCCTGGCCGTCGAAGAGGGCGGGTCGCGTGTAGTGGGGGTGGTCCAGCAGGCCGGTGGCGAAGCTGTCCTGCTTGGCGGAGTCATCGTTGCCCAGCACGCCGGGAAGCCAGCGGCAGACCGCATCGATGAGGGCGAGGGCGGGCAGTTCGCCCCCACTGAGGACCACTTCTCCGACGCTCAGTTCCTCGTCGACGCACCGCTCCACGGCACGCTGATCCAGGCCCTCATAGCGGGTGCAGATCAGGATCAGCTGATCGAGTTCTGCGAGTTCCAGGACCTTGGCATGGGTGAGGGGCGGGGCGGCGGGGCTGAAATGAATGACGCGGGCCTTGTCCTGTCGCGGGATGGAAGCCAGCGTGTCTCGCAGCACATCGGGACGCAGGACCATTCCGGGGCCTCCGCCAAAGGGCGAGTCATCCACGTGACCGAAGGCGTTCCCGGCAAAGGGGCGGTAGTTGTGGGTATGCAGTGCGTGGCCCAGGTCGCGGAAGGCGCGCCCCGTGATGCCGAGCCGGGCAGCCTCGACGAACTCCGGAAAGAGGGTGAGGGCGTCGAAGCGCATCACTTCACGACGGCATGGAAGGCCTTCGCGAAGGCACTGTAGATGAGGTTGAAGCTGAAGGTGAAGTAGAGGGTGTTGCCGAGGGACGCCAGGGCTCCGATCCAGGCCCAGACCGGGCGTTCCTCGAGCAAGGCTGCGCCCAACAGGCAGAGGATGGCGGCAGGCAACTGGTTGCCGAAGGGAAGGGGCACGGGGATGGCCAGGAGGAAGCCAGTCCAAGTGATGACGGCACCCATTCGTTGCGGGTTGAGGGGGCGCTGCTTGCTCCCTGGCCAGCGAAAGCGGGTGAGTTGGACCTCGAACCTGGCGAGGGCATCCTTGGTCCTGCCCTTGTGAATGGCCTGGGCCATGATGCGCCTGGGGACCCAGGGGTGGGGGCGGCCCCTTGCCAGCTGGACACCGAGGCCCATGAGGGCGGTGCCACCCAAGGGGGCCAAGCCAACATTCAGTCCGGGAACGAGGTTCGGGAGCGAGAGCAGCAGTATCAGCAGGCCGTAAGTCTGTTCCCCGGCGGCATCCAGCAATTCGCCGAGCGTGATCTCACCCTCCTCGGCGAGCAAGGCCTGAAGGGTCGCGAAAAAGGGTTTGTGTGTGGATTGCACTCATCCAGCATGACCGAAATCAGCTGCGTTTCGGAGGTCGGGCCAGTCCACCTCGTGCCAGCTGACCGCAAGCACCAGTCACATCCTGGCCCCGACTGCGCCGGACGCTGACGGGCACATCGGCCTCGGACAGCAGGAGGCAGAGGGCGCTGATCCGAGTTTCGTCGGGTGGTTCGAAACCGGAACCCACACGGGCGCCTTCCATGGCGCCCGCCCGCTGGGCGGTACCTTCGGTCCCGTGGGGCTCCGCTCCTGCTCCGCCCTCATGGGGATTGAAGGGGATCAGGTTCACCTTGGCCGGGAAGCGCCTCGCGAAGGCAGCGAGCCGGCGGCCGTCCTCCTGTCGATCAGACACGCCCTTCAGCAGCACGTATTCGATGGTGATGCGTTCGCCGGACTGGAGGGGGAAGCGTTCCAGGGCCTGGGCCAGCGTCTCCAAATTCCAGACGCGGTTCACGGGCATGATGCTTGAGCGTGCTTCGTTGGTGGTGCCGTTCAGGCTGATGGCCAACCGGGGCCGCCGCGTGAAGGTACCGAGCCGGTCGATGCCACTCACGAGGCCCGAGGTGGATACCGTGATCCGTCGTGGCGGGATGGCCAGACCCTCCGCATCCGTCAGCGTCTCGAAGGCCGCCATGAGATGACCGAAGTTGTGCAGGGGCTCGCCCATGCCCATGAAGACCAGGTTTACGGGCCGGTCTTGAGGGTGCGCGTGGTGGTTCAGCATGGCCACCACCTGGCCCACGATTTCCGCTGCGCTGAGGTTGCGGATGATGCCCATCTGGCCGGTGGCACAGAAGGTGCAGCCCATGGCGCAGCCGACCTGGCTGGAGAGGCAGAGGGTGACGCGATCGAGGGCTTCGAAGCCAGGGGCAGGCTCAGCCCGCCCCTGGTGCGGAGGTCCAGGGGGTGGAGGGCGCAGACCGGACCCCCGGAGGGCATAGGGCATGTGGACACCCTCGACCTGGCGCCCGTCGCTCAGCTCGAAGACATGCTTGGTGGAGCCATCTTCGGATGCCTGGCTCTGGACGATCAATGGCCAGGCCAGGTCCACTTGGGCGGCCAGCTTTGAACGCAGGGCCTTGGAAAGGGTCGAGAAGTGCTCCCACTGGCTCCAGCGCTGTCGCAGCAGGCCTGAGAACACCTGGCCACCCCGCCAGGCGGGTTCCCCAAGGCTGGAGAGGAGCAGGCCCAATTCCAAACGACCCAGGCCCGCGGCGTTGGGGCGAATGGACGGACCAGCCTCGGGAGCCGGGAGATCCCAGGGCAGGACCGGCACTGTCTAATCCATCCGGATCTTGAAGGACTTCATCAGCCGCAGGTCATCCTCGGAGAAGGGCAGCGAGGCGTCGGCATCCTCCACATTGGTGAGAATCCGGGGACCCATGCCGATGGGTGAGGCTTCCAGAATCAGCATCAGACCATAACCCTTGGCCTGGATCTGGAAGGCCAGGTCCCGACAGTGGTCATCCTCTGACAGGGCCTTCACCAGGGAATCACCCAACTCGCTCACCAGGTGATGCAGATGCTCTGGCAAGTCCATGACGCCTCCCGGTCCAGGATACCCTGGGCTCATCCTTCCCTGAAGAGCGCCACGGCCCGGGCAGGGTTCCCGTCCCAGAAGGGCCTGATGGCGGCGATCCCCGCCAGCCTCGGGTGCCGGATCAGGGGAGCATTGGCTGGGTTGATCCCCCCCAGGGCGAGTAGCTTCGGGCCCGCCTCGGGCAACGCATCGAGAAAAGTCCGGCAGCGTTCCCACCCCCAGGGCAAGCCCTTGCCGGGGGTTGCGAAGAGCGGAGATATCAGCAGTTGATCGGCGGAAATCCGTTCCCTCCACTGCCCCTCGGCATGCAGGGGGCGGGAGACGGGCACCAGTCCAGGTCCGACCTCGGGGTGGTCCTCGGGGGCATGGAGGCCGCATCCCGCCGCGTAGGCCACGTCCAGGCGACCGGCCACCCAGAGCCCCACCTCGGGTGCGGTGTCCTGGCACCAGCGGGCCGCGTCCAGGAGATCCCGAGGGGACAGTCCCTTCTCCCGGATGAGGAAGGCATCCAAGCCGGAACAGAGCACGGAGCGCCAGTCCTCACGATGGAAACCGACCCCTGGCGTGATGGCAAGGAGGATCATCCGAACAGGCTCGCCAGCGCGATGGCATCAAGCTTCGGGATGGCCAGGACCGCCATGTTCTCGGTCACATGGTCCGGTCGCCCCATGCCGCAGAGGGCGGTGGTGACGCCAGGGCAGGAACGGGTGAACTGGAGGGCTGCCTGGGCGGGGGTGTGCAGCCCGAGGGCTTCTGCGAAACCGTCCGGCAGTTGGTTCAGGATGCGCGCCTGCATGATGGAGGCCGAGGTCTGGATCTTGAGCCCGCTGACCTGGGCAGCAGCCAGGGGTGTCAGCGCCGTGCCGTCGATGTCCTGGGTCGGGGCCAGGAAGGCCTCTGGCATGGCCAGGTTGAGGGGCAGCTGGATCCAGCGGAAGTGGTGGTCCCTGCCTCCAGTCGCTGTGGCGGCCTTCAGCAGGCGGGAGAGGCTCAAGTGCCCTGCCTCTCCGGGCGGCACGCGGAAGCCGTTCCAGGTGGCCACGCCGTAGGCGCCGATCTTTCCGGAGGCGACGAACCCCTCGCAGGCCTCGAAAGCCCTGCTGATCATGTCGTAGAAGGCCTCGGCACCCAGGTGCGCCAACTGCTGCTCAGGGTTGTGAAGATGGAAGAGGTCGATGGTTTCGAGACCCAGGGCCTCCCGGCTGATGTCCAACTGGTGAGCCAGGTATTTGGGAGTCATGGCGTGGCAGCCGTCCACCAGTTCATCCACAGAGAGGATGCCAGGCTTCTCCAGCACCCGGTGGAACCAGGCCCGGGGACCCTCGTCGTCAGCACCCTCCGGCATGGGTATGTAGCCGGCCTTGGTGGAGGCGAAGAAACGCTCGCGGGCAACACCCATGAAAGCGGATCCCAGGGCCCGTTCCGAGCGACCCTGGCGGTAGTTCGCGGCGGTGTCGAAGACGGTTCCACCGGCTGCGAGGAAGGTCCCCACGGCTTCCACGTAGGCTGCATCGGCGGCATCAGAGACCTGCCCCAGGTAGGTGCCTAGACCAAGGCTGCTAAGCTCCATGGCGCCTCCAGAAGGAGAGGTGAAGGCTCTTGGGGCGGGTTCCCAACCCCAAGAGCGGGGGTCCCGGGGGTGCTCGCGCAGCGAGGGACCCTCGGGGAATCAACTATCCAACTGCTCCTTGGCGCCCTCCAACCCCATGGTGATGAGACGGTCGGAGGCGCGGCGAGACCACTCTGAGTCAGGGTAGCTTTCCACCAGCTTTCGGTAATAGCTCTTGGCTTCGCCTCGAAAAACCTTGATCCGCTCAACGCTGAAGGCCTGGAAATCCTTGCCGTACTGGTCGAGCTGGGCCTTGCTGAGGTCCTTCAAATTGTCCTTCTGCTGCTTCAGTGCATAGTCCTTGTTGAATTGAGTCAGCTCTTCCATGGATAGTAGCCGCAGGCGCATGGCCTCTCCCAGGTAGAAGTAGGCCCGCTCGCGGTCCACGTAATCCGGGTAGGTTTCCAGCAGGTTCTTGAGGCGGCGTTCGGCGCCGGGGTAGAAGTAGGTGTTCACGTAGAACACGCCCACCAGCAGCTCGTGTTCGGCGATGCGGCGCCAGCACTGGAGAATCTTGGCGCGGGTTTCTCCCACATATGGGCTTCCGGGGGAATCCTTGAGCAGCTGCTGGAAGCCGTCCAGGGCCTTCCGGGTTTCGGCCTGGTCTCGTTCGGCGCTTTCGATGGAGGAGAAGTGGCACAGCGCGCGGTGGTAGAGGGCGTAGTCCCGCAGCTCGTGGCGAGGAAAATAGTTGAGGAAGCTGGCGTATTCGATCTCGGCTTCCGGGAAGCTGGGGCTGCTCTGGAAGAAGAAGCTGTCGCCCAGCATGAGCTTGGCCTTGGGGAATTCAGCTGATCCCGGGAGGTACTGCTCCAAGTGGCGCAGGGTGGTGCGGGCATCGGCAAACTTGCCCTGTTTCATCTGCTTTTCAGCCGTCGACAGCAAATCGGCGGCAGAAATGCCCTTGTCGATACCTTGCGGTTTGCGGCAGCCCAGGCCCAGAGTCGCCAATGTGGCGGCCAAGGTGAGGACGGTGATGATGCGCTTCATGCGGACTCCGAGGACGGCACTTCAAACATGGCAGGACAGTGCGAAGAGTTCCTGGACGAAGGGATCCAGGCTTGGTAGAGCTTTTCCAGCCAGGGCTCGACCAGGGCTTGGGCGTCGGCCCGGCGGCGATCATGGAAGATCTCATGAAAGACGTCCTGCAGACGGTGGCGCTCCAGGAGTTCCGGGCGCACGGCTGACCAGAGCGTCTCTGACGCGTCCGGGTTCACCACCGTGTCGGTTCCCGATTCCAACAGGAGCATCGGGCGGTCCAATTCATGGCCGAGATGGAGCACTTCGGCCCGACCTTCATCCAGGGCAGCCCCGAAGGCCGCCGTCGCCCATCGGTGGCAGAGTGGATCAGCTTCGTAGCGCTGGACGAGGACGGGATCGGAACAGACCCGGCTTTTGTCGCCGTGGAGCCGGATAGGGCGATGAGGCATGACCCATCGGAGCAGTCGCGATAGTACCAGCAGAAGCCTTGAATTGGATTTCACGGCCACGGCAGGGCTCGACAGAATCAGGCCATCCAGAGTGTCCGCATGCCACAACAAGGCCAGGATGGCGACGAGGCCCCCAAAGCTGTGCCCAAGCACCACCTGGGGACAGACGGGCAGGGGCGGCATGGGTACCCCGTCCACCAATCGGGCCACGGCGCCAGTCCGCTCGGCGTCGTAGCGTCGCTCCTGGCGCAGGAAGAGTGCCAGGTCATCCACGAAGGCCCGGATCCCCACAGCGTCACCGCGGATGCCGCCGGAGCGGCCGAAGCCCCGGTGATCCACGCTGGAAACCGACCAGCCCAGTTCGTGCAGCCAATGCGCCGTGTGGCGGTACCGCTCGCCATGCTCGCCATAGCCATGCGAGATCACCACCCGGCCCTTGGGGGAGGGATGTTCCCAGCGCGCCCAAGCCAGCGGCACTCCCCCATGCCCGGTCAGGACCCCACGGATGGTGGGCTCCAGATCGGCGGGGATCACAGGGATGAAACCAGACATCCAACCAGAATAGCGTGGGCCTGGAATCCTACGGATTGCTTTAAACTCGAAGGTTCCTCCAGTCTGCAAGATCGCCACGGGGGGACGGAGATGCTGACGATGGATTTCGAGACCCTGGTGCGGGCCAAGAACGAGCTGGAACCCCGCGTCCAGCAGCTAGTCGCCCACCTGGATCCGGAACGCAAGGCCCTTGAACTGGAACAGATCGAGGAACGGACTACGGCGCCGGGTTTCTGGGACGACCCCGAAGCTGCCAAGCCCCTGCTGCAGAAGCGGGGCTCGATCACGAACGACATCGCCCTGGCCAAGCGCTTGACCAGCGGCCTGGAGGATCTTGAGACGGGTCTGGAACTGGCGCGCGAGGACGCGGACATGCTGGCGGAAGCCGGTTCCGTCGAGATCGGTCTCCGCAAGGCCATCGAGGATGCCGAACTGCGCATGATGCTCAGTGGCGACCTCGACAACAACCATGCCATCGTGGCGATCGCGCCCGGTGCCGGTGGCACGGAAAGCCAGGACTGGGCGGCGATGCTGCTGCGCATGTACCTGCGCTTCTGCGAATCCAAGGGCTGGCCCACGGAGATGATTGACTACCAGGATGGGGAGGAGGCCGGCATCAAGGGGGCCACGTTCATCGTGGATGCCCCCTTCTCATACGGGTACCTGAGGGCAGAGGCTGGGGTGCATCGCCTGGTGCGCATCAGCCCCTTCGATTCCGCCAAACGCCGTCACACCAGCTTTGCAGCCGTGTACGTGAGCCCTGAGTTGGATGACACCATCAACGTCGACATTCCCGAGAAGGACCTCAAGATCGACGTCTTCCGCGCCAGCGGGGCGGGTGGCCAGCATGTGAACCGCACTGAGTCCGCCGTGCGCTTCACGCACCTGCCCACGGGCATCGTGGTCAGCTGCCAGAACGAGCGCAGCCAGATCAAGAATCGCGCGACGGCCCTGAAAGTCCTGCAGGGTCGCCTCTACGAACTGGAGCAGAGGAAGTTCCTGGATAGGGTGGCCGCTGCCAGCGGGGACAAGGCGGATGTGGCCTGGGGCAGCCAGATCCGGAGCTATGTCCTCCAGCCCTACCAGATGGTGAAGGACCATCGCACCGGCGCGGAGACCAGCCAGACCCAGAAGGTCCTGGACGGCGACCTCGATGTCTTCATCCGCACCCAGCTGCTGGCCAAGAGCCTCAAAGCTCAGGGCTGATTAGGGGCCGTTTCGAAATAGCCAGTGCGGTTCTGGGTATTTCGTTACGGCCCCTTATGCCGCTTCGCAGCTTATTTTAGTACCCGGAAGAGGTTGCTGAAGTCGTCCCGCCAGAGCAGGGCCTTGTCCGGCAGGGGCTTCACGTCCTCGTTGTCCCGGAAGGCGGGACCGTCAAAGAAGGCATCGTCCTGGGTGACGAGAACCCAGGTGGATCCATACGTGCCTTCCTCCTCGTCCGAATCCGTATCCACGACCCGGGCCTTCCAGCCGAAAGCATCCACTGAGGCACGCACCACTGGCCGGAGCTCCAGGTAGCGGTTGGAAACATGGACTGCCAGCACGCCCCCCGGGGCCAGGTGCCGAAAGTAGAGGGCAAATGCTTCGCGGGTCAGCAGGTGCACGGGGATTGCATCACTGGAGAAAGCATCGATGGCCAGCAGGTCATACCCCTGGGCGCTCTCGGCCTCCAGGCTCAGTCTCGCATCGCCCAGCATCACCTCTGTGGCCGCCAGGCTCTGTCCCAGGTAGGTGAAGTAGTGCCGGGCGAAGGGTTCCACCAGCGGGTTGATCTCGTAGAAGCGGAGTTGGTCGCCGGGCCGGCCATAGGCTGCCAGGCTGCCGGTCCCCAGGCCCACCAGACCCAGCTTCCGAGGCGGTTCCTTCAGGCTGGCGATGGCCAGACCCACACCGGAGTCCAGGCTGTAGTAGGTCGCCGGGTGATTGGCCTTGGCCGGATCCAGGAACTGGCCGCCATGGGTGATCGTGCCGTGCGCCAGGGTCCGCCAAGTGTGCTCAGGATTGTCGAAGACGGCGAGAGTGCCGTAGAAATTCCTCCCCCGGGCGATCGTGATCTGGTCCTCAGGCCTGTTCAGTCGAAGGGCGTGAAGGCCAAGCCCCAGGGCCAGCACGCTCATGGCGCCAGCCACCGGACGCTGCCAGCGAGGCCTCGGGCTCTGGTCCCAGGCCAAGGACAGTCCTGCCACTGCGGCAGCGGCGGCGAGCCCCAGGGGGAGTTCCAGATAGGTGGTGAAGATCCGCGGGGCCAGGTAGGCCACGAAAAGGCCGCCCATGGCGCCGCCGAGGCTGAGGCGCAGGTAGAACCCGGTCAGGAACTGCGGATGGGGGCGGCGCCGGGCAAGCTCTCCGTGCGCCACCATGCAGGCGACGAAGAGCCCCAGGCTGAAGAGCAGCACCTGGCCACGGACGGAGGCCAGCCAGAACGCCGCCTTGCTCAGCGCCTCGAACCGGTAATCCATCCATTTGAAGTCAGGCCGCAGGGCGAGGGACATGATCACCAGGAGCACGGGCAGCAGCCCCAGGAAGAGGCCGCGCTGGTACCACCGGCTTCCCTCGAAGCAGAGGATGAAGCTGAGTAGGTACAAGCCCAGCGGCAGGATCCACAGGAAGGGGATGGGGGCCACGTTGGTGCTGAGATGCGTGGTCACGGCCATCAGCAGCAGCGAAGGCACGGCCGCGAAGGCGATCCAAAGCAGCTTCAGGATAGTTCCGGGTCGTTCCTCGGGTTCCGGGGTGGCCTTGCGGTCCACTGCTTCAAAGGCATTGCGCCGTGCCAGGGCGAAGACCAGCCCGGCGAAGGTGGCGAAACCTGCGGACCAGAGCCAGGCCTGCGCTTTCAAGGGGAGGAAGGGCTCCACCAGCAGCGGGTAGGACGCGAGCGCCAGCATCGAGGCCAGGTTCGACAGGGCGAAGAGCCGGTAGGGGATGCGCCCGCGACGGGCCACCCAGGCCTGCACCAGGGGGCCGGTGGTCGAGAGCAGCAGATACGGGAATCCCACCGTCAGGGTGAGCAGACCCAGGAGGTGGCCCAACGGTTCGTTGCCGCCAAGGGGTCGGAAGAAGGGGTGCAGCCGGAGGGGGAGGGTGAGCAGGGCAGCCAAGAGCAGCCCACCATGCACCCGGATCTGGCCCTTCTGGGACAAGTGGCGCACCACCAGATGCGAGTACAGATAGCCCAGGAGCAGGAGGGTCTGGAAGAACAGCAGGCAGGTTGTCCAGACGCCGGCGCTGCCTCCGAACCACGGCAGAACCAGCTTGCCCACCATCGGCTGGACCTGGAAGAGGAGGAAGGCGCTCAGGAAGATCGTGGCCGCCGGCAACCGAAGAGACCCTTCCGTTCCTCCTTCGGCGGGAGCGTCCATAGGTGGTCCCAAGGGTGTCCTCCGCGGCGGTCGGCTATTCGCCCTTGGCGACCTGGATTTGTTCATCCTTGGGCAGGCGGAAGATCCAGCGGCCCGTGACGCGATCCCAGAGGTCGAAGCAGCAGAGCCAGTTCAGGAGGCCGGCGACCATCACATAGGTCGAGCCGTATTCCTGGGTCAGCGTGCGCACGGGTTCGGTGCCCGCACCTCCGAAGGTCCAGGCGAACGCACCGTACAGGGGCCCGATACCCAGCGTGCCCAGAGCTCCGAGGGTGGACAGCCAGGATCCCTGGACGGGCACGAAGACGCCGCCCTTCACCCCGTCCACGGCGCCAAGCTGCATTTGCAGCGCCCCAAGGAGACAGAACAGCACCCATACGCCGAAGAAGGCCTTGGCCCTTCCCTTCTCTCCGATCACCCAGTAGCCGGCTCCGGGAACCAGCCACTGGAGAAGCAGGGGCTTCCAGGCGGCTTTGACCGCCTTCTGTTTGCGGAGCGGCATGGGGAGTCTCAAGACAGGCGTGGGGTCGGACATGGGTCTAGATTACCTCAGTCCTTTGGGTGCGCTATCATGCCTGCATGATTGGACCACTCGGCATGAGTCTGACCGCCTTGGGCTTGTACGGGGCCGCGGAGGCCTTCTCCATCGGCCATCTCCGGACGGGCCGCGAGGGTTATGGCTGGACGGCCACCATCCTGCTTCTGCTGGGCTTCCTGGTGCACTTCCTCGCCCTGGAGGTGGGAGGGCGCGCCGTGGGCACCGTGCCCTACCAGAACCTGCCGGGTTCCCTGTCGCTCTTCGCCTGGATGCTCGCCGCGGCCTACGGGATCCTCTTCCTCCGGCACCGGGAAGGTTCCACCGGGCCTTTCCTGATCCCCCTGGTGATCCTCTTCATGGCTGGTTCCCTGCTCGCCCCTTCGAGCCAGGGCCCGCACCCACCGCACGACCCCATGCGGTCGGGCTCCCTCTTCGCCATGCACGTCACGCTCGCCATTCTGGGCTATGCCGGTCTGACCCTCTCTTTCGTGCTGGCCCAGATGTATCTGCTCCAGACCCGGCAGCTGCACAAGCACAAGCTGGGGCTACTCTTCTCGCGGCTTCCGGCCCTGGACGTGCTCACCCGCCTGCACCGCACGTCAGTGGCCATGGGCGCCCTGGCCCTGGCGGTGGCGTCCTGCCTGGGCATGATCTGGGCCAAGCGGAACTGGGGCACCTACTGGGATCCCAAAGTCGCTTTCACCCTGCTGCTCATCCTGGTCTACGCGTTCACACTGATCGCGCCTCGGCTGGGGTGGGGCGGCAAGAAAGTGGCATGGACCTCCATCGCCGGGTTCGTGCTGCTGATGTTCTCCTATTCGATCGTGAACCTCTTCATCACTGCGGAGCACGTGTTCCGGTGAGTGGTTCTTCCGAATCGCCACTGCTCCTGGTCGGCTGGGATTTCCGGTAGACCCCCGTGGAACTTCGCGAGCGCCTGGCCTTCTCTCCCGAGAAAGTGCGGGAAGCCCTGGGGGCGCTGCGCCAGGAGGGCTTGTTGGCGGAGGGCGTCATCGTCTCCACCTGCAACCGCAGCGAAGTCTACGGGCTCAGCGGCCCGGGTCTGGACGGCCGGGACCCCATCGAGGCCGTCACGGATTTCATCGCCCGCTTCCACGGCATTCCCAAGCCCGAGGTGGCTGCCTCCGGCTACAAGCACTCCGGGGCCGATGCGGTGCGCCACCTGCTGCGGGTGGCTGCGGGATTGGAGTCTCTCGCCCTGGGCGAGGACCAGATCCTGGGCCAGGTGCGGGAGGCCTTCCGTCTGGCCTCCAGCGCCGGGGGCACCAAGTCCGTGCTGCACCGTCTGTTCCAGAAGGCCGTGGAAACGGGCAAGCGGGTGCGTTCCGAGACGGGTCTCAGCTCCCGGCCCATCTCCATTCCCGGCGTCGCCATCGAACTGGCGCAGAAGATCTACGAGGACCTCAGCCCCCGCCACTTCCTGCTCCTGGGGGCGGGCGAGACTTCGGGGATCTTTTATGACCTGCTGCTCGCCCGGGGCGCCAAGAACATCGAGGTGGTCAACCGCACCCTGGAGAAGGCCGAGGAACTCTGCAAGCGCGGTGGCAAGGCCCTGCCCTGGGATCAGCTCGAGTCCAGGCTCGCCCGGGCTGACATCGTGGTGAGCGCCACCTCCTCCGACACTCCCGTCATCACCCGGGAGGCCGCGAAGGCCGCGCTGCACCAGCGCCGGGGTCAGCCTCTGTTCTTCCTGGACCTGGGCATCCCCCGCAACGTGGACCCCAAAGTGGGCGACCTCGACAACGCCTTTCTCTACGCCGTGGACGACCTGCAGGAAATTGCCGAACGGAACCGCCAGGAGCGCCAGAAGGATATCGGCCCGGCCCTGGCGATCCTCGAGGAGGAAATGGAGGAGTTCCTGGCCTGGTTCGGCTCCCTCGCCGTGGTCCCTACCATCACCTCGCTGAGGCAGCGCTTCGAATCCGTGCGGGAGACGGAGTTCGATCGCGAGATCCAGAAAATGGCCCACCTTTCCGAACGTGACCAGGAAAAGATCCTGCGCGTCGCCTCCTCCATGGTGCGTTCACTACTGAAGACTCCCACCGAAGCCCTCAAGGAGGAACCGGACGCCTCCCGGCGCCTGGACCGCGCCGAAGCAGTGCGCCACCTCTTCGGCTTGGATCGGGCGGGCAAGGGTTGATTCACCTGTCCAGAAATGGTCGAAAAGAGTTCGCTTAAAATGTTATTGCGACATTGACTCAGGGTCAATTGGTTCTACCTTGAGGGTCTCTGCATCCCAGGAAGCGTCTGCCACGCGTCGATGGCGTCATGTCCCTTCAGCAAGCCACTCAGCTCGGCCCTTACGAAATACTTACTCCCCTCGGAGTGGGGGGGATGGGTGAGGTCTGGAAGGCCAAGGATACGCGCCTGGACCGCTTCGTCGCCGTCAAGGTGCTCCCCGATCATCTGGCGAATCATCCCGAATTCCTGGCCCGCTTCGAGCGCGAGGCCAAGGCCGTAGCGGCCCTGAACCATCCGAATATCACGGGCATCCATGACTTCTCGACGCATGGCGGGATGACCTACGTCGTGATGGAGCTGCTTGAAGGCGAATCGCTCAGGGCCCGCCTGGAGCGGGGTCCCATTTCTCCTCACAAGGCCATGGAACTGGCCATCCAGATGGCCCAGGGTCTGGCGGCAGCGCATAAAAAAGGCGTCGTCCACCGCGATCTGAAACCGGACAACCTCTGGATCACTTTGGAAGGCCGCCTCAAGATCCTGGATTTCGGTCTGGCCATGCGGATGCCCGACCTGGGGATGGCTTCCGGCTCCTTGCTGGCGACTCAAGCCATCTCCCCGAACCCCCAATCGGGGATGGGCAAGATCCTCGGTACGCTGGGCTACATGAGCCCGGAGCAGGTGCGCGGGGAAGCGGTTGATTCGCGGGCAGATTTCTTCAGCTTCGGGGCAGTGCTCTTCGAGATGCTGACCGGCCGAAAAGCCTTCACGCGGGAGACCTGGGCTGATACCTTTTCCGCCATCCTCAAGGAGGAGCCGCCCGGTCTGGAGGAGGTCAACAAACTCGGTTGGCCTGGGTTGCGCCGGATCCTTGACCGTTGCCTAGAGAAACAGCCCTCCTTCCGGTTCCAGCATGCCGAGGACCTGGCCTTCGCCCTGGATAACCTCACCGCGGCCTTGGACACGCCTGCGCCCTTCACGGCTCCCTTTGCCCCGCAGAATCGGAGGACGTCATGGCGGTGGGCCGTTGTGCTCGGTGCCCTTTTCGTGGTCGCCGGATTTGCCGGATGGGCCATCCGAGGCAGAACGCCACCGCCGTCCTTCCAGCGCCTTACCTTCGTACCGGGAACCATCGAATCAGCTTGCTTCGGACCCGATGGCCGAACCGTCTATTTTTCCGAACGGGTGGCCGGGGCTCGGCCGGAGATCTTCGTGCTCGATCCACGCAGCTCAGAGCCCAAGGCCATGGGCATTCAGGACGCCTTGGTGCTCGGCGTTTCCTCAGCCAACGAATTGGCGTTCCTCCGCACGCCCCGCCTAATTTCGGGAAATACCTTCAGGGGCATTCTGACCCTGGTTCCCGGTGGTGGGGGGGCTCAGCGCGAGATCAAGGAGGCTGTCACCGAGGCGGTCTGGAAAGGCACAGGTCTGGCCAACCTCTCCCTGGGGGCAGACTCCCAGTACCGTCTTGAGTTCCCGATTGGGAATCTCCTTCTCTCCTGCAGTGCGAACACGAGGACGCTCGGCCATCTCAGCCTTTCCCGAGATGGCAACCACCTTGCCCTGACGGATGGGGAAAACACCAAGGGCGCCACTGAGATCGCCGTCTATGATCCGGCGGGTCACCGCCGGGTCCTTTTCCAGAAGGCAGGAGATGGGTCGGGTTCCACCATCACAGGCCTAGCCTGGGGGCCTGGCGATGAACTGTGGGTCTCGGAACTCCAGGGCGACCAGACGGCCCTTTGGGCCATATCCATGAGAGGAATCCAGCGACCCCTCTGGCGGAGCCCGGGCATACTCCAGCTCCTGGAGGTTTCAGAAGATGGCCGTGCGCTCCTCGCTCAGCACCAAGTCCGCCGCGGGGTGCTGGTTCAAACAGCTGCGGAGACTCACCCCCGCGATCTCTCCATCCTGGATAGCACCCAGGCCGCGGGACTCAGTGCGGATGGCCGGAATCTGCTTCTGCTGGAATCACCTGCCATGGATGGAGGAACAGCCCAGGACAGAGCTTTCCTGCGACCCTTCGAGGGAGGACCTGCCCTGGCCCTTGGCCATGGCCTCCCTGGATCCTTGTCCAGAGACGGGCGCTGGGTATTCATGGACACCGGGGCCCTGGAGGTCAAGGACATCGACCCTGCCTGGGCCTTGGCCTATCAGGAAGCCGGCCTGGCTCCTCAGGATCTGGGCGATCCCAGGGCAAGGGGGCGTTTCCTCCTGTTCGTGCCTACGGGGTTGGGCCGACCCTTCGCGCTGGCCCTGCCCGAGGGCTTTCAATCCACCGGCAACATCGCCTACCTGCTCCCAGATGGCCAGCGGGTCATGGCCAACCTCGCAGTTAACGGGAAGGACAACTGGGCCCTCCTGGACCGCAGAGGCGGCAGACCCAGGATGCCTACACGAAGGGGCCTCGGACTGGTCTTCGCGAGCCTCGTCCCGCTCTCTCCCGACGGCACCCGCTTCATCGTCTCTGGCGATGGAAGGGAGTGGTTCATTCTGCCCCTCGTGGGAGGTGAGCCGGAACCCATCAGAGGGATGCTGCCTGGCGAGCGCGTCATGGGCTGGGGTGCCGATGGGGATTCACTGTACGTGCGGCCCGAGCTTTCCGTTCTGCCAGTCACTATCACCCGCCTTGACCCGAAGCTGGGCACCCGGAAACAGGTACTGGCTTTCAGGCCCCCCGACATCGAGGGGCACATCCAGACGCGGGGAGTCTACATGTCCCCCGATGCCCACGCCTTCGCCTTCACCTATGAGAAGAAGGTCAGTGAGCTGTTCCTGGTGGAGGGGCTGCGCTGAACCGCAAGGCCAGGCACCTACCGTCGATTCGCATGTGTGCGGAAAAAAGGGGGGCCAAGCGGCCCCCCTTTGGAAAAGCGACCAGCGCCAGGATCAGTCAGCGGCGAAAGGCAGCAGAGCGATATTGCGGGCGCGCTTGATGGCTTCCACGAGTTCGCGCTGGTGGACGGCGCACACGCCGCTGGTGCGGCGGGGCAGCACCTTGCCGCGTTCGGGAGTGAAGGCCTGGAGGGTCTTCACGTCCTTGTAGTCGATCATGAGGGACTTCTCGACGCAGAACTTGCAGAACTTGGCGCGGCGTCCCCCAAAAGCCTTCTTCTTCTTGGGCTTGCCCTTCTTGGCATCGGCGCGGCGCTTCATCCCATCACCTCTTCAGCGGAACGTTCCTTGATGCCGGCCTGGGCCTTGCGCTTGGCTTCGC
>CAIQPH010000278.1 GCA_903873655.1 uncultured Holophagaceae bacterium | reverse complement strand
GTGGTGGCCGAGGATCTGCTCACGGCGGACAAGGCCCTCCACCTCATCGAGGTGGAATACGAAGTGCTGCCCCACGTGCTCACGGCGGAAGACGCCATGAAGGAGGGGGCTCCGGTCCTCCACGAGAACCGGCCTGGCAACATCGTCAGTTCCTTCGGCGTCCAGTTCGGGGACGTCGAGGCGGAGTTCCAGACGGCTGATCAGGTCTTCGAGGGGGACTACGAAACCAGCATTGTCCAGCACTGCCACATCGAGTCCATGAGCGCCTTCGCCTTCGTGGACACCGACGGACGCATCGTGGTGAACTCCTCCACCCAGATCCCCCACATCGTCCGGCGCATCGTGGCCCAGGCCCTGGGCCTGCCCTGGGGCCGGGTGAAGGTCATCAAGCCCTTCATCGGCGGCGGCTTCGGCAACAAGCAGGACGTCGTGGTGGAGCCTCTGACGGCCGCCATGAGCCTGGCTGCGGGGGGCAGGCCCGTGCGCTACTGCATGAACCGCGAAGAGGTCTTCATCGACACCCGCACGCGCCACGGCATGAAGCTCCACCTCAAGACTGCCGTCTCCAACGAGGGGGTCCTGAAGGGCATTCATGTCCAGGTGCTGAGCAACACCGGCGCCTATGCCTCCCACGGCCATTCCATCGCCATGTCGGCTGGCGGGAAATTCCGGCCGCTCTACGACTTCCGCGCCATCAAGTACGAGCCCAAGACCGTCTACACCAACCTCCCCGTAGCCGGGGCCATGCGGGGCTACGGCACGCCCCAGATCTTCTTCGCCCTGGAAAGCCACCTGGACGACATCGCCCGCAAGCTGGAGATGGATCCCATCGAGTTGCGCCAGAAGAACCTCATCAAGGTGGGCCACATGGATCCGCTCACCAAGAACGTGGTGCGCTCCTTTGGCATCCCCTCGTGCATCGAAAAGGGGATGGAACTCATCCACTGGGACGAGAAGAAGAAGGCCCACCAGCAGCAGACCGGCCCCAGGCGCCGAGGCCTGGGCATGGCCTGTTTCGCCTACGCTTCCGGCACCCACCCGGTGGCCTTGGAGCTGGCAGGGGCCCGCATCGTCATGAACCAGGACGGCTCCGTCACCCTCCAGGTGGGGGCCACGGAGATCGGCCAGGGCAGCGACACCGTCTTCGCCCAGATCACCGCCGAGACCCTGGGAATCCCCGTGGCCATGGTCCACGTGGTCACCACTCAGGACACGGACATCACGCCCTTCGACTCCGGCGCCTATGCGTCGAGGCAGACCTTCGTCACGGGCATCGCCGTGCGCAAAGCGGCCCTGGAGGTGCGGCAGAAGGTGCTGGAGGTGGCCACGCGCCGCACGGGTCTGCCCCCGGCGGAGATGGACATCCGGGACTGCATGATCGTGGAGGCGAGCCTGGGCCGGACCGTGTGCTCACTGGGAGAGGTGGCCATGGATTCCTACTACGACCGCATCCTCGCCGCCCCCATCACCAGCGATACCTCCGCCAACGTGCGCATCAATGCCATGTCCTACGGCGTCACCTTCGTGGAGGTGGAAGTGGATATGGAGACCGGGAAAGTGGAGGTGACCGAACTATGGAACGTCCACGATTCCGGGACAATCATCAACCCCAAGCTGGCCGAAGGCCAGGTGCACGGCGGCGTCAGCATGTCCCTGGGGGCGGCGCTCCTGGAGCAGATGCTCTTCGATCCCCACACGGGCAAGCCCCTCAACAATAATTTCCTCGATTACAAGCTGCCCACGATCCTGGACACCCCGAAGATCAATGCGGCCTTTGTCGAAACCTTCGACGCGGCGGGGACCTTCGGCTCCAAGTCCCTGGGCGAATGCCCGACGATCTCGCCCGCCCCGGCAGTGCGCAACGCCGTCCTGGACGCCACGGGAGTGGCCTTCCACAAGATCCCCTTGTATCCGCAGGTGGTGTTCGAGAAGTTCCGCGAAGTGGGGCTGCTGGCGGAGAGGAGCGTGGAGCATGTTTGACATCTGCGAACTGCACGAACCAGAGACCCTCCTGGAAGCCAAGCGGATCTTCCATGACAACCCCGACCTGAAGGTCATTGCGGGCGGCACCGACGTGCTCATCCGCATGCAGCACGGGAGCCTGGGCGGAGCAGGGCTGCTCAGCCTGAGGAGCATCCGGGAGCTGGAGGAGATCCAGATGCTGGGGGACGGTACCCTCTCCATCGGGGCCATGGCGCCTTTCACCAAGATCTTCCAGGACGACCTCGTGCAGAAGCACGTGCCGGTACTGAGCGAGGCTGCGGTGTCCATGGGCGGACCCCAGGTGCGCAACGTCGCCACCATTGGGGGCAACCTCTGCAACGGAGCTGTTTCGGCGGACAGCGCCTCCACCCTCTTTGCCCTGGACGCCCTGCTGAAGCTGGAGACCCTGGATGGCGAGCGCATCATCCCCATGGGCGACTTCTACGCGGGCCCCGGCAAGGTGAATCTCGGCCCCGGTGAGCTGCTGGTCGCCATCCTCATCCCCCGCGAGGGCTACGAGGGCATGGGCGGCAGGTACATCAAGTACGCCATGCGCAAGGCCATGGACATCGCCACCCTGGGTGTGGCGGTGGTGTGCAAGGTGCGGGACAACCGCTTCGCCGAACTGCGCATCGGCCTGGGCGTGGCGGCGCCGGTGCCCATCCGCTGCTTTGAGGCCGAAGCCTACGCCAAGGGCAGGGAAATCACCCTGGAGTGCGTCCAGGAGATCGCGCGGCTGGCCGTCAAGCCGTCCAGGCCCCGCACCTCCTGGCGTGCCTCCAAGGACTACCGGGAACACCTCATCGAAGTGCTGGCCCAGCGCGCTGTGGCCGAAGCTGTGAAGAGAGCGGGAGGTTGCTGTGCTCACTAAGAATGCTGCCGGTGTGACCGCCAGGAAAAGGCTCGCCATGACCGTGAATGGCCGGGCTGTGGAAATCGAGATCGACATCCGGGAATCCCTTCTGGACGTGCTGCGGGACCGCCTGCAATTCACTGGTGTGAAGCAGGGCTGTTCCGTGGGCGAATGCGGGGCCTGCACGGTCCTCCTCGACGGCACACCCGTGAATTCCTGCATCTACCTGGCCGCCTGGGCCCACGGGAAGACCGTCACCACCATCGAAGGCATCGCGCAGGACGGCCAGCTCTCACCCGTGCAGGAGGCCTTCGTTGAGGAGGGGGCCATCCAGTGCGGCTTCTGCACTCCCGGTCTGGTGCTTTCCACCACTGCCATGGTGGAGAGCGGGCACTCCTTCACGCACGATGAAGTGCGGCGGGAGCTCTCCGGCCACCTCTGTCGGTGCACGGGTTACCAGAAAATCGTGGAGGCGGCGGAGCGGGCACTACGGGATGCCGAAAAGGCTGTGGACGAGAGCCCGGTCTAACCTACCCGGGATTGACACTGCTGCCCGCCGTCAGGAGGGCTCGACGTCCTGGAGGAAGTCGCGGAAGCGCTCCATGGCCTCCATCATGCGGGGGAAGCCAGCGGTGGGTGCGACCAGCAGGATGGTGTGCTCGATCTCCGCCGAGGAGCAGCCCGCCTCCCGGGCTTTGATCATATGGGTGAGCTGGGCTTTGGCCAGTCCCTGGGTGGCTGATACGGCCACCTTGATGAGCCAACGGGTCTTCTCGTCCAGGGGGCCCCCCTGATCGTGGATGGCCTTTCCGAACTGGGAGTAGGCCTCATAGATTTCCGGATGATTGGCGATCAAAGCGTCCAGGTTCTCCCGGATCTTCATGGTGCCCTCCTGGGGACAGGAAAACTTTTTTGAGGTAGCGGGGCTCGAATTGAATGGGTGAAAGCCAGATTCACGGAATCGGGTCAGTTCCTTCCACCGAGGAGAATCTCCTCTACCAGGTCTGCTGCCGTCTGGCCGATTCGCTCCGGGGCGGGAGCAGGATGTTCTGGCACCAGGCCAATGGAATAGCAGAGGAAGCTGGACACCAGCTCAGGTTTCCAATCGCTCTCTGGCTTGAGAACCGCTAAGGCACCGAGTTGCAGGAATGAAATAATCTGGACCCCGTCGGCATTCTCCAACCAGCCACGGCGCCGCGACCCGACATTCATCAGGGCTGCGAACAGTTTTTCAGCATTGCCGACAGGGGGGAGGAGCATTGGCTTGTCTTCCGGCCAAAGCTTGATAAATGCCTCGATCGGCGTGGTCTTCGGATACAGAGTCAGACGAGACTTCAGTACTTCCGCAAGTTTGCACATTCCAGCCTGCAACTCAGGCCAGGTGGCCGCCTGGCATCCGTACCACACGGGGCGCTCTTCAAAGGAGCCCCCGGCCTCACCATTCACTGTCCCGCTGGCAACCCATCCATCCGTAACGGATTTATAACAGTCGAATTTGAATGCTGCCGCCATGTTGTTCCTCCTGGACCGGACTCCGGCCCCTTGCGCTGCGGAAACCCAGGATGGACCTGGGATTCCGGCCTGCTAGTGGGACCCCGGAGGGCCCTCAGGATCGAGCCACTTCCTGATTGAAGGCCACCGTGAGCTTGTCGAAGTGGGCGGCCTCCTGCGTGAAGAGTTCCCGCCAGTACTCGGGATCCCACTGGGCGCAGATCTCCTCGTAGGTCTTCCCCTGCTGCTCGACCCAGGTGTAGTACTTCAGGTTGTGGATGGCCTTCTTCTCGGGGAAGGTCAGCTCCTTGAAATTGTCGGTGGCCTGGCGCTCGATGCTTCCGGTATGGGCACGGGCGGCGTCCATGGTCGTGAAGGCGCCATGTTCAGCGGTCTGCTCGCTGAGGCGTGATCGGTACATCTCGAGGCTGTCCGTGAAGATGGTGAAGATCATGTCGTTCTCGTCCAGCTCGAAGTACTTGGCCATCTTGATGGCCGCCAGTAGGTTGCAGATTCCGCTGATGCCCAGCAGCTCCAGCTTGGCAATGGTCGCCTGGTCCACTCCCAGACCGGCGAGGTAGGCCTGTCCCTCGGGCTCGTTGAAGAGGCGCAGGACGCGCATGCAGTCCTCGTCATCGATGGCGGTTACCACGTCCGTGTTGCGGACGTTGTGGACCCAGGGCACATGCTTGTCGCCGATGCCTTCGATGCGGTGGTCCCCGAAGCCGTTCATGAGGAGGGTGGGACACTGGAGTGCTTCGGTGGCGACGGTCTTGGAACCCGGGTGGAGGCTCTTGAGGTAGTCACCGGCGGCGATGGTGCCGGCGCTGCCCGTGGCGCTCACGTAGCCTGCCAGCCGGGTCTTCTCGGTCTTGACACTGTTGAAAACATCCTCGATGGCTGGGCCGGTGACGTTGTAGTGCCACACGGGATTCCCGAACTCCTCGAACTGGTTGAAGATCAGGTGTCTGGGGTCATTCTTCAGCTCCCAGCACTTGTCGTAGATCTCCTTCACGTTGCTTTCGCAGCCGGGCGTGGCAATCACTTCCGAGCCGATCTCCGCCAACCAGGTGAAGCGCTCCTGGCTCATGTTCTCAGGCAGGATGGCGATGGCCGTGCAGCCCAGGACGGCGGAATCAAAGGCGCCGCCGCGACAGTAGTTGCCCGTAGAGGGCCAGACGGCCTTGTGGTAGTCGGGGTCGAACTCACCGCTCACCAGCCGCGGCACCAGGCAGGCGAAGGCCGCGCCGACCTTGTGGGCGC
>CAIQPH010000277.1 GCA_903873655.1 uncultured Holophagaceae bacterium | reverse complement strand
CGTCAGCACTACCGTTTCACGGGCTTCGAGGAAGTCCGATTGCTCATGCTGAGCATGGCGGTGATGATCACGGTGACTGTTGGCGTCTTCTTCCTAGACCGATACCTGAAGCTGGGAATTGAACAGCCAAACATCACACTGGCAGCAAGCCTGCTCACAGCTTTGACTTGGATTATGATTCGCGCGGCTACCGTCGATTACTACCGCCATCGCTTCCTCAAGGCACACCCCCACCGTCCAACGGTGGAACGTCGGAAGACACCTCGCACTGGTTCCTCTGCCAATGACCTGGCGCTCCAGACTCTCATTGTGGGTGCGGGCCAGGCTGGGGTACAACTCTGCCGGGAACTGCAGGCGAATCCAAACCTGAAATGCAGAGTGGTCGGCTTCGTCGATGATGCCTTCGAGAAGCAGGGTGTCAGGATTCAGGGCGTTTTGGTCTTGGGGCATTCCAAGCTTCTGCCCACCCTCATCAAAGAGTCCCAGGCCACCCAGGTGATCCTGGCCATGCCCAGCGCCCCGGGTTCCAGGATCCGCGAGCTGGCCAAGATCCTTCACGCTGAAGGCGTGCGCGTGAAAACCCTGCCAAGCATGGAGAGCTTCCTGGGCAGGAACGCGTGGAAGCCTGAGCTCCGCGACATCGCCATCGAGGACCTGCTTCGCCGGGAACCAATCCAGCTGGATCAGGAGGCCATCCACCAAGCCTTGATGGATTCGGTGGTGCTCATCACCGGTGCCGGGGGTTCCATCGGTAGCGAGTTGGCGCGGCAGGTGGCGACCTTCAATCCATCCCGACTCATCCTTCTGGGTCGCGGAGAGAACAGCTTGTGGGGGATTGAAAGAGAACTCCGCCGGCTGTTCTCGGAACTCTCCCTCGAAGTGGAGTTGTGCGACATCCGGAATCCCAACCGCCTGCAACAGGCCTTCGAAACATGGCGCCCTGAGTTCGTGTTCCACGCCGCTGCGCACAAGCACGTCCCCTACCTGGAGCTGCATCCGGAAGAGGGCATCGAGAACAACATTTTCGGCACCCTGAATGTCATCAAGGCCTCGAAATCGGTTGGAACGAAAAAATTCGTCAATGTCTCCACCGACAAGGCGGTCAATCCCACCAGCGTGCTCGGGGTCACCAAGCGCATTGCGGAGTTTCTCGTTCTCCAGGCTGCCGAAGAAGAAGCTGGAGCGGGCCAGTATGTGAGCGTCCGCTTTGGGAATGTCCTGGGCAGTCGCGGCAGCGTGATTCCCCTGTTCCACGATCAGATCCGCCATGGGGGCCCAATCACGGTCACCGACCCCGACATGACCCGGTATTTCATGACCATCCCTGAAGCAAGTCAGTTGGTGCTCCAAGCCGGTATGCTCGGCGAGACCGGCAAGGTCTTCGTGCTCGACATGGGGGAACCCGTCCGCATCTTGGATCTGGCAGCGGACATGGCCCGGCTCTCCGGTCTGACCCCAGGTTACGACATCGACATCCAGTTCACCGGCATTCGACCTGGTGAGAAACTCTACGAGGAACTCTTCACAGACCAGGAACAGAGCGTTTCGAAAGTCCATCCCAAAGTCTTCGAGGCCGTCCAGGAACCAAAGATTCGAGCCGTCTTGGATCGCGTGCTCCAGTCACTCGAGGATGCTGTGAGCCTTCCCGATGGCATTCGTCAGCGGGAAATTCTACACGCATTCAAGCGACTTGTCCCCACTTATCACGCATCGCCAACTGGCCTCGGGAAACACTTTACAGAGGCCATCCCTTCCATTGAAAGCCGACCATCTATTCAGGGAGCAGCTCCCAAGATCATTGTCCTGCGACCCTCCCTTCCACTTGCTCAAACTCAATCCTGAAGGGGATATCAGAAGGCCATGAGCCACTTATCTAGTGTAGGTCGCGGGAAATACCTGGAGCAATGAGCGACGCCCGGGCGCGAATGACTTTGGCGAGGATGTCGGTGGCTTTGGCGGTCCAGATGTAGGG
>CAIQPH010000276.1 GCA_903873655.1 uncultured Holophagaceae bacterium | reverse complement strand
GAGCAACTGTTTCCGGCAGCGGTGGTCCCAGGTGTAGACGGTGTTGAGGCTGGCCGCGCCCAGCAGGCCCTGGATCTCGGGGAAGCTGTGGCCCTGCAGCTTGAGGCGGAACAGCTCCCGGCAGCGGTCGCCCATGCGGGCGATGCCCCCCATGAGCTTCGCCAGGAGTTCCTTCCGCTCCAGGACCGTCGCGGGGTCCGGCGCATCGGAAGGCGGCGGGAAGGCCTCCACATCCACCGCATCGTACTCGCCCCGGCGGGCCGCCCTGCGCCGGTGGGCCGCCAGCTTGAAGCGCAGGATCTGGAAGGCCAGAGGCAGCAGATCCTCCAGCCGGTCGAGCTGCCCGTACTTCTCATGGATCAGCACCAGCACCTCCTGCGCCAGGTCCTCCGCAGAGCCGCCTGCAGAACGGGATGCCGCGAAGGCGACGATCCTTTCACGCAGCCGGGCCAGGACCAAGGCGCGACCCTCAACAGCCAGGTTCCCCTCAAGGGGGATCGGCAGCGCAGGGGTCATCTGAGGGTCTTGGTTCATGGAACAAGGGGATGAATTCCATCCTGACAGCGAATGCCAACCCCGACCCACCGGGTACACTAGCTAGATGTCCGAACGCCTGATCCTGCTCACCAACGACGACGGCCTCTGGGCCCCGGGCCTGGCGGCCCTGGCCAGGGCCGCGGCCCCGTTCGGCCGGGTGGTCACGGTGGCCCCCGACCGCAACCGCTCGGCCATCTCCTCGGCCCTGAGCCTGCACAATATCCTCCGGCTGAATGAAGTCTCGCCAAACCGCTTTGCCTGTGACGGCACCCCGGTGGATTGCGTGCTGCTGGGCATCTGCCAAGTACTGGGCGAACGCCCGGACTGGGTGCTGTCGGGCATCAACCACGGCTTCAACCTGGGTGAGGACGTGTTCTATTCCGGCACCGTGGGTGCGGCCTTCGAAGGGCGCCTCCAGGGTGCGCGGGCGGCGGCCTTCTCCATTCATCCAGGCGGCTCCCTCGACCAGGCGGAGCCTTGGATCACCGGTTTCCTGGGACGCTGGGAGGCCATGGACCTGCCCGCCAGCCGCATCTGGAACGTGAACCTGCCCGAGGGCGAACCCCGGGGCTACCGGCTGACCAGCCAGGACAGCCGCGCCTACCATGACCTGGTGGAGCGGCGGCTGGATCCCCGCAGCACGCCCTACTTCTGGATCGGCGGTGACGCGGGCCCCACCTACGCCAAGGCCCCCGGGAGCGACGCCGAGGCGGTCTTCCAGGGGTTCGCCAGCGTGACGCCCCTGCGCCTGGACCTGGGTTGTCCCGAGACCCTGGCGCGGCAGGCGGACTTCGACGCTGCGTTCAACGGGTAAGCCTGTGCTGGTTTCGTTCCGGGTCCATGGGTATGTCCAGGGGGTGGGCTACCGTCGTTTCGCGGTGCGGGAGGCCCAGAACCTGGGCCTGGCGGGCTGGGTCTGGAACGAGCCCGATGGCACCGTGGCCGGTGAGGCCGAAGGGCCCGAGGCCACCCTCGAGACTTTCCGGGCCAGACTGGCCCAGGGCCCGGCCTTCGCCACCGTCTCCCGGCTGGACTGGGAGCGGCTGGTTATGCGATCCTCCCTTCCCCATCCATTCGAGATTCGCAGGTAGCCATGACCATCCCCACCTCCCTCAGCTCCTTCGTCCGCGACGTGCCGGACTTCCCCAAGGCGGGGATCCTCTTCCGCGACATCACGCCCCTGCTGGCCAGCGCCGAGGCCTTCAGCGAGGCCGTGGAGGCCATGGCCCAACCGGTGCTCACGCTGCAGCCGACCCACGTGCTCGGCCTGGAATCCCGGGGCTTCATCTTCGGCAGCGCCCTGGCCCAGAAGCTGGGTGTGGGCTTCGTGCCCGCCCGCAAGCCCGGCAAGCTGCCCATGGCCACCTTCTCGGAAGGCTACGGCCTGGAATACGGCACCGATGCCCTGGAGATCCACACGGACGCCTTCAAGGCGGGCGACCGCGTCCTCATCGTGGACGACGTCATGGCCACCGGCGGCACCGCCGCCGCCGCTCAGCGTCTGGTGCAGCGCACCGGTGCCCAGCCTGTGGCGCTCACGGTCTTCATCGAGCTGTCTTCGCTGCCGGGCCGGGAGAAGGTCGAGGGCCTGCCGGTCTTCAGCGTGCTGCGCTACTAGTGAGTCCACTCGTCAAAATCGTGCTGCTGGTATGGCTGGTGCTGGGTCCAGTGGGCATCTGGCTGCGGCGCTGGCGACGGCAACGAGGGCTCTAGGCTCCAGGCTTCCAGGCTTCAGGCTCCAGGCTTCAGGCTCCAGGCTCCAGGCTTCAGGCTCCAGGCTTCAGGCTCCAGGCTTCAGGCTTCAG
>CAIQPH010000275.1 GCA_903873655.1 uncultured Holophagaceae bacterium | reverse complement strand
CCTCACAGCTTGCTTACTTCTTTTCATTTATCCTTGCTTACTTTCAAAATTGCTTACCCTTTATTATTCGTTACAGGGTGGTTACTTTCATTTTTGGGTCGATAATGGAAGACATGGCTACCGCCCGTTCGATCACCCTCAAATTTGCACCTAATAGTGGTGTAAAGAGGAAGTCGTCGAAAACCAATTCCCCCGATCGGGCTGTGCAGGCCTATTTCGACCGGGGGAACCACAGAACCGACCGGATTGGCCAGCCACTCAATTGTGGTCCCGCCTTTGACCCCGGTCAAACGTTGGAGAACCTACATGTCCAGTAGGAGGAAGACCCGCAAACCCACCGTCGCTCGTCAGGACACACCCGAGGAGAACCCACAGACCCCTCAGTCGCCGGGTTCCCCTGATTCGCCAAACCAGGCCTCGACTTCGAAGCGACTTCCAGAGCCGAAGCGGTACGTCCCCGAACGAGTAATTGCAGAGCTTATGGATTGCCCTAGTCTCCAGGCCTTCCGGCGTCGCCCTGCCTCAGCCAAGCCTCCTCACATCGAGATCACCCCACGTACCCGGATGTACGACATAGAGGAATACTACGCGTGGATGGCCTCGCGCCCGCGAAGTCGGTAGGGGGTGTGACATGTTCCAGAGCAGGGGCTCCAAGCCCCCAAGTTCGAGGTGTACCCAGTTCGGGACCCTGGTAGTTGTACCAACCGCATTTGGTTCCGGTGTGGCGGTAACCTCAGGGCTTTATCTGGCAGCCAATCTCCCGTACGGAGTCGCGTGTGGGATTGCCAAACATTTGGACAACCAGGACTTAGATTCTCAGGATCAAGCAGCCTTGGTGGAGTTCATCATCCAGAACTCGCGTCCACCGGGATATTCAGAACACGAGGAGGCGTGATGGCCCTGCCTCCCTCTCCGTGTCCAGCTTGCCTAGCATCTGGGTTGTCGCCAGACCAGGCCATTCGCAATGTCGCTTACAACCCCGGCCAATACCAACGGGATGGTCGCGACACTGCTTGCTGTTTTCGCCTGGGACATCATGCAAGCAACGGGAACTGCGTTTACTTCGTCGACACAGGCCAGCCTGTTGGCTCCATCAAGCCATCGTGCTGGGATTACATCGATCGCCAAGCCCCACCGCCACCAAGTGTTTGGGGTATCCAGTCTTCGGTGCTCGCAGATATGGGCTTTCGCGGTGTGACACTCGACTTCGCCACGCATCTTCGCGCCAAGTACCCAGACATTGCGAAAAAGATGTTTCCTAGTCGCGTGCTGACGCAAGCAGTTGCAAACAATGACCCCATCATTCTCGCTCCCTATTACGGAGCGAAGACCGGCATTTGCGGGTACGAATGCCGCATCGACACACCAAAGTTCAAGCCCCGCCCAGGGGATTCTGGCGATGCCCCTGGCGGAAAGGCAACAGTGACCCTTGGTGAAACCGGTGTGTACATCTCCAACCCATTTCCATCACCGACTCCATCCATCGCCGTCATCGTCGAAGGTCCAAAGGTCGCCGCCCGGCTGACTGCTGATGCCTTGTCTCACGGCGCAAAACAATACGTATTTCTGGGTGTGAGTGCAGGCAGCAACATCGACACCTTGCTCGCGACCACAAGGCTCTATTTCCCAGGCATCACTTCGATGGTCGCGGGAGACCGAGATAAACCGGGGACTGATCTGGTTCGGAAACTGATCAGCCATGGAGTAATCCCCATCCTCGCCTCAGGGTGCAGGGGCGTTGATCTTGCTGATGAGGAGGATGATTACCTGCGCTGGGAGTCCTTCGAGGCCGGTGTAGAAGCAGGCCTTTCGATGACCCAGAAGCACGATGAACCTGGCTCAGATAACCGCGAGGCAGTGATCGCAATGCTTCGCGAGGAGGGCCTCGCCTTCGACGACGAAGATGGCCGACTGAAGATCATGAAGCGCCCAACAGCCGTTCGGACGATCCTTGCCAATGATGCTTTGTACGCTGGCGTGTTGAGGCGAAACGAGATGGGGCTTCGCGACTATCTGGCCGACCAGGAAATTCGTGAGGACACCTTCGCTGATATCGAGTACGACTTGGATCACCGGTACGGCTTCAATATCAGCCACCCGATGCTACAGCGCCAGGTCATGGCGATTTGCGGTGAGCACGCCTTTCACCCGGTAAGGGAGTACTTCTCCACCTGCCCGCCCTGGGACGGTGTTGATCGTTTCGACCAGATCCTGTCCGAAGTCCTGAAGGCACCTCCTTCCACCATCAACCGTCCCATGCTGGATTGCTTCTTTCGGGGCAGCGTCGCCCGTGTGATGAAACCAGGATGCAAGATGGACACCGCTCTAGTCCTCAAATCCGAGGCTCAAGGCATCTTCAAGACGAGCTTCTTCCGGGTTCTCTGCGCTGGAATTCCCGGCGCGTTCCTCGAAGGTCACACCGACATTCACAGCAAGGACGGGCTGCTCGCCATGCATACCGGCTGGATGGCCGAGCTTGGCGAAATCGATCGTGTTACCAAGCAGAAAAATGCAGAGGACCTCAAGAATTTCATGAGCAGGTCGACAGACACCATCCGCCCACCCTATGCACGCCGGGATATGCCGATGGCGCGTAGGTTTGTCATGGTCGGAACGACCAACCAGAGCGCCTTTCTTAATGATCCGACTGGCCACCGTCGGTTTCATGTCCTAGAGACAGGCGTCGAGCCATACGACCTTCATCTCCTTGAGCAATTGGTGCCCCAGCTTTGGGCTCAAGCACTCCACGAGTACAACCAAAAACTTCGCTGGTGGCTGGCAGGAGACGAGAACCGTGTGCATGCAGAGTTGATGAAGGACTTCGAAGTCGACGAACCTTGGGACGGTCTGGTGGCACAGGCCGTTGAATCGCTGTCCATTCCACGCGATGGGATTCCCCTGTCCATGATTCTGAAGGCTATGGAGGTGATTTCTTCACAACAAACCACTGGTGCCGGAGCCCGTGTGGGAGCCATTCTGCGCAGCATGGGGTGGGTGAGGAACGCGCACCAGGTTCGACTGAACGGTGAGCGGTTGCGGTTGTGGCGTCCGCCTCAGGATGGCCATGCACCAGAGTGCTGAGACGTCACCTGAGACACCTCTATCCTATGCGCCCACAAGGTTTGTACTGGTGTCTCAGGTGTCTCACCAGGATTTAGAAGAAAGCAGAAGGAACTGAATCCACAGAGAGAGCGTACTTGGATTTCTGTTCTCCGGCTCCACTCCAACATGAGGCGGTGAGACCATGAGCCATCCAATCATCGACATGAAGATTGTCGAAGCCATTGCCCGCGAGCGATTCGGTATGCCGAAGCTTGCACCGAAGCGAAAACGTGAAGCCTACCTTGCGTATCTTGGTGATGCGCTTCAGACCACCTGTACCCCCACCATTTGGCCTCCGGAAGACTGGGCGGAGTTCACATCATCGTCTGCATCTAGGCCCAAACGCTGAACCGAGGAACCCTGCAATTACCTTCCACTTTGGCCTTGAGGAGCCGCGCAGCACACCCTTTGACGGTATGCGATGGCTGGCTATTCTTGCCGAGACTGGGGGTGCTCATGAAGGACTGTCACGTTCCAAGGATCGTCCGGTTGCGCGATAAATG
>CAIQPH010000274.1 GCA_903873655.1 uncultured Holophagaceae bacterium | reverse complement strand
TGACGGTGAAGCCGATCTCCTTGGCGCCGTGGAGGGCCGCCTCCATGGGCTGCATGCCGTTCTCGAGGTGGCGCGTGATGTTCTCCACGACTACGATGGCATCGTCCACCACGAAGCCGGTGGCCACGGTGAGCGCCATCAGGGACAGGTTGTCGATGGTGTAGCCCAGGAGGTACATGGCGCCGAAGGTGCCGATCAGCGAGATGGGCACCGCCACGCTGGGGATGAGCGTGGACCGCCAGCTGCGCAGGAAAACGAAGACCACGAGGATCACCAGGGCGATGGAGATGGCCATGGCCAGCTGCACGTCATGGACCGAGGCCCGGATGGTACGGGTGGCGTCGATGAGCACCTTCAATTCGATGGCCGGCGGCAGCGAGGCCTGCATCTGGGGCAGGATGGCCTTGACGCGGTCCACGGTCTCGATGATGTTGGCGTCCGGCTGGCGGAAGATGGGCACGATGATGGCGGGGATGCCATTCGACAGGCCCGCGTTGCGGACGTTCTCCACCGAATCCGTGACCCGGGCCACATCGGCCAAGCGGACGGCGCTGCCTCTCTGATACCGGATGATGAGGGGCTGGTAGTCCGCGGCCTTCATCATCTGATCCGTGGTGGCAATGGACCAGGTCCGGCTGTCACTGGAGAGGTCGCCCTTGGGCTGGTTGAGGTTGGCCGCGGCGATCGCGATGCGGACGTCATCCAGGGCCAGGCCCTGCGCGTTCAGCAGGGCCGGGTTCACGTCCACGCGCACGGCGGGCAGAGCGCCCCCCCAGACGAATACCTGGCCCACGCCCTGGATCTGCGACAGCTTCTGCTGGAGCACCGATGAGGCGATGTCGTACATCCGCTCCCGGGGGATCAACTTCGAAGTGAGCGCCAGGAGCATGATCGGCGAATCGGCCGGATTCACCTTCCGGTAGGACGGATTGTTGGGCAAGTTCGCCGGCAGGTTCCCCTGGGCCGCGTTGATGGCCGCCTGCACGTCGCGGGCTGCGGCGTCGATGTTCCGGCTGAGATCGAACTGGAGCGTGATGTTCGTGGAGCCGAGCGAACTGGCTGAGGTCATCTCCGTGCTGCCGGCGACCCGCCCGAACTGCCGTTCCAGCGGCGTGGCTACGGAGGAGGCCATGGTCTCCGGGCTGGCTCCCGGCAGTCCCGCCGAGACCTGGATGGTGGGGAACTCCACCTGGGGCAAGGGCGACACCGGCAGGAACTGGTAGGCGATGGCACCCAGCAGTGCCAAGGCCACGGTCAACAGGGTGGTGGCCACTGGGCGGCGGATGAATGGGGCGGAGATGCTCATAATCCCTGCTCCAGGCGTTCCGCCCGGAGTAAGGCGTTGCTGGCGCAGCGCAAAAGGAAAGAGCTATGAAGGCGGATCATGATCCCTGCGCCGCGGGCGCAGTTTCCGGCACGCCGCGCCAGCGGCGTGCGCGTCGCGCCAGACGGTCAAAGGCCAGATAGATCACGGGCGTGGTGTAGAGGGTCAAGACCTGGCTGAAGATGAGACCGCCCACAATGACGATGCCTAGAGGCCGCCGGAGTTCGGCGCCCACGCCCGAGCCAAGGGCCAGGGGCACGCCGCCCAGCATGGCCGCGAGGGTCGTCATGATGATGGGCCGGAAGCGCAGGAGGGACGCCCGGTAGATGGCCTCCTGCGGGGGCAGGCCCTCCTTGCGTTCCGCGTCCAGGGCGAAGTCGATCATCATGATGGCGTTCTTCTCGACGATGCCAATCAACAGGATGATGCCGATGAGGGCGATGACGCTGAAGTCCGTCCGGCAGAGCATGAGCGAGAGCAGGGCGCCGACTCCCGCCGAAGGCAGCGTGGAGAGGATCGTGATGGGGTGGATGTAGCTTTCGTACAGCACGCCCAGCAGGATGTAAACCGTGAGTACTGCCGCCAGGATGAGCAGGGGCGTGTTGGTGAGGGAGGCGCCGAAGGCCTGGGCCGTGCCCTGGAAACCGGTCTTGAGGCTGGGCGGTACGTCCAGTTCCTGGCGCGCCAGGTTGATGGCCTTCACGGCATCGCCCAGGGAAGTGCCTGGGGTCAGGTTGAAGGACAGGGTGGCGGTGGGAAACTGGCCCTGATGGTTGACAGCCAGGGGTGTGGTGATGGTCTCGATGCGGGTGAAGGCGCCAAGGGGCACCGATCCGCCTGAGGCCGACCGGGCATAGATGTTCTGGAGATCCTCGGGGCGCTGGTAGGACCCGGGTCGGGCTTCGAGCACGACCCGATACTGGTTCAGCTGCGTGAACATGGTGGAGATCTGCCGCTGGCCGAAGGCGTCGTAGAGCGCATCATCGAGCATCTGGGGCGTGATGCCCAGGCGGGAGGCGGTGGTCCGATCAAGCGTGACACGGACCTGGAGCCCGGCATTCTGCTGGTCGCTGGCCACATCCCGCAACTCGGGGATGACAGACAATCGGTCCACGAACCGGGGTACCCACTCGCCCAGCTCCTTCCCATCGGCATCCTCCAGGGTGTACTGGTACTGAGTGCGGCTGACGCGATCCTCCACGGTGAGGTCCTGGATGGGCTGCATGTAGAGGCGGATGCCCTCCACCTTGGCCAGCTGAGGCCGGAGCCGGTGGATGACCTCGCTGGCGCTCAGGTGGCGTTCCTCAAGGGGTTTCAGGTTGATCTGAATGCGGCCGCTGTTGAGGGTGGTGTTGGTGCCGTCGATGCCGATGAACGAGGAGAGGCTCTCCACCGCCGGATCCTTGAGGATCTCCGTCGAGAGGACCTGCTGGCGTTCGGCCATGGCCGTGAAGGAGATGGTCTGGGGGGCCTCGGAAATGCCCAGGATCACCCCGGTATCCTGCACCGGGAAGAAGCCCTTGGGGATGGCGATGTAGAGCAGCACCGTGGCGGCGAGGGTGGCGACGGCAACGATGAGGGTGCCGGTCTGATGCTTGAGCACCCAGGCAAGCGTCCGGCCGTAGAAGGCGATGATCCGCTGGAAGACGCGCTCAGAGGATTGGTAGAACCGGCCTTGTTCCTCGGGCGGCGTATGCTTCAACAATTTCGCGCACATCATCGGCGTGAGCGTGAGGGACACCGCAGCGGAGACCAGGATGGTGACGCTCAGCGTGACCGCGAACTCCCGGAAGAGGCGGCCCACGATGTCGCCCATGAACAGCAGGGGAATGAGCACGGCGATCAGGGACACGGTCAGCGACAGGATGGTGAAGCCGATCTGCGCGGAGCCCTTCAACGCGGCCTGGAGGGGCGATTCCCCCTCCTCGATGTAGCGCATGATGTTCTCGATCATGACGATGGCGTCATCCACCACGAAGCCCGTGGAGATCGTCAGCGCCATGAGCGTGAGGTTGTTCAGACTGTAGCCCAGCAGGTACATCACGCCGAAGGTGCCCACCAGCGACAGTGGCACGGCCACGCTGGGGATGACCGTGGCGGCCAGGGTGCGCAGAAACAGGAAGATCACCATGACCACCAGCCCGATGGTGAGCATCAACTCGAACTCCACATCCTCTACCGAAGCCCGGATGGTGATGGTGCGGTCGGTAAGGACGGTGAGTTCCACGGCAGCCGGGAGCGATCCCCGAAGCTGGGGCATCAGGGCCTTCACCCGGTCGACCACTGCGATGATGTTCGCGCCTGGCTGCCGCTGGATGTTGAGGATGACGGCAGGCGTGGTGTTCTTCCAGGCGGCCAGGCGTGAGTTCTCGACGTCATCGCTGACCAGGGCGACTTCCGACAGCGTGACGGGGGCACCATTCCTGTAGGCCACGATGAGGGGACGATAATCCTCGCTGGTCAGCAATTGGTCATTGGCGCCGATGGCATAGGCCTGGCGCAGGCCATCGAAGCTGCCTTTGGCCTGGTTCACATTGCTCTGGGCCACGGCGGTGCGCACATCGCCCAGGGTGAGTCCCTTGGACGCCAGGGCTCCGGGATTGGCCTGGATGCGCACGGCGGGCTTCTGGCCGCCGCTGATGCTGACGAGTCCCACACCCGGAAGCTGGGAGATCTTCTGAGCCAGCCGGGTATCGGCGAAATCCTCCACCTTCGAAAGCGGCAGGGTCTTTGACGTGAGCGCCATGGTGAGGATGGGCGCGTCGGCCGGGTTGATCTTGTTATAGATGGGTGGATTCGGCAGGTCCGGAGGCAGGTAAGTGCCGGCCGCGTTCACCGCCGCCTGAACCTGCTGCTCGGCCACGTCGATGTTGAGGTCCAGCACGAACTGGAGGGTGATGATGGAACTGCCTCCGGAACTGGTGGAGGACATCCGGTTCAGTCCGGGGAGTTGGCCGAACTGCCGCTCCAGCGGTGCGGTGATGGCCGAGGCCATGACGTCCGGGCTGGCCCCGGGGTAGAAGGTGACCACCTGGATGGTGGGGTAGTCCACCTGGGGCAGCGCCGAGAC
>CAIQPH010000273.1 GCA_903873655.1 uncultured Holophagaceae bacterium | reverse complement strand
TCCATGTTCGCCAGGTTGGCCTTCTCGTCGCCCTTGAGGGCCCTCACGGGTATGCCGGTCCAACTGGCCACCACGTCCTCGATGTCCTGTTCGGCGACCTCGGGGAAATGCGAATAGTCCTCGTCGCTGAGTTCGGAGCGGCTCTTCTGGATCTCGTCGCGCAGCTGCAGTTCCTTCTGCCGAAGCAGGACAGCCTTCTCGAAGTCCCGGCTCAGGACGGCCTCGTTCATCTCGTTGATGACGTGGTGAAGCTCATCCTCAAGGCTCTGCCCCTCGGAGGAGGCACCACCAGGCCCCACGCGCAGCTTGACCCGGGCGCCGGCTTCGTCCAGCAGGTCGATGGCCTTGTCGGGCAGGAAGCGGTCGGTGATGTAGCGATTGGACAGGTAGACCGAGGCCTCCATGGTTTTCTGGGTGTACCGGACGCGATGGAACAACTCGTAGCGGGCCCGGATGCCCTCGATGATGCGGAGGCTTTCGGCCTCATCCGGGGGATTCACAGTGACAGGCTGGAAGCGGCGGACCAGACTGCGGTCCTTGTCGATATATTTGGCGTATTCCTTGTGCGTCGTGGCGCCGATGCACTGGATCTCGCCCCGGCTGAGGGCCGGCTTGAGGATATTGGCCGCGTCCAAGCTGCCCTCGGCGGCGCCGGTGCCGATGAGTGAATGGATCTCGTCGATGAACAGCACGACGCTGGGGTCCTTGCTGGCCTCGGCGATGATTGACTTCAGCCGCTCCTCGAACTGCCCGCGGTACTTGGTCCCGGCGACGACCAGGCTGAGATCCAGCGCGTAGATTCTTTTGTCCGCCAGACTGGGGGGAATGAGGCCTTCGTGGATTTTCTGGGCCAGGCCCTCCACGATGGCGGTCTTGCCCACCCCGGCCTCGCCCAGCAGGATCGGGTTGTTCTTGCGGCGGCGGCTGAGGATCTGGACGATGCGCTCGACCTCCGCGTCCCGGCCGATGAGGTTGTCGAAGATGCCCCGCTCGGCCATCTCCGAGAGGTTGCGGGCGAACTCGGAAAGAAGGGGATGCTCCTTCTTCTTCTTCGCGATCTTCTCCTCTTTGGTGCTCTCGAGCAGAATCTCCTTGGCGGCGATGAGATCAGCGCCCGCCTCCTTCAAAAGACGCCCGGCCAGGCAGCCTTCCTCCCGCAGCATGCCGAGCAGCAGGTGCTCGGCCCCCACGTGCTTGTGGTTGAGCTTGGCGCTTTCCGCCGTGGCGTGCTGGAGGATGTGCTTGACCTCCTCCTCCATGGGGATGTCGATGCTGGTGCTGCTGGGGGTGATCTTCTTGTCCTTGGGGGTCAGGGCCGCCACCAGGCGCTCGCGCAAGCTGCTCACCTGCACGCCCATGCGCTCGAGCAGTTGGGTGCTCGTCTTCTCCGATTCCCGGAGCAGGCCCAGCAGGAGGTGACCGCTCTGGATGCTTTCCGCTCCGAACTGACTCGCCTCATAGCGGGCGAAAAACATCACACGACGGGCTTTTTCAGTGAATTTCTCGAACACAGGACACCCTTCCGGGTCAAAGACGGCGCCGGGACCGGGATGGTTCCAGTGCGATCTAACAGGGTAGCGCCTTCCGCCAGCCTTGTCCTGGCCTAGTCCGGATCCAGCCAGGACAGAAACGCGGCCTGACGCTATCCTGGAAGGCTGGGAGGGCCACATGAGCCTGGCTGGGACCAATCTGGCGATCCTTGGCCTCCAGTGGGGAGACGAGGGAAAGGGCAAGGTTGTCGACCTGCTCAGCCCGAACTTCCATCAAGTCGTCCGCTTTCAGGGCGGCAACAACGCCGGACATACCGTGGTGGTGGATGGCCAGAGCATCGCCCTGCACCAGGTACCCAGCGGCGCCCTGCACCCCGGGTGTTTCCTGGTCGTCGGCAACGGCGTGGTGCTGAACCTGGAGGTCTTCCAGCAGGAGTTGGATCGCCTCCGGGTGCGCGGGTTCGACCTCACGGGCCGCCTCCTGCTTTCCGAGAAAGCCCACATCATCCTGCCCCACCACATCGCCCTGGATCAGTGGCGCGAACTCCGTGCCGACAAGGTGGGCGCGAAGATCGGCACCACGGGCCGCGGCATCGGGCCCGCCTACGAGATGAAGGCCGCCCGCATGGGCGTGCGCCTGGGCGACCTCCGCCATCCAGAGGCTCTGGTCGAGCGGATCAAGCCCGGCTACGACGAAGTCCGCCTGCGCCTGGGCGCGGAAGGGGGCCTGCCCTCTCTGGAGGCTGTCGTCGAAGGCCTGCTCCGCATGGCCGAGCCGTTCCTATCCTTCATCGGCGACGCCCAGGGTCATCTGCTGGACGCCTGGAAACGCGGCGACAGCATCCTCTACGAAGGCGCCCAGGCCACCCTGCTCGACATCGATCACGGCACCTATCCCTTCGTCACTTCCAGCAACTGCAGCCTGGGCGGCCTCTTCACCGGCACCGGCCTGCCCCCCAAGGCCCTAGGCAAGATCCTCGGCATCGCCAAGGCCTACACCACGCGCGTCGGCGCCGGCCCCTTCCCCGCCGAGCTGCTGGACGCCACCGGGGCCCGCCTGCGCGAAGTGGGCCGCGAGTTCGGCACCACCACGGGCCGCCCGCGCCGCTGCGGCTGGTTCGACGCACCCATCACCGCCCATGCCTGCCGGACCAATGGCGTGGATGGCCTCGCCATCATGAAGCTCGACGTCCTCGACGGCATGGACGAGGTGGGCCTGATCGTGGGCTACCGCACCGGCGAGGGCACGCTGAGCACCAAGCTGCCCAGCTGCTCTGCGGATTGGAACGACCTCAAGCCCGAAGTGAAGCTGTTCAAGGGCTGGTCCACATCCCGAGGCATCACCGACCCCCGGAAGCTCCCAGCGGAAGCTCAGGCCTACCTAGAATCCTTGGCTCAAAGTGTCGAGGTGCCCATCACCTACCTCAGCACCGGACCCGACCGGGCCGAGGGCTGCGTGTACCCAGGGACCTTCCTGGAACCGCTGCTGGGAGCAAGTCCCAGCCATCGATAGGGGCTGGGACTCGCTCCCATGTTGACCTTCGGCCCTTTCACAGGCAAACTGATCCTCCTGCCCATCCAGGCATCGCACGCTCGCGTGCACCGCGCGCTTGAGGGTTCGCGGGCCCGGAAACACCGGCAAGGGCCCATAGCTCAGTCGGTAGAGCAGCGGCCTTTTAAGCCGTTGGTCGCGCGTTCGAGTCGCGCTGGGCCCACCAAAGTTCCACCCCAAGGGGCTATCGTCTAGGGGTCAGGACACCGCCCTTTCACGGCGGTAACACGGGTTCAAATCCCGTTAGCCCTACCAGAAAAAGAGCCTAGAGAAATCTAGGCTCTAGTTGTATTTAAACGGCACAATCGAAACTCTGAATTTCAGAAATACGGAAAATTTACGGGAAAACCTCGGCGAAACTTGAGGGCCGCCCCCGGTCGCAGACGAACGGAATCAAAATCCCTGGCGTTCGGAAGCTCCCTGGATTCGATGATCCAACCCTTCCCGACGGAGGATGTGGATAGGTACATCGCTCATGCCGTTAGCCGCTCCAAGACGGCTGAGCACAGGGCGCAAACGAAGTGAACCCTCTCAGGGGTATCGGCCTGAATGCAATAGTCAGACTCTGCGATTGCACTAACAAGACGTGAGTTCCCACGAATCCACTGAACAGTCACAGCCACAGGCCTGCAATACCAGGCCGTGCTCAGTTCCTCAAGGATCCAACGAAGCGCGAGAATCACTTCCTCTCGAATCGAGATAGGGCCGGGGCTGACTGCGTAGATGGCATCCAATGCCCGTGCTACGGCCTCATCTGACCGGAGAAAATAGCAGACATCGAACCAGGTTTGGTTCACCGTTCCGCCTGATCGCGAGGCGGCCTCTTCAGACGAGAACCGATCCAGAGCCTGTGCCACAAAACGTTGGACGTGTTGAACACGCTCCGAAATGGTAGCTCCCTCGGAATGGTCTTGTGAGTCGATAAGGAGCGCCAATGTACTGGGCTTCTCTAACCAGAGCATGGTCTGCATTGCACTGGGCGAGTCCCATGCCTGGCGCACCTCCTCCAGGATTCTCGCCAAGCTATGCTGAATCTCTTCATCAGGTGTGAAGTGCCCGGTCAGGTATGAGTGGTACGCAAACTGAACGTCATCAAACGGGCCCATCCGTCCGAAGCACATATCGATGATATCCCAGAACATTTCCTGAGAAAGGATTGCTCCAGGAAGGTCACGATTCATTGCTCACCTCTTGCCAATCTGGGTTGAGAGTTCATGAAGCCACCACGCCAGCGGACTGGGTTGGTCACGATTGGCTGGTGGCCCCTGCTCCCGAGATGGTCGAACCGGCAGTGGACCGCGCAGCGGGTAACAGGCGGGCAGACCTGAGGGCGCAGGAATAGGACAGCCAGCCGTGACACCGACCCAGTCAGGCGCGTGGTGGTCAAGCTCAAGCCAACTAGCGCAACGCATGGAGGGATTAAGTCGGACCATCACAAGCCGCTGGAGAGGGAGAGCCTGCCTTCGCACGATGAATCATTTGAAACTGGAACATTCTCGACGTTGCGATGATCCTTTGGGGAACCAATAGGTGGGGAAACTCATGGCACAGCCCAAACATCAAAAGGCAGCGCTGATTCTCCCTCACTGGGAGGACGAAAATATCAGGTGTTGCCCTGACCAAATAGCTGTCGGTTCGGCACGGTGGGCCGAGCGTGTCTCCCCCCTGGTAGACGGAAAGGGCTCGCTAGATTTCGGCGGAACAAGTCCCGCCTTTCGAGCGGGTGTCTTTCTCGATGAGTTGGGTGGGCCTCTCAAATTCGCAGTTCCGCTGGCCGCCAAACCAGCCTATGAGGGGAATCTGAGTATTGGCATGACTGCCATGGAAGCAGCCTCATGCATCTATTCGATGATCTATCCGGGTAGTCTCCCGGAGGATGCCCCAACGAAGCGTCGAATCAGGCGCATTTTGTCGATAGTGCATGCAATGAATTAACCGAGGATTTGGTGATCGAGCTAGGCGAGACGGGCCTTGTAACAAGATTAGTCAAATCTCAGCCAGCCCGATTCTGGATGCTTTCTTGGACACTATCAAAGCTGATTCGGCAAGTTTCGCTGGTGCCAGTGGGCGTAAGCATGCGAAGTAGAACCGTTCTATTCCATAGGCGGAGATTAGAAGACCTAAGTTCCTGTGGCATCCATACGAACTGCCTTGTCGGGCAAACCGGTATAGAGGCAACCATGCCAATCGAGAGCGGGCGCAAATCGAGTGAATTCGGCTGGAGTAAGGGTGTATGCTCCACAACTTTGACTATCGAAGAAGGCTATTACCCTCCTGGTTGAGGTCTTCAAGTCCAACTGGCAACCATCAAGGAGGTACTTCAGGCCATCCGTGAATTCGAGTCGGCAAATAGCCGGTGAAAAAAAGTCAGCGCCATCAGGATTTCGTAAGGCGATAAGCCAACAGTTTTCATTCCAAGACACCCATGGCTTAATATGCTTGATCTCCAAAAATCCGTTTTGAAAAAGTTGAATGCACCAATTACGGTTATCAACTTGCAAAAAGAACATATTTACTAGTTGGGCCGCGATATAGATCCGTTCCATCGTAACTAATTCTTCGTGATGAATCCTTGGAATTGTACCGATCTTGTCTTCTGCATCGACGTAGGTAGCCCTCATGCGGGTTAAATAATCCAAGGCCATTGCGAGGTACATCTCCCTATGGTCGTGGAGAACCTGGGCCATTTCCTCGGGAAATATGGAATCGCTCCACCGATCTGGATTCAGATCCTCGATAAGATCACTGACCACCGTGTCCCGGTTCTCTTTCCAATGCAATAGCTTCTCGACTCCATCGAGGTGAACCTCGCGCAATTGATCTCGGCGCAATATCACGGGCGGCCCCTCTCCTCAGAAGGGTCATCTACGATGAGAAAAGGGCCCCCGAAATCGAGTGCCGCGCCAATCCATACAGTAGAAATATCTGCAATCTTCAGCGTCGCTACTGGCGGAATTGGAGAAACCAAACACACATCCCGGTTCCATGGGACGGCCAGGCGTAAAACCTGCCCAGCCGCCGGGAATTCACGGTCGCTGAGAATGAGGGCAGGCCGAAGGATCGGCCCACCCGTAGCAGGCCAAGGGATCATCACCAACCATCCGGGCAATCCAACCCAATTCGCACCCTCCATACCCAAAATCCACAATAGGGAAGCTGGGGGGTCAGCAGACCGACGGAGTTTCGCCCAAGCCTCAGCGGTGGCGATGCGCCACTGCGGGAGTATTTGACTTTCGCATTCCTGGACTGAAGGTGGAATCAAAAGACTGGGATTGGTCTCCAGGCGCTGCACCAACTCGCGATTCGACCGGCACATTTCGGAGAGCACTGATGGTCTGCTCGTAGTAATTTGCCCTGATGGTATCGAGATCATCGACCGCTCCGTTTTGTTGTACCTGTGTGGTGGCCCATTCGTCTCCCCTCCGTGCCATGGCGCTAAGTCGTGCGCCAATATGACGGGTGGGTTTTCGGAAGAGTCCTTGATCCGCTAGAGAGCGGTGTGAGATGCGAGACGAGGATCCGGCCGAGGCCAAAGCCTCGTTCGAATATTCAGACCATATCTTGCGAAGATTCTGAACAAGGTCGCGGTCATTCCAGGACCGATTTGTCGTGCCAAATCCCAGTGGAAGCAGATGTCGCATCGGGGTCAAGATATGCCCGTGGAAATTGCGACCTGATCTACCAGCGGAGTGCATGTTCACATCCGCAACCATGCCCATGTCACTAAGGTGCCTGGCAAAGCGCGTCAAAAGGGCAATCTTGGCGTCGAAATCAAGTTCCCATGGAAGCGCCACCGTAATCTCACGGGCATCTTGGCTATCCGCGCGACGACCTGCCGCCACTGCCAAGGACCAGAGCCTACGTCGATCAAAAACCCACGGCGGCGATGTGTCTGGTGATATGATTTCACTATAAATAACATCCTTTTTTTTCGTGTAATCATATATATCTCCTGTTCTTGAATCAATCATCCGAGAGCCAGAGCGATATGC
The DNA here is from genome assembly GCA_903873655.1 of uncultured Holophagaceae bacterium. GTDB lineage: Bacteria > Acidobacteriota > Holophagae > Holophagales > Holophagaceae > Geothrix. The sequence continues at coordinate 671 of CAIQPH010000273.1, read as the reverse complement.
TGCTGCGGCCTCGGCCGATTTGCCCTTACTTCTCTGGATTATGGAGAGATTCAGATGAAATATGGCCACGCTATCACCGCGAGATATCTAGGAGCTTTGGAGGATTTCCCAAATTCTCTCTCCGCACACAATCTCCGAAGGAGATTGTATATGTGCGCAATTCTTGCCCTTTCGGGCGATATGGAATTGGAAAGGAGAGAAAGTCGATTCACATGAACATGGTACATGATTTTTTATGTGATATTTCTTCTATCAATTGCTGGTACCATTTATTGAATAGACTGGAGCCTTGTTATGCCACACTCAAAGCGCATTAACTCCCTCATAGCCAAGAGGGATGCACTTATGACAAAAATCGCCAAGGCTCATGCCCAGGAGGCACGGGAAGCCAGGAAGCTTCAGACACGTCAGAAGGTTCTGATTGGAGCGGCTGTGCTTTCGGCAATCCTGAAAAACCGATTTACCCAGGATCAACTAATGAAATTACTAAGAGAAAATCTAAGTGAACGCGATTATCAGGTCTTCAGAATATGAACGACTAATTTGTTACTACACGCATATTGGCTATTTGAAATATTCGTTAAGGATTATTGATAAAATTCTTAATTATCAGGTGGGCATTATTACTCACTGCAAATGGCTTCAGCATTTCCCATCATCTGCATGTTTCT
>CAIQPH010000272.1 GCA_903873655.1 uncultured Holophagaceae bacterium | reverse complement strand
TGTTATGTTTGGTGGTCCCGGAGCGACTCGAACGCCCGACCCTCAGATTCGTAGTCTGATGCTCTATCCAACTGAGCTACGGGACCGCAGTGAAAGTATGATTTTACCGGATCGGCGGCGAGTGTCCATTCCAAAGGGTCAGGGGACTGGTGGTAGAGGTCTCGCAGCGCAGCCCGGTGAGGTCCGTGGCCAGTTGGGCCATGAGCGCCCGGGCCGTGGTGAGCTTCCCGCCCAGCACCAGCGTCAAATTTGGGAAGCGATGATATTTCTCGAGAATGGCTTCGCGGCTGAGATGAGTGGTGTTGCCGCCGGCAGCCACGAGGGGCCGCACACCCAGTTCCTCGGATCGAATGGGCAGCTGCCGCCAGGGAATGGCCGGAAGGTTGGCTTCCAGCGCCCCGAGGAGCTCTTCCCGTTCAGCTGCAACGATGGGTACCCAACCGTCCTCGACCTCCCGTTCGGTCGTCCCCACCTGCAGCAGGCCATCCCGGGGAATCACGAACAGGATGCGCCCCTGCGGCCTGCGGATGGCCCAGGGTCGGTCGCAGCCGGGTATCGCATCAAACCAGAGGTGGATCCCCGCAGACAGGCGCAGGCGGTGTCTCGTCTCGCCGAACCAGCGGGACATGACCCCGTCGGTCCAGGGGCCCAGGGCGAATACCCAGCGTTGAGCACTGAGCCTGCGGAGTCTGCCATCCCGGCAATCCCTGAGCCGGAGAACCGTCAGCCCTCCAGCCTCGTCCTCGAAGCCCTCCGGCTCGTGGAAATCCAGGAGGGAGGCAGTACTGGAAGCTGCCAGATCCTTGGTGAGTTCCCGATCCCAGGTGATGAGGTCGGCATAGGCCGTGGCGCCTTGGAAGGGCCCCCCCGCACTGCGCGGGTCCGCAAGGAAGTCTGTTCGCGGGACGGGGCCAAGTGCCAGGATCGGAGGCCAGCCCGGCCGCTCGGACCCCCAATGGTCGTAGAGACCGATGCCGACTCGGTGGGCCAAACCCTCTGCCCAGAATCGGCGGGGCATCCAGAAGGCCTCCCAGCGGCATCGGCGGGGCGCAATTCTGGCCCAGGTGGCACGCTCGGCCAGGCCTTCACGCATCTGGCGGATATCGCCCGTGAGCATGTAGCGGATGCCACCGTGCAGCAGCTGGCTGGACCACTGACTGGTGCCGCCGCCGACTTCGCCCCGGTCCACCAGGGCACAGGAGACGCCCCGCAGGGTGAGTTCCCGGGCCAGGGCCGCGCCGTGGATGCCGGCCCCCAGGATGGCAACCTCCACCTCAAGGGCTGCTGGCAACGGACAAATACCTGCGGGGGGGGCGGGCCAGGGAGAGTCGGGCATGGATGCAGTGTGCCGCGTCTTCCTCGGCGAGCCTAGTAGACCGCGTCTGCCCCGCCATCGCGAAGCGGATGCGGGTCGCGAGCGTAGGCTGCACCAGCAGGCTTCCGAGCGGGGACCCGCACCACTGAGCATCACCTGGCCAGCGGGCCTAGTAGACGGCGTTTGCCCCGCCATCAATCGTGATAACGGCCCCGGTCGTCCACGCGCTTTCATCACTGAGCAGATGCGCGGCCAAAGCCGCCACTTCCACCTCGGTGCCCAGCCGCTTGAGCGGATTCACAACCGCCAATCGGGCGAGGTCCGCCGCAGGATCGGCACTGGCGGCGAGGCGCACTGCCACCATGGTGGTATGGATTGGCCCCGGAGCGATGGCGTTGCAGCGGATCCCCCGGGAGGCCCACTCCAGCGCCAGCACCTTGGCCAGCATGTGGACGCCGGCTTTCGTCACGCTGTAGGCCGCGCTGTCCGGTATGGCGCGCAATGCAATATTCGAGCCCACGAGGACCACGCTGGCCCCGTCTTTCAGCTTCGGTCCAAGATGATGAGCCATGAGCCACGGTCCGCGGAGGTTGGCCGCGATCATGGCCTCGAAATCAGCCGTGGGAGTGCCCTCGACCGAACCTGTCCTGAGTTCACCCGCAGCCAGGAACATCCCGTCCAAGGGCGGGCAGCTTGCGGCAAAGGCCGCCACCGCTGCTTCGTCCGCGTGGTCCAGCGGAATGTGGTGGGCGTCCAGAAGGGTGTCCTGTAGGGCGGCCAGGCGCCGTCCCACCAGCTCAAGGTCGGCGCCGCGCTCCCGGAACAGCCTTGCGGCCGTGCGGCCGATGCCGCTGCCGGCACCCGTGACCAGGATCCGCTTGCCTGCGAAAGGCATCTCCGGGATTCCGCCAGTGGCATTCAACAGGAGATCCCACTCACAATGATTTCCTTGATTCCCCAGCCCCGAATCGGACGAGGTGGCGGGCCAACCGCCGGTCCTGCTCATTGATGTGGTCGATCAGCCAGTCCGTCAGGTAGTTGATGACCTTCTCGGTCATGATCGACGGGTCAATCTGGGAGTCACCAGCCAGGTTCAACACCTGGGCGCGCATGTCGTCATGGATCGCCTTGTGCTCGGCGAATCCAGGGTACTGCGTTGCCTGCATCCTCTCTTCTTCCGTAGAGAAGTGGGTCTCGACGTAGTCGCTGAGAAAGGCGACGAGCCCAGGTAGTCGCTCATTCGCACGGTTCTCGTGGACGGCGACGAGCAGCGCATCGAACTGCATCATGAGCTGCCGGTGCTGAGCATCGATCAGCTGGATGCCGGTTTCCCAGGCTGGATTCCAGGTCACCAAGGTCATCAGAGCACCTCCCCACCATTATCGTCCATTCCGCCTGGTTCCAGGACAAGAGATGGGCCATGGCGGGCATCCCTCTGAAGCTGCGGCCTCATCGGCCCCGCGGGTGCTCCGGCACCACCACTCCGCCGCTCACGGCCCAGGTCAAGGCCTGGTCGGCATTGAGGTCCACGGGACGCACCTTGGCAGCCTCGATCATGACGACATAACCGGAGGTCGGGTTGGGGGAAGTCGGCACATAGACCGCGATCATGGTCTGACCGTCGGGAATGGCCCAGGAACAATCCCGGCTGGCCACGAAACCCAGGGTATAGGAGCCGGGATGAGGCCACTCCACGACCACCACATCCTTGAAGCTGCCCCCCTGCCCCGACTGGATGGCGCCCATCAGCTGACGGGTGGCCCCATAGATGGTCTTCACCACAGGCACATGCAGCATCAATTCGTCCAGCCAGGTCAGCAGCTGGCGACCCATGAAGTTGCCGACCAGCGCGCCCACCAGCAGGAGGAGCAGCATCGTCGCCAGGGCCGAAAAGAATCCCAGTGCCCAGGTGGGAGGGTCCGCCACATGGATCTGATGGGCGACCCAGGTCAGCGGCCCCCTGAAGATCCTCACCAGAGCCGTAAAAATGCCCTCCAGGATCCACAGTGTGACCACGAGCGGCAGCAAGGTAAAAATGCCAGCGACAAGGTATTTGCGGATCATTTGGAATCCCCGGGCCCATTCAGATGGCTATTCTCGGCCATGATCCGGGGCCCCACCACTTTCCAGAAATCGTGGAAATAGGAGATCGCACTCCAGATGGCCAGTATGACGGCGCCCCACAGCAGCAGGACGCCCATGCCCCAGAAGAAGGTGTAGGGGCGGTTCAGCTGGATGAAGAAGTGGAAGATCTCCTTGTGGGTCCATTCATAGAGCCAGTAGTCGAGCCGCGGGCCAAGGATGAGACAGGAGATGGCCGCCACCTGAAAGCCCATCTTCCACTTGCCCACAGTGCCAGCGGGGATGGTGAGGCCCTCCTCGCTGGCGATGCCGCGCAGGCCCGTGATCGCAAACTCCCGCGCCAGGATGATGAAGGTCATCCAGGCCGGCGCCAGGTTCAGTTCCACCAGTGAGATCAGGGCGCCGGCCACCAGCAGCTTGTCGGCCAGGGGATCCAGCAGCTTGCCCAGGGTCGTCACCTGCTTCCAGCGGCGGGCGAAGTAGCCATCCAGCGCGTCCGTGATGGAGGCCACCCAGAACACCAGCACGCCGATCACTTCGTGGTTCGTCACCTTGGTCATCAGGACCACGACCAGGACCGGAACCATCAGGATCCGTGCGAGCGACAGGAAGTTGGGAAGGTTCATGAGGGGCGGGATGCTCCGTCTACAGCCTACAGCCTACCGCCCTCATAGTACCGTCACGCCGCCCTGCGCCAGGAGCTTCTGCCAGCCTTCGTCGGGAACCAGGTCGAACCCGGCACCATCCTGGCCGCCGTGGGCCAGGCTGGACACCGACAGATGGATAGAGATCCCCCTCACCCTCAGACCCTCCAGAATGGCGACGGCGCCTGGATCATCGAGCAGTTCCACGGCCTGATGGGCCAGGCACAACCAGGGCGTGCCGGACTCGAGGTGGGCAAGCGTCTCCAGTAGCAGCCGCCTTCCCAGGGCCCTGTCTCCGGGGGCGAAGGCGCTCCGCAGGAGCAGGACGGGTCGGGCGGCCTTGGTCACGGGCGCCGGGGCAGGAAGGGGGCGCGCCGCCGGCACGACCTGCAGTTCCCATCGCCCGCCCTGCCGGACCAGCCGCACGGTCCGGCCCTGCTTCTCGAGAAACCCCGCGACGTTCACGCGCAGCAGATCGTCCGCGCCCCGGATGCGCAGGGCCTCCCCGGGATGCTCCGCCAGCATTCCCTTCAGTTCCAGCAGGGCCTGGAAGACCGTGACATCGAGCAGTTCGAGGGTGAGGATATCCATGGGGAGGCCTTTCGCGTGCCAGTTGAACACCCGGATCCCTTGTCGTTCAAGGCCTGGCTTCGATCGGAGGCCCTTGCCGCCGGATTCGCCTTGGCCGGTTTCGCCCCCTGCGATCCCTTCGTGGATGAGCAGGATCGGCTCCAGGCCTGGTTCCAGGAAGGGCGGGGTACCCTGCTGCCCTACTTGGATCCAGCCACTCTCCACGATCCCAGGGCCCTCTGGCCCAAGGCCCGCACGGCCCTGGTGGGTTACTTCCCCTACGCCCGGCCCGAGGCCGTGCCGGGGGCTACTCCGGGCAGCCTCAAGCTGAGCCGCTACCTCTGGGGTCCGGACTATCACATGCTCCTCAAGCCACGCCTGAACCGGCTGCTGGAAGCCGCCCAGGTCCGCTGGCCCGATTTGGAAGGCCGCGTCTGCGTGGATACGGCGCCCCTCCTGGAGCGCCAGTTGGCGACCAGGGCCGGCCTGGGTTGGCAGGGCAAGCACACCCTGCTGATCGCCGGAAAGGGAGGCTCCTGGGGTTTCCTGGGCGTGCTGCTGCTGTCCGTGGAGCTGCAGCCCGATGAGCCACTGCTCAACGAGCATTGCGGCACCTGCACAGCCTGCCTGGAGGCATGCCCCACCGGGGCGCTGGACGCCTTTCGTCTGGATCCTGCCCGCTGCCTCACCACCTACACCATCGAGACCGAGGCCGAGCCCCCCGCCAAGGTGGCCGGCGCCCTGGCCAGCAGCCGCTGGGCGGCGGGCTGCGATGCCTGTCAGGAAGTCTGTCCCTGGAACCGGGCACCGATCTGGGGCAACCCGACGCTCTGGGGCGGCCCGAGCCCGCTCCACACGCTCCCGGCCGAGGCGCTTCCGCGCGCCGCCGCCCAGTGGCGGAAGCTCACCCGCAGGACCGCTCTTAGGCGCGTGCGGGACCGCCACTGGCGGACCACCCTGGGCCGGATTCTGGGTTCCCAATAATTTCATTGGAAGTGTTGGACTTTTTTCCATATAAACAAACTTCCGGCCAAAGTGGCCGGCGTCGCGGCCACACCCCACTTTGAATCCAGACCCTAAGGAGGCTCCTCGGATGCCCATGAAGCACTGGACTGTCCAGGACGCCGCAACGCTTTATGGAATCCGTGAATGGGGCGACGGCTACTTCGGCATCAATGCCAAGGGCCACCTAGAGATCACGCCCACCAAGGACGAGTCTCTGAGCTGCGATGTGTACGAAATCGTCCAGCACCTGAAAAAGAAGGGCATCAGGACTCCGGTGAATCTGCGGTTCCCACAGGTCCTCGCCAACCGGGTCATCGAGGTCAATGAATCCTTCCGGCGCGCCATCATCGAGTTCGGCTACGAGGGGGGCTACCAGGGCGTCTATCCCGTGAAGACCAACCAGACCAAGGAAGTGGTCGAGGAGATCGTCCGCGCCGGCAACAAGTACCACTACGGCCTGGAGGCGGGCTCCAAGCCCGAGCTCATGATCGCCCTCAGCATCGACCTGCATCCCGAGGCCCTGGTGCTCTGCAACGGCTACAAGGACGAATCCTTCATCCGCATGGCCCTGCTGGCCCGCAAGGCCGGCCGCAAAGTCGTCATCACGGTCGAGAAGATGACCGAGCTGCCGCTCATCCTCAAGGTGGCCAAGGAGCTCAGGGTCGAGCCCCTCATCGGGCTGCGGGCCAAGCTCAACGCCCAGGGCTCCGGCAAGTGGGAGACCAGCGCCGGGGATCACGCCAAGTTCGGCCTCACCACCCGCGAGATCCTGGACGCCATCGAAGTCCTGGAAAAGCGCGACCTGCTGGACAGCGTCATCGAACTGCACTTCCACATCGGCAGCCAGATCACCGACATCCGCAAGATCAAGTCGGCCATGAAGGAGGCCACCCGCATCTACGCCAAGCTCCGCAAGATGGGCGTGCCCATCCGCGACCTCAACGTGGGCGGCGGTCTCGGCGTGGACTACGACGG
>CAIQPH010000271.1 GCA_903873655.1 uncultured Holophagaceae bacterium | reverse complement strand
CCGATAATGCCGGCGCGCTGGTCAATAGCCAAGCCTGCTGGCATCACCCAGGAAAAAGCAGGGAAACGAGGACGCGGAGGCGCGGAGACGCGGAGAAAAAAGGCTCTTCGCTGTTTCAGGTGGGTAACCTGGCCAGGGTGGGGACGTTAAAAAAGCTGAGTTTGCCGGCGATGAGGTAGGCCATGGTGATCAGGTTCTCTGGGTTCCGGTAGCCGCGAGCCTTGGCGATGGCGGCCTGGATCAGGCTGTTCATGCCCTCGATCAGGCCGTTGGAGATGCGAGCCCGCCACCAGTTCAGGATGCCCTTGGCGTGGCCCTGGAGGGTGTTCGCGAACCTCATGAGCGGCACCAGGCCACTGGCATGGGCGAGCGTGCACCAGTCGGCCAGGAAGACCTTGGCGGCACGAGGGTTCGTCTGCTCAAAGAGGTCCTGGAAAAGGAGCTTCATCTGGTATGCCTCAACCGTTTGAAGGTTCATGGACTTCAGCCCCTTTAAGCGCTTTTTCTGGGATTGGGTCAGATCGCCCGGGTTCTTCAGCCAGTCGTACCGCGTCTTCTTCAGGCCAGGCGTGGAAGGGGACTCCTCGCGCCGAACGGCATCCAGGGCTTCGTTCATCAATTTCATCAGGTGGAAGCGGTCGAAGGTGATTTCTGCTTTGGGCAGGTTTTCCCGGATGCCCTTGATGAAGGCTGGCGACAGGTCGCTGCAAACATCCAGGATCTGCTCTGCCTGCCCTCCATGCTGCTTCAGGTCCTCCACGAAGGCAGCCAGGGTGTCGCCATCGCGCCCCACCGTTCCGAAAAGGAGGCGCCGCAGTTCAAGGTCCATGACGAAGGTGACGTAGCGATGCCCCCGGCGATAAGACTTCTCGTCGACAGCTATCGTCTTGACCATGGAGAAGTCCTGCTTGGCACGGGCCTCGTCCACGTGGTGTTTCAGAACCCGCCAGATGCGCGTGTCGTGCTCCCCCACCAGGCGAGCAACGGCATTCACCGTCATTTCCCGCACGAGGATCATGAGCAAGCCTTCGAACATGAGCGTGAAGCCGGAGCCCTTCCTGGCCCACGGAACGTCCACGGTCTTGATGCCGTGTTCGTCGCAGTTGCAGCGCGGTACCCGGGCCGTCAGGTAGGCCGCGTGCTGGAAGAAGTCCAGATGCCGCCAGGTCCTTTCCTCGGTGTCGTGGGCCTTGCTTGGAACTCCGCAGACCGGACAAGGGAAGGAAGAGCCCTTCTGGAAGTCGACCCGGATGTCCAGCCGGCGCTTGCTCAGATCGAAGTCCAGAGAGGCTACCTCCCAGGGGGGCTGAAGTCCGAGTGCCGTCTTGAAAAGCTCGTTTGCGTCCATCCATCTATTTGAACCTGAACCGGGCCCCTGCCTACCCCCTACCCACACCTTTTAGCGAAGAGCCCCAATGGGCCCCTCGCTGTTTCGTGTGGGTAACCGACCCATATAGGGATGGCGGGTCCCGCGGCGAGGCCCGACCTGCCTGACCTTCTCTAGGCTCCTGAGGCCGGGACATGGATTCTAATGAAGAAGAGGCTCAGAACCTTGCTGCTGCTGAGGGTCGCTGTGGGCGGTGTGGAGAACGCGCCAGCGGTCTCCAGGCGAGAGCCCGAGGGTGTGGGAAGGACGCGGACCCGAAGGGCGGGCGTAGGCCGTTCCGCGAAGCGGAATCCGACGGGCTTTCCATGCCCGAGCACCGGCCACAGAGGGTGGGTCGGCGCGCCCATTCCAGGGAGAATGGAGGCATGGAT
>CAIQPH010000270.1 GCA_903873655.1 uncultured Holophagaceae bacterium | reverse complement strand
CCCACGCCGCTGCGCACATGGCAGCTCTGGCAGGAGATGGCGGTGCCGGCGACGGGGATGTCGCCATTCACCACGGACTGGATGGGCTCACCATTGGGCAGGATCCCTTCCCGGTACATGCGCTCCCCCAAGGCCAGGGCCTGCTCGGCGGGCAGGCCCACCACGGTTCCTGCCGCCGGCTTCGGCGGGGCGGCTGTGGCGGTGGCCATGAGCAGACACAGCGCCAGAAGGGTCTCGAGTGAGCCGCGCATGGGGAAGTTCCGGAACCGGCTCACAGCAGGCCCACTTTCCGGCACTCGGCCACGAACTCGGTGGAGCTCAGCAGGCCGAAGATGCGGACCCACTGGCCGGTTTTCGGATCGCGAATGAAGGTCAGCGGGTAGTGGGACATCTTGTTCGGAATGTAGGCGTTGAAGGCGGTCATCACTTTGTCGATGTCCTCGCGCTTGCCGGTGAGGAAGTCCCAGCCCGGCTTGGCGCGGTAGCGCTTGAGGTAGTCGCGCATGACTTTCGGCGTGTCGTTTTCGGGATCGATGGAGATGGAAATGAGGTGCACCTTCGCTGATTCGGCGGGCATTTTGTTCTGCAGGTTGGCGTAGCCGGCGGAGAGCACCGGGCAGATGGTGGTGCAGGTGCCGAAGATGAAATCGACGATGACGGGCTGGCCGGAATCCAGGAGCGTCCGTAACTTCACCTTGGTGCCGTCCTGGTTCACCAGGGTCACGTCAGGCACGGTGTAGGTCTCGACGGTGCGTTTGTAGGGGGGGGGAGCCTGGGCTAACAGGCCACAGGGCAGCACCGCCCAGAGGCCAAAGACCAGTATGGCCATGCGCCATGTACGTGGGTTCATGCGTGGATCCTCCTGAAAGCCTCGAGGGCGAAACCCCAGCCGGGCACGAACGGACTGCGGGCTGGACTCATCACCCCGGGGATCCCTGTATACCTTGAGGTCGGGTTCCAGGCAAACGAGAACCGGCCCGCCGAAGCGGGCCGTCGCAAAATACATGGTTCTACCTACTGGATTTACAAGTCTTCGCCGTCGATCTCGCTCATGCCCTGAAGCTCTTCGACGTGCTGCGCCATGCGGGCGTATTCGTCGTCGAAGTCCTCGCTGCCCGGGAACTCGTTGAGGCTGGGCTCGGGGTACTCGCCCTCCTCGATCTCCAGGTTGCGGTAGTGGGCCATGCCGGTGCCGGCCGGAATCAGGCGGCCCAGGATGACGTTTTCCTTAAGCCCGCGCAGGTAGTCCACGCGGCCTTCCAGAGCGGCCTCGGTGAGGACGCGGGTGGTCTCCTGGAAGCTGGCGGCCGAGATGAAGCTCTCGGACGTGAGCGCGGCCTTGGTGATGCCCAGCAGCAGGGGTTCGCAGGTGGCGGGCTGGCCGCCATCCTTGAGGGCCTGCTCGTTGATCTCCTTGAAGCGGTGCTTGTCGACCTTCTCCTCGACGATGAGCGGAGTGTCGCCCACGTCGGTGATGAGGACCCAGCGCATCATCTGGCGGATGATGACCTCGATGTGCTTGTCGTTGATGACCACACCCTGGGCCCGGTAGACTTCCTGCACTTCATTGACGAGGAAGGCCTGGAGGGCACGGTCGCCCTGGACCTTGAGGAGATCGTGGGGGCTGACGGCGCCCTCGGTGAGCTTTTCGCCGGCGCGGATCTCGTCGCCGTCCTGGACCTGGATGTGCTTGCCGCGGGGGATCAGGTACTCGCCCTTCTCGCCGGTTTCTGCTTCCACCACAACTTTCTGGTTGCCGCGGACACGGTTGCCGTATTTCGCGATGCCAGTGACTTCGCTGATGATGGCGGGTTCCTTGGGCTTGCGGCCCTCGAAGAGCTCGGTCACGCGCGGCAGGCCGCCCGTGATGTCGCTGGTCTTGGCCTGCTGGCGGCTGGTCTTGGCGATGACATCGCCGGGCAGCAGCTCCTGGCCCTCTTCCACTTCGATGTAGGCGCCGGTGGGAATGTTGTAGCGCTTGAGCACCTTGTGGTTGTCCCCCTTGATGTTGATGTGGGGATGGATCTTGTCGTCGGTGGGATCGATGACCTTCTTGCGGAAGTTGCCGGAGATCGGATCCTTTTCTTCCTGGTAGGACACGTTGACTTCGAATTCCTTGAAGTCGGCGACGCCACCCACTTCGGTGAGCAGCACGTCGTTGGACGGATCCCACTCGGCGAGCACGGTGCGAGGCTCGACCTTCTCCTTGTCCTTGACCTTTAGGATGGCGCCAGAAGTGATCTTGTAGCGCTCGCGCTCGTTGCCGTCCTCGTCGGTCACCAGGAGGTAGCCGTTGCGGGTGAGGGCCACGGTCTCGCCCTTGCGGTTGACGACGGTGCGGCGCTGGTCCTTGGTGTTCTCCAGGCCGTCGAACTTCACGATGCCCGCGATCTGGGCCTCGTGCGTGCTCTTCTCGGAGGTGCGGCTGGCCGCGCCGCCCACGTGGAAGGTCCGCATGGTGAGCTGGGTGCCGGGTTCGCCGATGGACTGGGCGGCGATGACGCCCACGGCCTCGCCCAGATCGACCAGACGGCCGGTGCTGAGGTTCAGGCCGTAGCACTTGGCGCAGATGCCGCGCCGGGCTTCGCAGGTGAGGGTGGAGCGGATCTTGACCATGGGAATGCCGCTGGTCTCGATCTTGAACGCCAGTTCCTCAGAGATGAGGGTGCCCGCAGACGCGATGGCCTTGGTGGCATCGTAGGGGTCCACGATGTCGTCGAGGCAGACGCGGCCCATGATGCGGTCGCGCAGGCGGGAGCGGATGGTGCCGTCGCTGTTGACGATGGATTCCACTTCGATGCCGCTGATGGTCTGGCAGTCATCCTCGTTGACGATGACGTCCTGGGCCACATCCACCAGCTTGCGGGTGAGGTAGCCGGAGTCGGCCGTCTTCAGCGCGGTATCCGCGAGGCCCTTGCGAGCACCGTGGGTCGAAAT
>CAIQPH010000269.1 GCA_903873655.1 uncultured Holophagaceae bacterium | reverse complement strand
TTCTGGCTTCTGGCTTCTGGGACTGATTGTTTGGTGCGGACCTTCGGTCCGCGCCGGTATTTTTCCAGGACCGCTCAACTGGGTCGGCGCCGAACTTAGCCATTGGCGCGCCACCCCCGGCGCAACAGTCATCTGCCCCTGAAGCCTGGGGCCTGGGGCCTGAAGCCTCGATCGCCACATACCGCCCACCCAGGAACCCCTTCCTGCCCTATTGGTCGGCGGTGGTCTGCGTCATCATGGGCTTGTGATCCCCGGCACACCGGGGCAGATCGACACTTCCCACAGGTAGGCTCCGCGTCCCTGCAAGGAGGCCCCATGGCCCTTAAAGAACGACCGAAACCCTTCCTGCTTCCCGAGTACTGCAAGGGCTGCGGGCGCTGCCTCGATGCCTGTGCCAAGGACTGCATCACGCTCAGCGATCAGATCAACCCCCTCACCGGGCTGGTGCCCGTGGAACTGGACCTGACGAACTGCAACGCCTGCGGCCTGTGCATGGACGCCTGCCCTGAGCCCTACGGCCTGCGCCCAGCCCACGAAGGGGAGATCCAGGACTTTGAATTTGAGGACCCGGCCAAGCTCTTCGGCGTGCGGCCCAGCGAGGCGCCGGAACCAGTGGACCTGCCCTCCGTGGTGCTGCCCCTGCCCCGCACGGAACCCCTGGTCATCAAGGGCACCTACGCCTCGGCCATCGGCGCCATTCTCGCCGGCTGCCGGCACGTCTATGGCTACCCCATCACCCCTTCGACCGAGGGCGCTGAGCTGATGGCGAAGTTCCTGCCCAAGCTCGACGGCACCTTCCTCCAGGCCGTCAGTGAAGTCGCCACCGTGAACATGATGTACGGCACCGCGGGCGCGGGCCTCCCCACCATGACCTTCACCTCGTCGCCGGGCTTCAGCCTGATGCTGGAGGGCGTCTCCTACATGATCGGCGCCGAGCTGCCGGGCGTCTTCGTGGATGTCATGCGCGGCGGACCGGGCCTAGGCAACATCGCTCCCGAGCAGTCCGACATCAAGCTGGCCTGCCACGGCCTCGGCCACGGCAACACCCAGGCCCTGGTGCTGGCCCCCTCCACACCCCAGGAGATGCTCGACCTCACCATGCTGGCCTTCGAGCTTAGCTTCAAGTACCGCAACCCGGTGGTCATCCTCAGCGATGGCTACCTGGGCCAGATGACCGGCAAGGTGCAGCTGCCTGAGATCATGATCAAGCCGGGCATTCCCAAGTGGGCGGTCTACGGCGATGCCATGCACCGCCAGAATCTCATCTCCTCGATCTACCTCACAGAGAGCGACCTTGAGCGGCACAACGAGCACCTCGTCGCCAAGTACGAAGCGATGAAAGTGGAAACCCGCGCCGAGAGCTTCCTCTGCGACGACGCCGAGGTGGTCCTCATCGCCTGCAATACGCCGGCCCGCACCACCAAGGGCGCCGTGCAGGACCTCCGTCATCAGGGCATCAGGGCCGGCCTCTTCCGGCCCATCACCCTCTGGCCCTTCCCGGTGGAGGAACTGAGGGCCGCCATCCAGGGCGCTGACCGCATCGTGGTGGTCGAGGCCAGCAATGGCCAGCTGGAGGATGAGATCCGGCTGGCGCTGAGCAAGGCCGGCATCCGGCAGTTCCCCGAGCTCGAAGCCGTCCGCCGCATGGGCGGCGTCCTGCCCCAGCAGAGCGAGATCATGGCCCTGGTGCTGGGCAAGAAGGAGGTCCGCGCATGAGCAAGGCCAGCGTCATCTACGACAAGTTCGAGCGCCACTCCCATGCCGAAGGCCTGAAGGGACATGCCACCCACTACTGCCCCGGCTGTGGCCACGGGCTGGCCCACAAGTTCATGGCCGAAGCCATCGACAACCTGGGCATCCAGGACCGCACGGTGGCCATCAGCCCCGTCGGCTGCTCCGTGTTCCTGTACTACTACTTCGACGTGGGCAACAGCCAGGCCGCCCATGGCCGGGCCCCCGCGGTCGCCATCGGCCACAAGTTCGCCAACCCTGAGTGTGTGGTCATCAGCTACCAGGGCGACGGCGACTTGGCCTCCATTGGTCTCGCCGAGACCATCGCCACCGCCCAACTGGGCGCCCCCATCACCGTCATCTTCATCAACAACGCCATCTACGGCATGACCGGCGGCCAGATGGCCCCGACCACGCTGATGGGCCAGACCAGCACCACCAGTCCCTCAGGCCGCAACCGGTTCAACGGCCAGCCCATGAAGATGGCGGAAATCATCGCCGGGCTGGACGGCCCCGTCTACGTCGAACGCGTGGCGCTCTTCGATACCAAGCAGCGCATCAAGGCCAAGAAGGCCATCCAGAAGGCCATCCAGCTCCAGGTGGAAGGCCGCGGCTACGCCTTCATCGAGGTGCTGGCCGAGTGCCCCACGCATCTGAAGATGACGCCCGAAGATACCGAGAAGTGGGTCAAGGAGTGCATGGAGCCGGTATTTCCGCTCGGCGTGAAGAAGGACCTTACGGTCGAGCCCTGGTTCCAGAGGAACCCGCCCAGCTTCGATGGCGCGAAGATCCTCAGCCTGACCGGCGCCACCTCCGAACATCCCACACGCCACTGCCAGGGCTTCCCCACCCATCTCGCCCCACATGACGTCTCGCTCAAGCTGGCGGGTTCCGGCGGCGACGGCGCCCAGACCGCCGCCATGCTCATCGCCCGCGCCGGCATCAACGAAGGATTCGATGCCACGCACATTCCCAGCTACGGCCCCGAAAGCCGCGGCGGCACCTCCTACGCCGATGTCCATGTGGCTGGTGAGGAAGTGCTGAACCCGGCCTCGCACGATCCCCATGTGCTGATCGCCTTCAACGCGCCGAGCCTCACCAAGTTCGGCCCCACCGTGCGCAAAGGCGGCTACGTCATCTACGACTGCTCTGTGATCGCGGATGCCCCGGAACTCGATCCCAGCGTCAAGGTCTTCCCCGTGCCCTTCACCGGCATCGCCACGGACCTGGGCAAGGCCGTGGTGAAGAACATCGTGGCCCTGGGCGCCCTCCAGGCGGCCACCGGCATCTTCCCGAAGGAGACCATGCTCACCGCCATCCGCGTGGCCCTGAAGGACAAGTGCGCCCTGATCCCCCTCAACGAAGAAGCCTTCGCCTGGGGCATCAAGTCGGTGGAAGCCCTCTCCAACTGAATCACCCCGGAGGCAGCCATGACGGACGCCGCCATCCAGACCGTCCTCAATGTCGAGGAATGGAAGCTCGTCCTGGCCCTCCGGGAGATCCCCGACAGTCCGCTGCGCACGAGGATCTCTGGCCTGCTGGCCGAGCTGATGCGCTTCATCCAGCAGCCCCGCTGCCTGGGCATGCAGGGCGACGGCTTTCCCTGCGGCACTCCAGACACCAGCTGCGAAGAGTGCCAGCACATGCTGCAGGTGCTGGATGATCTCGCGGCGAAGGTACCGAGCTCGGAGTAGACCCTCCTGTCCACAATTTGAGAGGGTAAGCTATCCTTCCGATAGCCGGGTCACACTCTGGAGAAGGAAATGCCCTTGATGGATTGGGACGCCCGCCTTCAGGTCGGTCATCCAAAAATCGACGAGCAGCACAAGACGCTGGTGGACACGATCAACCAGCTCGATGACGCCGTGAGATCGGGACTGGATCGTGAGGCGGTCGAAGAGCTCCTGCGCTTCCTGAAGAACTGCACCGAGAACCACTTCCGGGTTGACGAGAATCTCTTCCGCACACTGGAGCAGCTCGCCAGCACGGATTTGCTGACCAGCGCCTGGAACCGGCGCCACTTCGAGCAGGCGGTGGAGGGGGAGATCCACCGCTCCAATCGGTACGGGCACCCGGTGTCCCTGCTCATGCTCGACATCGATCACTTCAAGCGGATCAACGACAGTTTCGGACATCCCGTGGGGGACCAGGTCCTCCGGGAGGTCGCCAACCGCATCCGCGCCGCCATCCGCCTGTCGGATTCCCTGACCAGGTGGGGCGGAGAGGAATTCCTCGTCCTCATGCCGAACACGGGACTCGCCAGTGCCATAGCCCTCGCCGAACGCATCCGCGAGAGCCTGGCCGCCCAAGCCTTCGAGGGGATCGGCCAGGTCACCGCCAGCCTGGGCGTCACGGAATGCCTGCCTTCAGAATCGAGGGAAGCCTGGCTGGACCGCGCCGACCGGGCGATGTACCGGGCCAAGGACCAGGGCCGGAACCGGGTCGAGGCGGACCTCACCCGCAGCGACGGCCAGTCGGCTATCGAGCATCTGGAAGGGACCTTTCTGAAACTGGTCTGGAGTGGGAACTATTGCTGTGGCCACCCGCTCATCGACGCCCAGCATGAGCACCTGTTCCACCTGGCGAACGAACTGCTCGATGCAGCCCTCTCGGGCCGCCCCGCCGACGAAATGGCCGGGTTCATCAAGGCCCTCCTGGCGGCAGTCACTCAGCACTTCCACGATGAGGAGAAGATCCTCTCGGAACTCGAGTTCGCGGGCCTCGCCGACCATGCCAAGAAGCACGTTGACCTGGTGGACCAGGCCCTCGAACTGGAACGATCCTTCGAGGCCGGGACCCTCTCGGTCGGCAGTCTCCTGCAGTTCCTCGCCCACGACGTGGTCGCCACACACATGCTCAAGGCCGACCGGGAGTTCTTCCACCTCATGGCTCGGTGCTGACCGCCGAGGTCATAACGCTCAGTGCTCGAAGCTCAAAGCCCGCCCCGCAGGTTCGCGAAGGTCCGCAGCCCATCCTCGGCAGGCTTGAGCAGGGCCACCAGACGGCCTTCGTGCAGCGCCCGCAGCGGTGCGCCAGGATCTGGGAAGCCTGTGGGCAGAGCCCAGGTGGCGGCCCAGGGCTCGCCCGCCGGAATGGCCCGGCCGTGGCTCAGGTGATCGGCTTCTTCATCGGAGAGCAGGCGGGATGGGCACCAGGGCAGCAGGTCGGCGCCAGTAAGCAGGTGCTCCTGCCGTGCGCCAGGATCCATCCAGGGACCGATGGCGGTGCGGCGGAGCGTTGCCAGATGGGCGCCGCAGCCTAGCGCCCGGCCCAGGTCCCGGGCCAGGCTGCGCACATAGAAGCCGCCCCGGCAGGTGAGTTCCAGGGTGCTGCTCCGTGGCAAGTCGTGGGCGAGCCAGCGGGCCGACAGCAGGAAGACGCGGCAGGGTTTCATCACCACCTCCTCTCCCCGGTGGGCCTTACGGTAGGCGGCCTCGCCGTCGATCTTCTTGGCACTGGTAGCCGGGGGGATCTGCTCGGTCCAGCCAAGAAAAGACGCCAAGGCCGCGTCGAGAGCCGCTGGCTCCAGGTGCGGGGGATCGGCTTCCGCCACGGGCTTGCCATGCAAATCGCAGGTATCGGTCTCCACACCCCAGGCGAGCTCGGCCACATAGGTCTTGGGCAGGGGATGCAGCAGCTCCATCAGCCGCGTGGCCTGGCCCGCGAGCACCAGCAGCAGGCCTTCCGCGAAGGGATCCAGCGTCCCGCCGTGACCCAGGGCCAGCTTCTTCTGCCCCGCCTCGAAGGCCCGGCGCTTGAAGCCCCGGATCACGTCAAAGCTGCTCTGCCCCACGGTCTTGTGGACGAGGTGGATGCCCGACTCGATCATCAGGCTTCCGTCGCATCAGCTTCGGGCTCCACCGGCCGGGCCGCACGCTCCTTCTCGATCTCGGACAGGAGCGACTCCAGGTGGTTGCCCGCATCCAGGGTGCTGTCGGGGAAGAACCGCAGCTCAGGCACCCGCTTCATCTTGAGGCGCGCGGCCAGTTGGCTGCGGAGGAAACCCGCGGCGCGGCCCAGGGCCTTGCGTGTGAAACCATCCTGGGCCTCCTGGTCGCCCCCGTTGGCGGGCAGCACGGTGAAATAGACCCTGGCCACGCTGCGGTCCGGCGAGAGGCGGACGGCGGTGAGGGTGACGAAACCCAGCTCCGGATCCCGGAGCTCCCGCTGGACCAGCGTCGAAAGGAGGAAGTGGACCTGGTCTTCAAGGCGTTCAGGGCGTTGCATGGGATTCCTTTGCAATGGTCATTCTACCCGAGGCTGCCCGTGTGACTCCTTCGTGGTGCCATTCCCTGTACTCTTGGTTGCTGGAGGGGCGCCGCCTTGGTCGAGTGGTTCGAAGCCTGGTTTGACGAGGACTATGCCCTGCTCTACGCCCACCGGGATGAGGAGGAGGCCCGTACGGCCGTGGCTCAGGCCCTGCTGGTGGCCCCGGAACTGGCGGCGGGTCCCGTGCTCGACCTCGCCTGCGGAGCGGGTCGTCATCTGGAACTCCTGCGCCAGGTCAACCCGCTGACTTTCGGCATGGATCTCTCAAAGACGCTGTTGGGCATGGCCCCGGCCAGCCTGCGCCCATGGCTCCTCAGGGGCGACATGCGCCGGGTTCCACTGAGGAGAGGCGCCCTCTCCGGCATCTGCCTCTGGTTTACGCCTTTCGGCTATTTCCCGGATGACGAAAACCAGGCTCTGTTGATGGATTTAAGCGGCCTCCTTAAGCCCTGCGGTGTGCTGGTAATGGACTACCTGAACGCCAGTCTGGTGGCCCGGACTTTGATTCCAGAAGACGCCCTGGAACGCGGGGGTATCAGGTCCCAGAGCCGCCGGACCATCGAGGGCGACCGCCTGGTGAAGCGCATGGTGCTCACCCATCGCGATACGGGCGTCCGGCGGGAGGTCCTGGAAAGCGTGCGCCTTTACCTCCCCAGAGAACTGCAGGAGTTGGCCGCCGGGGCGGGGCTCCGGCTCCGCCGCGTCCTGGGCACCTACTCCGGAGAGGCCTTCACCGCAGCCAGCCCACGGTGGATCGGCATCTTCGAGAAGGTCTGACCAGGCAGGCTCCGGTCTTGGGATGGATTCACCTGGAAAGCCAGTGCCAAAAAGCGGAACACAGAGGGCACAGGGTTCCAACAGAGGACACAGAGAAAAACTGCTGGTCAAGGAAGGCACGGAAACAGACAGGGGCATCCGCTCCGAAAGCACGGTCTGCATCCCGGGGCGCCTGAGTCGCGCTTCTTGGGACGCGACCCAGGCGCCCCCGGGATCACTTCCGGCCAGGCCGGAAGCCGCCTTCGGCGGGCCCGTGCGGCGAGATCCAAGCCCCTTCTGTGTCCTTTATGGAATTCCGTGGCTTCCGTGACCAGCCTGCCTTTGCCAGGGTTGGTGAAACACCTGTGGGAACCAGACTCTGGCAGTTCTCTGTGTCCTCTGCGGCTCTCTGTGTCCTCTGTGTTCCTGTTTTCATGAACTCCCTGAAGTACCTTGAATCTCTGATAGCTGATAGCAGCCAACACCCGCTTCCGTCAGAATGGTAATTCCAAAATGCAAGGAGCAGCCATGGGCTTCCGGTCGGTGCATGATCTCGATGTGAAAGGCCACCGGGTTTTCCTGCGGGCGGACCTGAACGTGCCCTTGAAAGAGGGGCGGATCACGGACGACACGCGGGTGCGCGAGACCCTGCCGACGTTGAAGTTCCTGTTGGAGGGCGGTGCCTCCGTAGTGCTGGCTTCGCACCTTGGGCGCCCCGAAGGCAAGGGCTTCGAGGCCGCCTACAGTGCCGCTCCCGTCGCCACCTGGCTCGCCGAGCACGGCTTCGACTGCCGCCTGGCGAGCTATGTAGTCGGAGCCTCGGTGGAGGCCGAGGCCGCGAGCCTCAAGCCCGGCCAGGTGCTGCTGCTGGAGAACCTCCGCTTCGAGAAGGGCGAGACCAAGAACAACGATGAGTTCGCTGCCAGTCTGGCGCGCCTGGCCGACACCTACGTGAACGATGCCTTCGGCTCCGCCCACCGCGCCCATGCCTCAGTGAGCGGCATGGTCGGCCACTTTCCCAAGGACCGCGTGGCCGCGGGCTTCCTCATGGAGAAGGAACTGAAGGCCCTGGGCAAGGTCACCGATCATCCCGAGAAACCCCTGGTCGTGATCTTCGGCGGGGCCAAGGTGAGCGACAAGATCGAACTCATCCAGAATTTCCTCGGCAAGGCCGACGCCATCCTCATCGGCGGCGCCATGAGTTACACCTTCCTCAAGGCCCAGGGCTTCGAGATCGGCAAGAGCCTCTGCGAGGAGGACAAGCTGGAGATGTCCCTGGACCTGGCGAAACAGGCCAAGGCCAAGGGCACCCGCCTGCTGCTGCCCCTCGACCACTTGGCCGCCGTGGCCTTCAAGGCCGATGCGGACTGCGCCATCACCCTGGACGAGAACATTCCCGTGGACCGCATGGCCCTGGACATCGGACCCGAGACCATCGCTGCCTATGCGGCCGAGATCCGTGCGGCGAAGACCCTGCTGTGGAACGGTCCCATGGGCGTTTTCGAGCTGGCCCCCTTCGCCAGCGGAACCCTGACCATGGCCGAAGAGCTGGCGGACGCGGCCGACCGGGGTGCCTTCGTACTGGTGGGCGGCGGCGACAGCGTGGCCGCCGTGAACCAGGCAGGTGTGGCCGCTCGCATGAGCCATGTCTCCACCGGGGGTGGCGCCAGTCTCGAATTTCTCAGCGGTCTTGAACTCCCGGGCGTCGCCGCCCTTTCCAAATGAGGGCAACCATGCGCTGCGTCGTCGCCAACTGGAAGATGAATCTGTCGTCGGTGGAGGCGAAGGCCTTCTGTGAGGATCTGCTCGGGCGCTGCGCGCCCGAGTCGGGAACTGAAGTCGGGATCGCACCACCATTCACACTGCTGAGCCTGGTGAGCGGGCTGGTGAGTGCCAAGGGGATCAAGGTGTTCGGGCAGAACGCCCACGCGGAGGCCAAGGGGGCCTTCACGGGCGAGGTCTCCATGCCCCAGCTGCGGGACGCGGGCTGCTTTGGCGTGCTCCTGGGCCACAGCGAGCGGCGGCAGTTTTTCGGCGAGACGGACGCGGCCCTGGCGAAGAAGGTCAAGGCCGCCTGGCAGTGGGACCTGCTGCCCCTGCTCTGCATCGGCGAGAGCCTGGCCCAGCGGGATGCGGGCCAGACGCTGGCAGTGCTTGGACAGCAGTTGTCTATCCTGGCGGAGACTGGTCCCGGCCCACTCTGGGTGGCCTACGAGCCCGTCTGGGCCATCGGCACCGGCCGCCGCGCCGAGGCCCCGCAGGTGCGCGAGGCCCACGCCTTCATCCGTGCGGAGCTGAACCGGCACCTGGGCGCGGCAGCCAGCGCAATAGTGCCCATCCTCTACGGCGGCAGCGTCACCCCCGAGAGCTTCCCCGAACTGCTGGGCATCCCCGAAGTCGCCGGAGGCCTCGTCGGCGGCGCCAGCCTGGATCCCAAGAAGTTCGCGGAGCTGGTGAAGCAGGCGGGCTAGGCACTTCCTATTCCTGGTCGCAAGGGCCCCCTAAGAGATGGCTGGTCACGGAAGACACGGAATTCCACGAAGGACACGGAAGGTGCCGTGCCCCTCGCCGCGCGGGCCCGCCGTAGGCGGCTTCCGGCCCACGCTTCCAGAGCGGACGTCCCTGCATTTTTCCGAGCCTTCCAGCCTTCTTCTGTGTCTTCCGCGACCAGCACTTTTCTTTGTGTCTTCGTGTCTTCGTGGTGGATCTTTATGTTTTCAGGTGGTGTTCGCCCTCAGTCCCTCTTACTGAAATGCTCAGCCACTTCGGCGGCCAGCCAGGCCAGTCCTGCGACGCCAAGCCAGTGCTGGCTGGTGTTCATCTGGTGGGCGAACTCGATGGACGAGGCGGGGTGTTCGGGGATCTGCACGGTGGCGCGCTTGGCCTCCTTGAGTTCCTCGATCTCCAGTTCCCGGGCCCGATCCAGTCCACCCTCGGAGATGAAGGCCAGCACCCGGCGCAGCTCATCCTTGTCGAACCAGAGGCCATGTTCCTTGCAGACATCCAGCACCACACCGGACCGGCGGGCATAGTTCACGCGGTTCATGCGCTGGCGGCAGGCGGGACAGGGACGGTACTGGACTGCCGCCAGCGCGACGGCTGGCGGCGCGGTGGGCGCGGGCAGCGCGCCGAGCACGGCACCTTGGCGTTCGCGGCTGGCGCCCAGCTGCTCGAAAATGGCGCGGTCCAGCCAGAGACCGCCGCAGGCATGACACTCCCGCACTTCGAGGTCACCCACTCTGGCTGTGACCAGGGGCTTGGAACAGGCGGGACAGGAACTGCCATCGGGAGTCGGCGATGGGCGCGCGGCCAGCGCCGCCCCGCAAGCCGGACAATGGCTGGCCATGAGAGGCGCCAGGGCGAAGCAGGCTGGACAGGCCACGGTGGCGAGTTGGGCCTGGCAATAGGGGCATTGCGGAGCGTCCGGCGGCACCGAGGCGCCGCAGCCGGAACATCGGATGACCCGGTTGTCCATCAGTTGCCTGCCGGCTTGGCAGGGGGTTCCGGTGCGACAGGTGGCGGTGGGGAAACCGGCGGGGGCGGCAGGTTCGCCGGAGGCGGCGGCGGGGGTGCTGACGGTGGCGGAGACGGCGGTTCCGCTTGGCTCGGCGCGGTGCCAGCCTCCCTGCCCGCAGGAGGTTCCCCATAGAACCGCTGTTCGGTGAACCGCGTCAGCCGGAAGTAGGCAGACAGCCTCTGGACCACCACCCGGGCGAAGCCCTTGGCCTCCTCCTCCCGGATCCGGCCGTCGTCATCGCGGTAGCCCCAGGGAAGGGGATCCATGGCTTCCACCACCTCCCTGGGTTCGATGGCATCGAGCCACAGCGGCTCGGGGTTGCCCGGCTGCACCAGGCTCACATCCGCACGCACTGCTTGCGGCTGGTAGCCGAGGCGATACTGGGGCCGCTGCTGATGCGCCGCCACATGACCGCCCACCCACAAGCCCCAGAACAGACCATCTACGATGCCCCAGCCCCGGTTGCCGGAAGCGGCGCTGAGGGCACCCACGGTCACGCCGGTGGCGAGGCCGACGGCGGCCGGACTGGGATGGCCTGGCGCGGGCAAGATCTCCCGGATGTCCACCCGCAGTTCGGACGCTCCCACGGGAGGCTGCGTGCCTTCAGCCACCACCACCAGGCGGGTGGAGAGGCGGGCCCGCAGCGCAGCGGCGTACTCCTTCTGGAAAGCGTCGCGATCCCCCAGACCTGAAGGTAGGGTCACGGTCACGAACACTGGAGTTGGCCGCAAGCGGAAGGCCTCGACCTCAGGCCGGGTGCAGCCGAGCAGGAGCAGCAGGGGAGAGATGAACAGCCAGGAAGCGCGTCGCATGGGGTACCTCCCTGCCTAAGAGCTTATCCGTAAATAGGACACGGCCGCGCTGGGGGCGCCGGACGCCCCGCGCGATGTCACATCCCCATTTGAAGACAGGCCCCGGCCGTGGCAGACTAGATGGTTGGAGTTTCCATGAACGGCCTCGCCATCACGCTACTGATCCTCTTCGGCATCCTGCTCATCGGGACGATCCTGCTCCAGCCCGGTACCAAGGGTGGCCTCGGGGCTTCCTTCGGTGGCGGCGGCGCGAATTCCGCCTTCGGCGCCCAGGGCGCAACGCCCTTCCTCTCCAAGACCACCTACTGGCTCGCCG
>CAIQPH010000268.1 GCA_903873655.1 uncultured Holophagaceae bacterium | reverse complement strand
TTGATGACAGGGGAGAGTGCAGACATGCACACGGCCATGCTGGCTGTCCAGAAGGCCGATCTTAGCTTCCAGATGATGATGGCCGTTCGGTCGAAACTGATCGATGCCTACCGCGAGGTCATGCGCATGCAGATGTAGCGCTGACCGAGCTTCCCGGCGCGGCCTCACCCCTGACTGAGGAACGCCTATGGCCGGGGAAACGAACCTCGCAGAGCAACTGACCAACGCCTTCCGGGGCATGAGTTCCACCCAGCGCGTCATGGTGGTCGCCATTTCCATGACAGTGCTGCTGGCACTGGCGGGCCTCGGAATCTGGGCGGGCCAGGAATCCAAAGGCGTCCTGGCCGCCAACATCTCGCCCTCGGAGGCCAGTTCCATCGTCGCGCAGCTGGACAAGATGCAGGTGCCCTTCGAACTCAGCAGTGATCAGCGCACCATCCTCGTTCCCGAGAGCAAAGTGGGCTCCCTCCGCCTGAAGTTCGCCGGCGACGGGCTGCTCACGGGCGACAAGCTGGGCTTCGAAAAGCTCGAGAACGCGGGCCTGGGCACGACGGATTTCTCCCAGAAGGTGATCCACCGGCGGGCCATGGAATCCACCCTGGCAAAAACCATCATGAGCCTCCAGCAGGTCTCCGAGGCGACCGTCCACATCACGCCTTCCAATGACAGCCCCTTCCTGACTGATAAGGAGGACGCCAAGGCCAGCGTGCTGCTCAAGCTGCGCGGCTCCCGCATGCTGCCGGACGAGAACACCCAGGCCATCGTCAACCTGGTGGCTGCCAGCGTGGAAGGTCTCAAGCCTGACCAGGTCGTGATCATTGATCAGTACAGCCGTATCCTCTCCCGCACCGGCCGCGATCCCATGGTCGGCGCCAGCGACGCCCAGAAGAAGGTGGCCCGCGAAGAAGAGGATTTCATGGTCCGTCGCGTCACGGAACTGCTGGAGCCCGTCGTGGGCATTGGGAAGGTCCGTGCCACGGCTCATGTGGACCTGGACTTCGACAAGGTGAAGATCAACGAAGAGAAATTCGATCCCCAGGGACAGGTGGAACGCAGTGTCCAGCAGAAGGACGAGAAGGTCCAGAAGCGCGATGCCGGAGCGGGCGTTCCCGGCACTGCCAGCAACGTGGCTCCCGCCACGGGTGGCGCCTCCGCCAATGTCACAGAGAACTCCGAGAAGAAAGAGACCACCACCAACAACGAAATAAGCAAGACGGTCCGGGTCATCGACCAGGCCACGGGTTCCGTGAAACGCATGACCCTCGCCGTGATCGTGGATCACAACTCCACTTGGGAGAAGGACGCCAAGGGCGAGTCTGTGCAGAAGTTCACGCCGCGCACTGCCGACGAACTGAAGAAGATCCGCGATCAGGTGTCGACGGCCGTGGGCATCCAGCCCAAGCGTGGCGATGAACTCACCGTGGAGAACATGGCCTTCGCCACCCTGCAGGTGAACCCCAAGGAAGAGGCCGACGCCAAGAAGCAGTTCTGGGTCGATCTGGTCCGGCAGTTCGCTCCCAGCGTGATCTATGCCGTCATCGGACTGGCGGTCTTCTTCATGCTCATCCTGCCAATGCTCCGACGCATGTCGGCGGCCATCAACCGTCCGGCCCCCCTGCGCGTCGCCAGCGCCGAAGGCGGCGAGGCCCAAATGGCCGGCACCGGCGGTGGTTCCTCCCGCAAGCCCGTCCAGGTGAAATCCATGTCTGAAATCGAGGCCGAGATCGAGGCGGAGTTGAACGCCGACGCAGCCTTCAGCGCGCCGGAAGCCCGTCGCCGCGAGCTCATCAAGAAGCGCCTCCAGGACAGCTCGCACGAGGACCCGGAAACCATGGCCTCCCTGGTGCGATCCTGGCTCCTCGAGGAAGGACGGTAGGCCATGACGAAACTGACCGGCATGCAGAAGGCCGCGGTGCTCATGGTCACCCTCGGGGACGAGACTGCGTCGAACATCTTCAAGTACCTCGAAGAGGACGAAATCCAGACGATCTCCCGGGAGATCGCCATCACCAAGCACATTCAGCCCGAGGTGGCGGAAGAAGTCATGGAGGAGTTCCATACCATGACCCAGGCCCGCAGCTACATCAGCCAGGGCGGCATCGAGTACGCCAAGAAGCTGCTCATCAAGTCGGTGGGCCCCGAGGTGGCCCGGAAGATCATCGACCGTCTCGTGAAAGCCCTGGAATCAAGCGCGGGTTTCACCAGCCTTGAACGCGCGAACCCCCAGCAGCTCTCCAAGTTCATTCAGAACGAGCACCCCCAGACCATCGCCCTGATCCTGGCGCACTTGAACGCTTCCCAGGCGGCAGAGCTCATCTCCAGCCTGCCGGAGGTCCTCCGCAGCGACGTGGCCATGCGCATGGCCGGCCTCCAGGAGATCAGCCCCGAGGTGGTGCGGCGCATCAGCCTCATCCTCGAACAGAAGCTGGAGGCCCTGGGTTCCTTCGCGACCGAGGCCTACGGTGGCGTCCGGGCCGTGGCGGAGTTGTTCAACCGCATGGAGCGCAACGTCGGCCGCACCGTGCTGGAGAAGATCGAAACGGAGAATCCGCAGCTGGCCGCCAGCATCCGCGACCTGATGTTCGTCTTCGACGACATCCTGCTCATCGACGACAACGGCATCACCGAAATCCTGAAACGGGCCGACAAGAAGACCCTCACCATCGCCCTCAAGGGCACCAGCGAGGAACTCCAGAACCAGTTCTTCCGCAACATGTCCAGCCGCGCCGTGGAACTCATGAAAGAGGAGATGGAGTTCATGGGGCCCGTGAAGCTGAAGGACGTGGAGAAGTCCCAGCATGAAGTCGTGGAAATCGTCCGCCAGTTGGAGGAGGAAGGCGTCATCAGCATCGGCGGTGGCGGGGGCGAGGACTATGTCAGCTGAGCCGGGGCCTACCGATGGGCACTAAGGGCTACATCCGCGCCGAGGACCTCCAGGACACGCGCCTGGAGGCCTTCCCGTACTTCCCGGTGGACGTCATGATGACTCGGCCCCTGCTGGATGATGAGGATGAGGGTTCGGTGGCCACTGATATCGGCGACCAGGACCTCTCCAGGATTCCCATAGAACAACGGGTGATGGTGCGGCTCCAGGAGGCGGAGTTGCAGGCTCAGGACATCGCCCGTCGAGCCTACGAAGAAGGTTTCGCGTCAGGCGAGGCAGAGGGTCGCACCATCGGCGAGAGCCAGTACAAGGCCTACATGCAGCGCCTGGAAGAGCATCTGGTGGAACTCGCTTCGACCTCCCTGCTCCTGAAAGAGGCCCTGAACGAGGAACTGGTGGCCCTGTCCCTCGCCATCGGCGAGTACCTCGCCATCCAGCAACTCGAACAGTCGCCTGATGCCGTGAAAGCCTTGATGGAACGCATCCTCGACGACCTGCCCTTCCCGCTTCCCCGGGGACGGCGGGAGGGGGAGATGCCGGTGCTGGTCTTCCTCAATCCGACGGACCTGGAGTTGCTTGGCGATCATTTCGTCGGACATGCGGGCATCGCCCTTGCGCCTGACGGAGGCCTCTCCCGCGGCAGCCTTCGCATCGAGGCGCCCCAGGGCATCTTCAACGGCACCCTGGAACACCGCCGCGAGCGGTTCATGAAGCTGATCGCCCAGATGCAGGAAGGAAGCGGGCCATGAGTGGGGTGATCGATCTTTCCGTCCTCGCCACCCGTCTGCGCGGGCTACCCAACGGCGACTGGATGGGGCGGGTCACCAAAGTGGTGGGTCTGGTGGTGGAATCCAGCGGCCCGGACTGCTCCGTGGGCGAGCAGATGCTGATTCACAGCATGGATGCCGCGGGGCAGCCCCGCTTCGTCCACGCCGAGGTGGTCGGCTTCTCGGGCCAGCGGGTGCTCCTGATGCCCATCGAAGAGACTGAGGGCATTCGTCCCGGCCTATGGGTGGAAGGAACAGGTCACCAGTCGGAACTTCCCTTGGCCGACACTTTGCTGGGACGCGTGATCGATCCGCTGGGGCGGCCGCTGGATGGCGGCCCACCCATCGAGCCCACAACCCACCTTCCCATGCAGGGCCTGCCGCCCAATCCCATGCGGCGGAAACGCATCGACCAGGTGCTGTCCACTGGCGTGCGGGCCATCGATGGCCTGCTCACCCTGGGCAAGGGTCAGCGGATTGGTATCTTCTCCGGTTCCGGCGTGGGAAAGTCGATTCTCTTGGGCATGGTGGCGCGCAACACTTCTGCCGAAGTGAACGTGATCACCCTGGTGGGGGAGCGGGGGCGTGAGCTCCGCGAATTTATCGAGAATGATCTCGGGGAAGAGGGGCTGAAGCGCAGCGTGGTGGTCGTCTCCACCAGTGATCAGAGCCCTCTCCTGCGCCTGCGCTGCGCCATGGCCGGCACCACGGTCGCCGAGTACTTCATGCGGCAGGGCAAGGACGTGCTGTTGATGATGGACAGCGTCACCCGCTTCGCCATGGCCCAGCGCGAGGTCGGTCTCAGCGCCGGGGAACCCCCCAGTTCCCGGGGCTACACGCCCTCCGTCTTTGCCTTGCTGCCACGCCTCATGGAGCGGGCCGGCACCTTCGAGGGCATGGGTTCCATCACTGGCATCTACACGGTCCTGGTGGAAGGCGACGACATGAATGAGCCCATCAGCGACGCTGTGCGCAGCATCCTGGATGGCCATGTGGTGCTCTCCCGGAAGCTCGCATCCAGGAACCACTTCCCCGCCATCGATATCCTTTCCAGCCTTTCGCGCCTCTTCAGCGCCCTGGCTCCACCCGAGCAGAAGCAGCTGGCCAGCAAGCTGCGCGACCTGATGGCCACCTACCAGGACGCGGAGGACCTGATCCAGATCGGCGCCTATACCAAGGGTTCCAGCACAACCATCGACCAGGCGATCCAGTTCCAGCCGGCCATCCAGTCCTTCCTCCGCCAGGCGATGGCAGAAGGCTCGGACCACCGCCAGGCCATGCTCGCCATGGGCCAGATCTTCGGCATCGATCTGGCCCCGTTCCTTAAGAGTGTCTGATGGCGGCCCGGTTCCGCTTCCGGCTCGAGCCCCTGCGCAAGCTGCGAGAGGCCCTGGAGCGCGAAGCAGAGCGTGCCCTGGCCCATGCACTCCAGGCTGAGCGTGACGCCAGGGACTTTCTCGATGCCCTGGCTGTCGAGCGCACCGCGCTCTTCGAAGCGCGCCGATCTGCCACCGGACAGCTCCTCGACCTGGAGCTTTGGCACGCCGGTGAGCGCTACCTGGTGGTATTGGGCCGTCGGCAGATCGAAGGTTATGAACGCTTGCGAGCCGCCTCCACCCAGGTTGCCGCTGCGCGGGAGACCCTGATCCTCGCCCACCGGAACCATCTCATGCTCGTCCGCCTCAAGGAGCGCCGGGCTCTCCAGCACGCTCGGGAGCAGCAGCTCCGCGAGGCCCGAGAGATGGATGAACTGGCCATCCTTCGCCATCATCGCCAGTCTGCGTAGATTCAGAGGAGTCCCCATGAACCCCCGCTACCTGCTTTGGATCTCGGCACCCCTCGCCCTTTCCGCGGGTGTCCTTTGGCTGTCCGCCCAGGAACCGAAGGGCGACAACAAGGCTGCCGCTGCCGAAGGCGTAAAAATCACGGAACTCGCCAAGCAGCTCCAGAACCGCGAGAAGACCCTCGCCCAGAAAGAAGCCGACCTGCGTCAGCTTGAGCAGCGCCTCAATACCCTCCAGGCCACGCTCGACAAGGAACGGGGCGACCTCGCAGGCCGCGAAAAAGCGGTCCAGGAGGCCCTGATCAAGGTCGAGAACCTGAAGGTCCGCCCCGCCATCGATCCCCAGATCATCCGCACCTACGAGGCCATGGACCCGACCGCCGGCGCCCAGGCGATGAAGGAACTGGCCGGACAGAACCTAGAAGTCGCCGTGGCCTTGCTGGCCGGGATGACCCCGAAGAAGGCCGGCAAACTCATGGATGCCCTAGCCGTGATCCCGGAAGGGGGGGCCAAGCTCGCCGGCCGGCTTTCCGAGCGAGTGGGCATGAGCAAGCCGAAGGACCCTTCCGCCTAGGCCACTAGCAACTTTCTGCCTATTGCCTCCGGCACGCTCCTGGCGATTGGAATCCATCCGGAAGGTTCGGAGTCTGGGGTTCCCGTGGCGTCAGCCATTCCAATTGCCGTTCAGGCCGTCACTGACTGGTCCCCCGTGGACCACCTCGGGACCAAGGCACCGGATCACTCCGGTGGCCAGTTCGCCAGCCTGGTAGCGCAGTTCGCCCAGACACCGAAGGCCCCCGGTGCTCCAGCACCGGCAGGCACCCGCCCAGCCCAGTCGGACAATGGCACTCCAGCCCCGCCAACCAAGGCCCCGCTTGGCACGGCGTCTCAGGTATCGGATCGACCGGATGCTGCAGGTTCCCAGGCCCCCGTCCCGAGTTCCAGGGCGGATGTGCAAGATCCCAAGGCAGAGGCCCCGAATCCCGGCACGGACGGCAAGACCGCCAAGAGCTTAGCCCGAGCCGCCAAGGCCGATCCGCCAGAGCCCGCCACTCCGTCCACCAGCATCCAAACTCCAGTCGATGCCTCTGCTGCCGTGGCGGGGGCCTTGTCCTCGCTCCAGCCCAGCATAGGGACTCCAGTTCCCCTCGAGGACCCAGCAGCCCCTCCAACTCCGCCTGTCACCGTGTCAGCAGCGGCGGCGCAGATCTCGAATCCAGGCACCCTGACTGCCCCATCGAGGGGAGCCTTCCCCACCTCCGCGCCGGCCCCCGCGCCCGGCACGAAAACAGAAACCCCTGCGCCTCAACTGACTGCTGCCCTCCTGGAATCCCAGCCAACCTCAACCCCGGTTCCGAAAGCACAGACCCCTAAACCTCCATTGGCCGCACCACTCCCGGCATCCCCGCTGGCCGCAAGCCAGGCTCCCGTGGCCGGGACCCCTGCGCCTCCCTTGGCGGCAGCGCTCCCGGCATCTCCGCTGACCACAGCCCCGGCTCCAATGGCAGAAGCCTCTACACCTCCACTGGCCGCAGCACTCCCGGCCTTCCCGCTGACCGCAACCCAGGCTCCAAGAGCGGAAGCCCCAACACCGCAGCTGGGAGTTGCACCCCTGGCATTCTCGCCGGCAGCACAGGCCCCGAAAGAACCGACTCCTACGCCTCCATCACCCGTGGCGCTCCCGGAATCCCCATTGGGTAAACCTGAGGTTCCGAAAGCAGAGACTCCAGCAACCCCATGGGAAGTGACGCTCCCCGAATCGGCGATGGCCTCGACGCAGGCTCCATCCACCAAGACCGCCGTGGCTCCATTGGCAGTGGCACCTCCCCCATCGCCCTCGGCAGCGATCTCCCCAGCAATCCTTACCCAGCCGGAAGCCCAGCTCTCCTCTGGGGCAGGTGATGCGGCCACGCCTGGGAGTGCTTCTGCTCCCAAGGGATTCCCGACCAACCTGGAGGGCGCCGACCCGGTCCCTAGCCCCTTGGTCCCCTCCCAGCCGGATCCGCAGGCCACCTCCCCCGTCGATGCCACTTCCATCAAGTCACAGGCGTCAGCCCCGGCCGTCATCACCGACGTGGCAGCCCGGATGAGAAGTGCCCCCAACCCGGAAGACAGCCTTGCTTTGGCCGATACCGCAAGACTTGGCACAACCCCGGTGCTGAAAGCAGTCAAAATCGCGGACCTTCAGTTCCTCGCCCAAGGGCCTGTGGAGAGAAAGGCACAGCCCTTCACGGGCCCCATGCCCTCTGACACAGAGACGCTCAGCCCTGCGGGCAACGGTAAGGCCGGCACCCAGATCGTGGCGAATCCTGAAACGGCCCCTCCCACGCTGGATGCCTTGGCGCTCAAATCAGCCATCCCGGTCCAGACGCTCGTTCCCCATGCGCTGGACGGCTCAGCCCTGGCCGCGGCCAGCCTGCTTCCACGCCCCGTGGAGACTGCCACGATTCCTGCTCCGGCTCCCACGCCCCCACCAGCTGCCCGGCCTTCGGCGCCTGTGCTCCAAGTGGAAGGCGGCCTGCGCTGGATGCTGAAGGGCGGCGTCCAGGAGGCGCAGTTGCAACTCCATCCTGATTCCCTGGGCCAAGTGACCATCCACCTCAAAGTGGTAGGCGGCGAGGTGCATGCGCGTCTGTGGATCACCGAGCCGGGTTCTGTGCAGGCCGTGCAGGAAGGACGACCCCACCTTGAGCAGTCCTTGAAAGAGCAGGGACTCCAGTTGGGCAGTTTCGATCTACAGCAGGGCCACCGACCTTTCCAAGAGGCCCCTTCCGCCTCCCCCCTGCGGGAGACTTCCGCCGCGGAAATCATCCTGGCCAGGCAAGAAGCACCCGCAGCCGTTTCCGTAGCCATCCTGAACCCGCACCACGTCGAGCTCTACGCGTAATCGGCACAGTTCCTGTTCCATCCCTTTCCTGGAGGCCCCCATGCAGACTGGAATGATCAGCAGCAGCGCTGCGACCACGACCACTGCCACCGGCAGCACGAATAAAGCGCCAAGCAACACACTGGACAGCAACAGCTTCCTGCAACTGCTCGTGACCCAGCTCCAGCATCAGGATCCGACCTCGGCCTCGTCCCAGGACCCGGCCGCCATGATCCAGCAGATGACCGGCTTCTCCTCGCTGCAGGCGACCCAGCAGACCAACACGCTGCTGACGGGCCTGCAGGCTTCTCTGACCGGCCTGTCCCAGACCCAGTCGGCGGCCCTGATCGGCAAGACCGTGGACGTCAGCGGCTCGCAATTCAACCTGCACTCCGGCTCGGCCACCTTGAACCTCAAGCTGGACGCCCCCGCCAACGTGACCCTGGCCGTGACCAATGCCAGCGGTCAGGCTGTGGCCATCGTCCCCGAAGGGAACCTGAATGCCGGCTCGAACAGCCTGACCTGGAATGGGAGGGACGCCAACGGCAATCAGCTGCCCGATGGGAGCTACAACGTGATCGTGAGCGCCCAAGGGGCCAACGGTTCGCAGGTCTCCTACACCAGCAGCATGGGTGTGGTGGTGACCGGTGTAAGCGTCCAGAACGGCGCCGTCACCCTGGCCGCAGGCAACCAATCCTATGCCCTCACCGACATCCTGAACATCCACGCCTGATCATTCCTTAAGGAGCAGCCATGAGCCTCTATTCCGCCTTCTATTCCGGTCTCTCCGGACTTGCCGTCAACGCCAACGCGCTGAACGTGGTGGGCAACAACCTTTCGAACATCAACACCGTGGGGTTCAAGGGTTCGAGCACAAGGTTCAGTGACATCTTCTCCGCCAGCCTGGGGGGCATCTCCACTGCGGGAAACGGCAACCCCATTCAGTTCGGCCTGGGCACCCAGGTGAGCGGTGTCAGCCAGAGCTTCGCCCAGTCCTCGTTCCAGTCCACCAGCAACGCCCTGGACATGGCCATCCAGGGAAACGGGTTCTTCACCCTGCAGACGCCCACCGGCCAACAGGTGTACTCCCGTGATGGCAGCTTCTCCTTGACCAACTCCGGAACGCTGGTGGCGGGCGACGGCTCGAAGGTCATGGGCTGGGTTCAGGACCCGGTCACCGGGCTTGTGAACACCTCGGCTGCCCTGGCCCCTGTCCAGATCAACGCAGGCACCGCATCCCCCGCCTTGGCCACCAAAACCGTCACGACCGGCATGAATCTGAATGCCTCCGACCCCGCAAATGCAAATTCCACTTTCACCACGCCCATCCAGGTGTACGACAGCCAGGGGAACCCGCAGACCCTCACCGAAATTTACGTCAAGACTGGCCCCAATACCTGGAGCTACTCCGTCACAGGACCCGCGGGATCCACAATCACGGTGAACGGTGCCGCGGTAACCTTCCCGCTCCCTGTCACCAACCCAGTTACCCTACCCCCAGTCATGGGCTATCTGAATTTCGGAGCAACTGGAGGGCTTACCTCCGTAACACCGGTCAACCCTGTGACGCAGGTTAGCTTAGCTACCGTACTTGCCAATTCAATTGCGGCCAACCCTGTGCTATCCATCGACTGGGGCAATGGTGCCGCCGTAAAACCCATCTCTATCAACATGGTCAACCTTGCTGGAACCACGAACGTCACGCAGTACAGCGCCACCAGCGCCGCCACCAGCAATTCCCAGGATGGCTACGGGTCAGGTTCCCTGACCAGCATGACCGTCGACCAGAACGGCGTCATCAGCGGCAGTTTCACCAACGGCCAGGTCATCCAGCTCGCCCAGGTGGCCATCTCCACCTTCAACAACGTCAATGGCCTGGTTCAGAGTGGCAACAATCACTGGGCCCAGAGTCTGTCCTCGGGTTCTCCCACCATCGGGGTCGCCAACTCAGGAGGACGGGGTGGTGTCCTCGGCTCAAACCTGGAACTCTCCAATGTGGATGTCGCCACCCAGTTTACGAACATGATCCTCAACCAGCGGGGTTACGAGGCCAATGCGAAGATCGTCACCACCACGGACCAGCTCCTGCAGGACACCCTGAACCTGAAGCAGTAGTTGCAGGCGTTCCCCTCCGCGCGGCCCGAACGGGCCGCGCGCTGCGTACCAGCCATAGGTGGGTAGAATGGGATCTTTGACTGAGGCCCCATGTCCGACCAGGAACCCCAGCCCCTCGCCCCGCGCCGCAGAACACGCCAAATCATGGTGGGCCGGGTTCCGGTAGGCGGGGACGCGCCGATCTCGGTGCAGAGCATGACCAAGACCGACAGCCGAGATGTGGAGGCCACGGTCAAGCAGATCTATGCCTACGCCAACGCCGGGTGCGAAATCGTGCGGGTGAGCGTCCCCACCAAGAAGGCGGGCGAAGTCTTCCATGAGATATGCGACCGCAGCCCGATCCCGGTGGTGGCCGACATCCACTTTGACTACCGCCTGGCCCTGGTGGCCGCGGATGGCGGCGCCGCCTGCCTGCGCATCAACCCGGGCAACATCGGCGGCCAGGATCGCGTGAAGGCCGTGGTGGACAAGGCCGGCTCCAAGGGCATCCCCATCCGCATCGGCGTCAACGGCGGCAGCCTCGAGAAGGACCTGCTGGACAAGTTCGGCACCGCCACGCCCGAGGCCATGGTGACAAGCGCCCTGCGCCACATCGAGGTCCTCGAGCGCGAGGGTTTCCACGACATCAAGATCAGCCTCAAGGCGAGCGACGTGGTCCGCACGGTGCAGGCCTACCGTCTGCTGGCGAGGCAGGTGGACTATCCCTTCCACCTCGGCATCACCGAGGCTGGCACCCCGTTCGGTGGCACCATCCGCTCCAGCGTGGGCATGGGCATCCTTTTGGCCGAAGGACTGGGCGATACCATCCGCGTGTCCCTCACCGGCGAAGGTGAAGACGAGTGCCGTGTGGGGCATGAGCTACTCCGTTCCCTGGCCCTGCGCATCGGCGGCTTTCGCATGGTGAGTTGCCCCAGCTGCGGTCGCGTCCAGATCGACCTCAATCGCGTGGCCAACGAGATCGAGGAAGGGCTGAAGCAGATCAACCACGAAAACATCACCTACGCCGTCATGGGCTGCGTGGTCAACGGGCCCGGCGAGGCCAAGGACGCAGACCTTGGCGTGGCCGGTGGCGCTGGCGAGGGTCTCATCTACCGCAAGGGGGAACTTATCCGCAAGGTCAAGGAGGAGGAGTTGGTATCCGCGTTTCTCGAGGAGGCCCGCAAAGTGAAGGCCGAGGCCGATGCGGCCAAGGTCTAAGCTGGTGGACTGGCTGCTGCTCCACCCCATCCTCGCCATCGGAGGGTTTCTGCTTCTGGAGGCCTTCCTGCCCGTCCGCCTCCAGCCCACCGCCTGGATCTGCCGCGGGATCATCCGGGTCTACCAGGCGACCCTATCGGGCCACCTGCCCACCCAGTGCAAATTCACGCCCACCTGCAGCCACTATGGGCTGGCCTGCATCCAGAAGTACGGCACCCTCCGCGGTGGCCTGCTCACCACCTGGCGCCTGATCCGGTGCTCACCGCTCACCGTCGGCGGCTTGGACCCAGTACCGTAGGAGTCAGTGCACGTCTTGCAGACTCCAGCGATCGGTGCAGCCCTCGCTTTCCACGACCTGGTGGGCCTTCCGCAGGCGCAGGGTGTGCTGGACGGTCTGCATGACGGTGAACAGGTGATCGTGAAGGCCCAACCGCTTCAGGTCTTGAGCGGTGAACCAGGAAATGCCGTCCTTGTCCCTGCGCGCTGCGTGATCGGCCAGGATCTTCTCGGTGATGCCCATGGGAGACCTCCACAACTGATAGCTTAGATGGTATCGGAGGCGGCGTGACCAACTGGCGGGACACGGGCATCGGCGGGGTTGTGACGACCATCTGGGCCTTCGCGACCGTTCCCCTGACCGTGATCGGCATCATCCTGGCCGTTCCCTTCCTGGGCCGGCGTCGCGCCTTCTTCACCGTCGGTCCGCTGTTCGCCCGGGGCATCGCCTGGTTCTGCCAGGTCCCCATTACGCTCCAAGGCTGGGAGCGGCTGCCGGAACCCATCCGGGAGGGCCGACAGCCCGTGATCTTCATGTCGAACCACGAGAGCGCCCTGGATCCTCCCGTCTTGATCGCCGCCCTGCCCCTCCCTGCGGTCTACATCGCCAAGAAGGAGGTCAAGTACCTGCCCTTCGTCGGCTGGGCGGCCTGGATCGCCGGCGTGATCTTCATCGACCGCGGCGACCGGGATCGCGCCATCCGCAGCATCCAGGACGCGGCCCGGCAGATCCATGGCGGCAAAAACGTGGTGATCTTCCCTGAAGGCACGCGCAGCCGCACCGGCGAGATGCTTCCCTTCAAGAAGGGCGGCTTCGCCCTGGCCCTGGAAGCCGACGTTCCCATCGTCCCCATGGCCACCGTGGGTGGCTTCCTGGTGCTGCCCTCGGGCTCTGTGAGATTCCGGCCCGGGCGCTACACCATCCTGATCGGGGACCCCGTCCATCCCTCTGATCACCAGGACCGCGACGCCCTCCTGAGGGAAGTCCGGACTCGCATCGAACACCTGGTGACAGAAGCGAAGGCCCTCTAAGAGCCTGTCTTGAAAAGCCTTGACCCGGCTACCGAAATACCGAGAATCAGGCAGGAGGTATCCGTGCCCATTCCGGATCTCGACGCCGCCCTGACGGGGGCCCGCCTGGTGGAGGAGGCAGGGGCCCTGCTCACCCTGGGCGAGGAACCCGAGCGCATGGTGGTCCATGCCTTCGAACGGCTGGGGCAGCTCGTTTCCTACGACCTCGCCACTATACTGCTGCGCGAGGGCGACGGGTTGCGGGTGGCTCATGCGGTGGGGCCCCTGGCCACGCCCCTGCTATCCAAGGCGCTCATTCCGGTCAAGGGGAATCTGCGCCTGCAGAACGCCCTGAGGGCCCGTTCCCGGCCCACCACGTTCGAGGAGGACGACCCGGGCGAGGATACCTTCCACGGCCTCATCGAGATGCCGCTCGGCCACAGCTGTCTGGTGGCACCGCTGCGCTGCAGGGGCGAAACCTTCGGGCTCATGACCCTGGATGCCATGGTCTGCCGCCAATATCCGGAAAGCGTGCAGCATCACGTGGGCGTCTTCGCCTCGTTGCTGGCCCTGGGCCTGAAGCAGGCCGAGCATCTGGCGCGTCTTGCTGAGCGGGAACGGACTCTAGTCGAGGAGGTCAGCTACTTCCGCGAGGCCCAGCGCCGGGATGTACTGCAGGAACCTCTTCGCGCTGAAAGTCCTGCCATGCGCAGCATCCTCGAGCAGCTCCGCCAAGTTGCGCCGACCACGGCCACGGTCCTGATCACCGGAGAGACCGGCACTGGCAAGGAGAAGGTCGCCCAGACCCTGCATCACCTCTCGCCCCGCCGCGAAAAACCCTTCATCAAGGTGAACTGCAGCGCCCTGCCGGCGACCCTCATCGAATCCGAGTTGTTCGGCCACGTGAAGGGCGCCTTCAGTGGCGCGGCCACCGCCAGGAAGGGGCGTTTCGAGTTGGCGGATGGCGGCACCCTCTTCCTCGATGAAATCGGCGACCTGCCCCTCGACCTCCAACCCAAGTTGCTGCGCGCCATCCAGGAGAAGGAGATCGATCCCCTCGGCAGCGAAAGCCCCCGCAAGGTCGACGTGCGCCTGGTGGCCGCCACGCATGCGGATCTGCGCGCCGGCGTGGCTGACGGGCGTTTCCGGGAGGACCTCTTCTACCGGCTCAGCGTCTTCCCCATCCACCTGCCGCCCCTGCGTGAGCGGCCCGAGGATATCGCCGCCCTGGCCGCTGGCCTCCTCGACCGCTTCGCCCGGGAGAACCGCCGCCCGCCCATCCACCTGCCGGAAGCCGTGCGCGAACAACTGGAGGCCTACGGCTGGCCGGGGAACGTGCGCGAACTGCACAACGTCCTCGAACGCGCCGCGATTCTCTCGGCGGACCGAGAGCTTAGGCTGCCGGCTGGCGCCCTCCCCGCGCGCGGCGAAAGGACCGGCCGACTACTGACATGGGAGGCCCAGGAACGGACCTACCTTGAACGCCTAATGCGCCACACACACGGGAAGATCACTGGCACCGATGGGGCCGCGGTCCTGGCGGACCTCGCACCGTCCACCCTTCTGTCCCGCCTGGAAAAGCTGGGCCTACGACCCAGGGATTTTCGCGAAGCGTGATAGCTTAGCGGCATCTTCATGGAGCAAGGGATGAGCGAAATCACCGGCCCCAACGAGGCATTCCCCCCGGCCATCCAGTTGAACGAACCACCGAGGATGCCGCCGCCCATTTTCGAGCCTCCACCAGCTTCTGCCCCGACCCTCAGGCCTGTTCCCTTCGAGGATCTGGAGGCCCTCCCAAGCTTCTGGTCCCGGGTGGGCGGCATGTTCCGGATGGTCTTCAGCAACCCCATGGAACTCTTCGACCGGGTACCTGTCACCGAGGGTCTGGGCGCCCCCTGGCGTTTCCTGCTGCTGCTCTCGATTCCCATCTTCCTCATCCTGGCTCTGGTCTTCTTCCTCCTGGGCATGGGCCTCATGTTCGCGGCCCTGGAACAGGTCGGCAAGGGTGGCAGTAAGGCCCTGGCCGCGGCCATGCCCCTGATTTTCGGGGTCATCCTGCTGCTGATGCCCCTCTTCACGTTTCTGGGTATGGTTATCGGCGGCGCGCTGAACCACTTCTTCCTCTGGATGTGGGGCGGCCTAAAGCCCGGCGTGGGCGCCAGCCAGAGCATCCGGGCCTACGGCTACGCCTCCGCCTTCATCCAGATCGGCGGCCTCATTCCGTATCTGGGGATCCTGGTCCAGCTCGCGGGCCTGGTGGTGATCGGGATGGGTCTCGCCCGCATGCACAAGACCGACACCTGGCGAGGTGTATGCGCGGTGCTCACCCCCATCTTCCTGCTTTGCTGCTGCGGCATTCTCGCCGCGATCAGCATCCCGGCCATTATTGCGGCGACAAGGTAGCCTAGGAACTCATACCTATACCCGACGATGCAGCGATGAAGCCAGCCGGGATGCACTGCAACCTCTCGCTATCTCAGGGCGCCCAGCGGCCTGCTCCCACCCGGCCGTCGACCTCGCGGAGCGCAGCGACATGGGGTTTAGTTATGAGTTCCTAGCCATCCGATCACCTCGGGATGGACAAGAGTGGGTTCCAGCACACGGTGGACCGCTCCCGACTCGAGGGCCGCAGCCTCATCCCAGGTCTCGAAATTCCGGAAGAGGCGCTCCGCTCCGTCCTGCCCCAGGATCTCAGGCAGACGGAAGGTGCCGCCAAAACCGGTGAGGATGCCGTGCTTCGCAGCGGGGTGGGCGATGCGTAGCCCCCCCTTGCCGGTGGCCGGGTCCCCGGCGACGGCCCAACGCTCCTGGCCGTGCAGGGCCAGATCGCAGCCTCCGCCCATGGCCACCCCGGAGATGAGGGTGAGGCTGCGCCAGCCGGGCCAGACCAGGTGCGACATGACCCGCTGGCCCCGCCGGGAAAAGGGCTCTGCGGAGATGGCATCCAGGCTCCCCACTTCGTGCAGATCCGCCCCAGCCGAAAAGTGATGGCCTCGCCCCGTCATCCACCCGGCGCCGCTGAGGGCCACGCGCTGGATGCCGGACCAGCGCAGATCGATGAATAAGTGGTCGAGGGCCAGCAGCAGATCGCTGTGGAGACGGTTTAGGCCATCTCCGGAGCGGAGCCCAATCCAGGCCCAGTCGGCCCCTTGAACCAGGTCGATCGAAGTGCGTCCCTCGTACCAGACAATTGGCCTCATATCACGCACCATGCTGTTGTCACGAGTTGGGCGACCCACCTTGGCTGCTTCTTGGATGAACTCGGCTCAGGGCGAACTCGGTCAAGGAGGCAAACCTCGCCGCAGAAAAATAAAAAAGCAATTTGCCACAAAGAACACAAAGGACTCAAAGCAAGAATAGGGCCTGGGTTTCTATCACCCTTTTCCCCTTGCGTTCTTTGTGCCCTTTGTGGCCGATTCTCTTGCCATTTGTGGTGGTAATTCATAGGATTCCCAACCGCTCGAGAGCCGTCTCCAGTGTTTCAGCATCCGGGTCCCAGACCGGCACCTGGGAGAGTTGGTTGCGGAACCAGGTGGCTTGGCGTTTGGCGTAGGCCTGGGTCTCCTGCACCACCGCGGCCTGAACAGCACGGGAATCGCCCCCCGCCATCCAGGCCGCATAGCCCAGGGGTCGGAGAGCGAACAGGTCCGCAGCGTGATCGGCCGCCACCAGGCGCGCTACCTCCTCCTGCCATCCCGCCCGCATCTGAGCAACCACGCGGGCCGCGACCCGGTCCCGCCGACGCTCGCGACTGGGCGAGACCACCAGCACCCGCCAGCCCTCCGGGATGCCCGCTTCCTGGCCGTTCAGCAGCCTCGACGGAGCTCGACCAGTGGCCAGATGCAGGCCCAGGGCGCGCTGCACCCGAGCGCTGTCGTTGGGGTGGAGGGCAGAACCGCGGTCGGGATCCACGACCGCCAGGAAGCGGTGAAGGATGGGCGTGCCTAGACATGTGCCCCAACGACGCACCCGGTCCACCAGGGCGGGAGCCACCTCGGGCAGGTCGCAGAGCTGATCCCAGATGCCCCGGAGGTAGAGCCCGGATCCCGTCACCAGGACCGGCTCATGGCAGGTCGAGAGCCACTCCCGCACCTGGGCCCCGAAGGCCACCGGATTCGGTCGGGCTGAAAGGGGGAGGACGCCATACCCCAGATGGGGAACCCCACCCTGTTCGGAGGCATCTGGCTGCCCCGTGCCGATGGGCAGTCCCTGGATCGCCTGATAGGGGTCCCCGTTGACCACGGTACCCCCCAAGCGCCTGGCCACGGCCACGGCCAGGGCTGATTTGCCGGAGGCTGTGGGTCCAAGGATGGCGATGGGCATGGGTCCAAGCTATCAGCTGTCGGCTGCCAGTTGTCAGCGGGAACCTCCCCTGACCTGGCGCCATTTCAAGACCATGCGTCCTCTGCTCTGCCTTTGCCTTGCCACTGGCCTGCTGGCCGGAGATGCCCCCCAACCGGGGCGGGACCCGCGCTTCCTCTCGAAGATCCTGGTGGATGGGGGCGGGGGAGCACAGCCCTGGAAGACCTTCCGGGTCCCAGAGGATTCCGCCTCCGCCGTGGTGGAAGTGCTGGGCGAATACAGCCGAGAGGAATGGCGCCAAGTGACCTTCCAGGAATTCCTGGTCTGGTTCCGGGAGGATCTGAAGAAGTTCTGGCTGAAGCATGGCAATCCGGGCCCCGCGGCGAACTGGACCTCGAGCACCCTGCCCGTGACCCGCTTCGGAGGGAATCCCCTGCCGGAGAATGTGCCCCTGGTCCGAGTGGGGTTCTAGCCAATCAATCCCGGCAGCAGGCGGGCGGCCTGATCCCGGGCCAAGAGGGCCGCGTCAAGGGCGTGGCGGGCGGCGTCCCCGGAAGATTGCCGGGGGGTGAGCAGGGCCTCGAGCTGACCGCGCAACCGGACGATCTCCTCTTCCGGGTCCGGCATATGCCGCTGGCCGGCCAACTCGAAAACCACCAGGAAGCATTGGATGGCATCGCAGGCGGCACTGACGATGGCGGCGTTGTTCCGGTGGTCCGCCTCCAGGGCAAGCGCCGCGGCCAGAAATCGAAGGCCGTCCTCGAATCTGGCCTGGGGTGAGCCGGAAGGACCGGTCGACATCAGCCCGGGACCACGGGGTAGTCGCCCGTGAAGCAGGCGTAGCAGAAGTTCTGGCCATCCTGATCGCCCATGCACCCCTCGAGGTCTTCTAGGTCGAGATAACCCAGGGTATCGGCCTCCACGAACGCCGTGATTTCGGCGAGTGACATATAGGAGGCGATGAGGTGCTGCCGCTTGGGCGTGTCGATGCCGTAAAAGCAGGAATGCGTCGTGGGTGGGCAGGCGATGCGCATGTGCACTTCCCTCGCGCCAGCCTCCCGCACCATCTGCACGATCTTCTTGCTGGTGGTGCCACGCACGATGCTGTCATCCACCAGCACCACCCGCTTGCCGGCGAGGAGATGGCGCACGGGGTTGAGTTTCACCTTCACGCCGAAGCTGCGGATGGTCTGCTTGGGCTCGATGAAAGTGCGCCCCACGTAGTGGTTGCGGATGATGCCGAAGTCGAATGAGATGCCGGACTGTTCGGAATAACCCAAGGCGGCGCTGACACCGCTGTCGGGCACGGGGACCACGAGGTCCGCCTCGACCGGATGGCGCAGGGCCAGCCGCCTGCCCATTTCGCGACGGGCCACCATCACGCTCCGGCCGTAAACCAGAGAATCCGGCCGGGCGAAATAGATGTGCTCGAACACGCAGGGTCTGGGCTGCACCTTGGGCAGCGGGAACCAGGAGCGGATCTCACCGGTCCTTCGAGACACCACCACCATCTCGCCCGGTTGGACGTCCCGCTCGTATTGGGCCCCCACCAGGTCAAAAGCGCAGGTCTCGGAACTGAAGGCGACGGTCTCACCCAGGTGTCCCATGCCGAGGGGACGGAAGCCATGGGGATCCCGGGCGGCGATGAGGGCATCCTCCGTGAGAATCAGCAGCGAGTAAGCACCCTGGGTCTCCCGGAGGGCCGCCACGAGGGCGTCCTCCAGGTTGTCGGCCTGGGCCCGGTTGATGAGGGCCAGCAGCACTTCGCTGTCCGAGGGGCTGGTGAAGGTGTGACCGTCGGCGATGAGCCGGGTACGCAGGGCCTCGGTGTTGGTGAGATTCCCGTTGTGGCAGAGCGCCACCTGCCCGAAGCGCCCGTGAATGAGGAAGGGGTGGGCGGCGGAAGCCACGTTGCCTCCGGTTGTGGAATAGCGTGTATGGCCGATGGCCGCGTCGCCGGGCAGGGCATCCAGCACGGCCTCGGTGAACACGTCCGCCACATAGCCCTGCGACTTGTGGAGGTGGAGACCCTGCTCGTCCCCTGAGCAGATGCCAGCGGCCTCCTGGCCCCGGTGCTGGAGCGCATAGAGGCCCAGGTAGGTCTGCCGGGAAGCCTCCGCCTGATGGCAGATCCCGAACACCCCGCATTCGTCCCTGAACGGCATGCTTCCCCCGGGTCCCAGAATAACCTCAGAGCGTGTCCTAAAATTCCCCTATGCCGCGGCCCTACCGCACCATCACCAGGGTCTCGGGTTCCTTCTGGGCCTCCCGCGCCAGAGACTGGAGGGTGGTCAGCAGCATGGTGCCATCTTCGGCGGGGATGAGTCTGGCTGTACTGTCCAGGCCCTCCAGATGCAGTTCCACCCGATCCACATCACCGCGCTCGAACCGGGCGCTGAAGTCGCAGAGCGCCAGCAACCTTGGCGCCACCTCCACCAGCACCGTGGAGGCGTGGATCCCCTTGGGCATTTCCAGGCTCCAGACCGGGAGACTGCGGCT
The DNA here is from genome assembly GCA_903873655.1 of uncultured Holophagaceae bacterium. Classification (GTDB taxonomy): domain Bacteria; phylum Acidobacteriota; class Holophagae; order Holophagales; family Holophagaceae; genus Geothrix. The sequence continues at coordinate 16,452 of CAIQPH010000268.1, read as the reverse complement.
GCCGAAGCGGAGGGAAATCGGTTCAAGCCTGGTCTGAGGCGCCGGCCCCGCCAGATAGAGCAGGCGCTCGGCCCGGGCCAGGAGCATCACCTGGGCATAGGGCGTGCCCTGAGCGCGGTCCACCTCCAGGTGCCAGCCACCCATGCGGGGCTTCTGCACCCGGTTGGTGCTCCGGGTTCCAGCCACGGATTGCAGCCGGAAGCGCGTCTCCAGCGGCTGGGGATCGCCATGCAGCCAGAGCTGCATCCGGTAGCGGAGCCCCTCCTGAGCCTGGATCGGCCAGGCAAGAAGCAGAAAGAGCAGGAGCCATGAGCGACGCATCAAAGAACCATCCTCACCTCTGAGGATGCCCTCCCATGCGATCCTGAGCCAGGGACACCTCATGCCGATCTGCTTCGACCTCGATGGAACCCTGGGGCATTTCAGTTCCGGCTTCGTGCTGTTGCGCGAGGCCCTGGGTGAAATCTGGGGCCAGATGCCCACCTTGGAGGAGTTGCGGCTCTGCCGCGGGTCCACGGACTGGGAGATCGTCGCTGAACTGCATCAGATGCGCTTCGGGCGGAACCTGGATGAAACTGGCTACTCGGCTTATGAAACCGCGTGCGTGGCCCGATTCAGGAAGGTCTTCACCCCCGAAGCGAGAGCGGCTGTCGGCTATGAGGGCATCCTGCTGGGCATGCACCGGTTGGCCGCCACCCGCCGGGTGTGGATCGTTTCGGGAAACGCCCCAGAGCTGCTGGCCTTCAAGGCCGATGTCCTTGGAATCGACGCGGCCATTCCTCGGCTGGGATCCCTGCCCCGGCATGATCGCAAGGACCTGCTCCAGCGGGCCCTCCGCGGCTGCCCCGGCCCGCACCTCTATCTGGGGGACCGACCCCACGATCTGGCCGCGGCCCAGGCCTTGGGTCTGCCCTTCGTGGGCATCGGTGGGGAGGTCCCCGGTGACCACCGCAACCTGCCCTCAGACGCTGGCGCGGAACACCTGATCGCGGCGGTGGAAGCCGCCCTTTGAGTGCCCCCAGCCCGCCTGTTGCCTAGTGGTGCCCGCCCGAAATACTCGTTACAAACGAATGCTGGTGGGCACTACGCGGCGGGGGCCTGGGGGCACGGCAGTGCCCCCAGAGGGGTGACAGCCAGGACACGCAACGCGTGCCCTGGCGCCAGAGGGGCTTTGCCCCGATGGAAGTGCACCCCGCCATCATCGCCACTGATTCACGTATTTCAGGCGGGGTGCACTAGCGGGTCCTGACCTCGAAATCATCCAGGAAGGCTGCAGTGCGTGGATCGCCTTCCCGCCTGACAATCGCCTGGGCATGATGTAAACGGCCTCGACGCACCACGACGATGCCCTCGACCATGCCGCCGTTCGGGCCGTTCACCTTGTAGCGGAAACCAGGTCCCTTATCGGTCGGCAACTCTGAACGCCGGATGGCGCCGAACCGGTAGCCCAGGAAGTTCTGATAGGTCGTGAGGATCTCCCGAGGGCTCGTCCCACCTTTGTCGCCGGGGGGCAGGTTGCCGACCGCGACGCTGAAGGTCTCGTCGAGCCGGCCCGACGGGCTCATGGCCATGTCGAACCATTCCACTTCGCCAAAGGGACCTGGATCTGTATGCCGGTGCAGTTTGGGAGGCCCGGGGAAGGTGGCGGCAAACCCGAGGTTCTCGTTTTCCACGCGGCGCGGATCGTCCTTGCAGCCTGCCAGGGCAAGCAGCAAGACCGGCACCAACCAGACACGGGACATGACTCCCCCTGAAGTGTCATCGGACACCGGGTTCAGGAAGTTGATTTGCCGCGCCCAATCCCGGCGGCCGGCCGTCACCGTGCCTTCAGCGCCTCGTCCAGTGCCCGCTTCGCCAGGCCCTCGCCATAGCCGGACCACCGCTTGACCAGCTTGCCTTCCCGGTCGATGACGAGGGTCGTCGGGATGCCCCGGATCTCACCGAAAGCGTCCAGGGCCTTGCCCCCATCGGGAAGATACGCTGTGAGGCCGAGCTGGGGATTTTGGTCCAGAAAGGGCTTTACATCGCCCCACCCGCCCCGGTCCACGGAGATGGGCAACACCACGTAACGGTCCCCGGCGGCTTTCTGCAGCTCAGCAACCTCCGGCAACGACCTGCGGCAGGGTGGACACCAGGTCGCCCACACATCCACCAGCACCACCTTGCCTCGAAACTCGGCCATGGTGTGGCGGTTCCCCCCCGCATCGCGGAAGGCCACCCGGCTCACATCCGTGCCGCGGGAAGCGCCCTCAGACCCACCTCCGAACATCCCGCGGGCCATGGCCGAACCACCCAGCAGGAGGCCACCGCCAACCAGAACTGCCGCCACGATCAGGCGCCAGCGAGATTCCGGGACGTAGGTATCGGACATGGGAGGCTCCGGGCTTCAGGCTTCAGGCTTCAGGCTTCAGGGTACTGCTTGTACAGGTCGCTTCATACTGGGGGGATGACACTCATCACGGCTTTCGACCTCCGGGCGCGACTGGGCGCGATCCTTCTGCTGGACGCCCGGCAGGATGCGGGCGACTACGCCGCTGGCCACTTGTTCGGCGCTTTCCACGCGAATCTTAACCGCCAGCTGAGCACCGCCTGTGATTCCGGCCACGATCCAGCCAGGGGAGGCCGCCACCCGCTCCCGCCCCTCGACCGGTTCGCCGCGCAGGTGGGGGCCTGGGGCATCGGGGTCGATACTGAGGTGGTCATCTACGATGCCAGCGGGGGTGGGAACGCTGCTGCCCGCCTCTGGTGGATGCTGCGTGCCATCAAACACAAGCAGGTCTTCGTCTTGGATGGCGGGCTCCAGGCGGCGCTCGGCGCCGGCATGACCCTGACTCGAGAAACCCCCGTTGCGGGGCCACACACACCCTACCCGGTGGATCGTTGGTGCCTGCCACTGGTGGATCTGGACGCCGTGGAGGCCCTTCGCCAAGATCCCACCCGCAAGCTGCTGGATGTGCGCTCCGCCGAGCGCTGGCGGGGCGAGACGGAGCCTTTCGACCCTGTGGCGGGCCACATTCCAGGATCGCTGAACTTGGCCTGGAATCACAATCTGGAACCTGATGGCCGTTTCAAAGCGCCCGAGGCTCTACGCGCGCAATACCAATCCCTGCTGGGTGACACGCCGCCTGACCACCTCACGGTCCACTGCGGCAGTGGCGTCACCGCCTGCCACACGCTGCTGGCCCTGGAAGTCGCCGGGCTGACCGGCGCCGCACTCTACGTGGGTAGCTGGAGCGAGTGGTGCCTCAGCGGGCTGGATATGGCGCAAGCCCAGAAGCCCTGCTCGTGAATCCCTGGAGGGGCCTCGGCGGTCTCCCCCGCGAAGTCTGGCTGGTGTGCGCCAGCACGCTGGTGAATCGCCTGGGCACCATGGCCCTGCCCTTCCTGGTGCTGTACCTGACGGAGGGACGCCGCTGGACGCCGGCAGAGGCAGGCTACGGGATGATGGTCTACGGGTTGGGGGCCCTGGCGGCGGGACCCTTCTCGGGCCGACTCGCCGATCGGCTGGGTCACGTACAAGTACTGAAGGCCAGCCTCTGGACCTCGGGGACCCTGCTGCTGGTGCTGCCCTTGGCCACCACCAGACCCCTGCTGTTCTCCCTGATCTTCCTCTGGGCCGGACTCACCCAGGCCTTCTGGCCCAGCGCCATGGCCCTGCTCACGGGCCTCGCGGCGCCCGAGCAGCGCAAGGCCGTCTTCGCGCTCCACCGCCTTTCCGTCAACCTGGGCATGGCCGTGGGTCCGGCCGCTGGTGGCTTCATCGCCCATCACAGCTACCGGTGGGTTTTCTGGACGGACGGCCTGAGCACCCTGGCCGGTGCCACGCTGCTTAGCCTCCTCCTGAGAACGCCTTCATTACCCAGCCCGGCCCCTGGCCACGTACCGGGGGCGAGTCCCTGGCGCAACAGGTCTCTGGCCTTGCTGCTCCTGCCCTTCATCCCCGCGCTGATGGTGTTCTTCCAGGTTGAAGGGACGCTGCCGCTCTGGGTCGTGCGGGACCTCGGCTTGGGGAGCCGCTTTTTCGGGCTCCTGTTCACGGTGAACACGCTCCTGATCGTGGTGTTCGAAGTGCCCCTGAACCTGGCCATGGCCCACTGGCGCCATGGCCGGCTGCTCCTGCTCGGGTCGCTTTGTCTGGCCGTGGGTTTTGGCCTCACTGCCTGGGCCACTGGTTACATGACCTTGATCCTCACCACCGTTGTCTGGACCTTCGGCGAGATGATCCTCTTCCCCGCCATGAGCGATGCCGTGGCCACCCTGGCGCCGCCGGACCGCCGGGGCGAATACATGGGGCTGCTCTCGCTGTGCTTCGCCGCAGCCCTGGCCCTGGGACCCTGGCTGGGCGTGCTCGCCTACGCCAAGGTCGGAGCACGCCCTCTGTGGCTCTCCACCTTCGTCATCGCCGGAATCTCGGGACTTCTACTGGCACGGTTCCGGACGCCCAAATCCATCTAAACGGCCTGGGTTCGAGCGAGAGATATTGAAGTTGTTGAGATTGATTCCTGATTTCTCTTGACTCGAAATTGCACGAGGCGTATGTAGAGACAGGAAGTGCTTCGATGCACACCTTGCCGACCCATTTTACGGCTCATTCAGGATTACCCGGTCCAATACGCCGGGCTGCCTTTGGTGAATTCCAGAGGCAGGTGAATTCAATTCCGCCTAACCGTCCCGTAGAACGGAGCTGGGGCAGCGCGGTGCTGAGATATGAGGGGAGTTTAGGATGTCGGCGGACACTCTGCTAGGAAAGACGGTCTCGCACTACCACATCACGCGCCAACTCGGCTCCGGTGGCATGGGTACCGTCTACGAGGCCGAGGACACTCGGCTGGGGCGGCATGTGGCGGTGAAAGTCCTGTCCGAGGAGATGCAGCGGGACCCTTCGATCCTGGAACGCTTCCAGCGCGAGGCGCGCGCGGCGTCCGCATTGAATCATCCCGGCATCTGCACCGTGCACGCCATCGAGCAGCACGAGGGCCAGCACTTCATCGTCATGGAACTGCTGGAGGGCCAGACCCTGGCCAAGCGGATCGGGCGCCAGCCGCTGGAACTCCCCGAAATTCTCGATCTTGGCATACAGATCACCGATGCCCTCGAGTCGGCCCACGCGAAGGGCATCGTCCACCGGGACCTCAAGCCGGTGAACCTGATCCTGAATGGGCGTGGCCAGATCAAGATCCTCGACTTCGGTTTGGCGAAGATCGGAGCCGTGACGCATTACTCAGGCGGCATGGCGATGGACTCCCTCGTGGCAACCTCCCTGGATCGCCAGAACCTCACCGTCGCGGGCGTGGTGCTCGGCACCGTGCACTACATGTCGCCCGAGCAGGCCCGCGGGCTGCCGACCGACGCCCGCACCGACCTGTTCTCGCTGGGAACGGTGCTCTACCAGATGGCCACCGGCATGATGCCCTTCCAGGGCGATACCCAGGCCGTGGTCTTCGACGCCATCCTCAACCGGGACCCGGCCCCGCTATCAGAGGTCAACCCCGCCATGCCGGGGGTCCTGGGCCAGATTCTCAAGAAGGCGCTTGAGAAGGACCGCAACCTCCGCTGCCAGACGGCGACCGAGCTGAAAACGGATTTGCTGCGCCTGAAGCGGGACTTCGATTCGGGGCAGCGGCGCGAAGCCGAACTCTCCGAATCGAAGAGCAAGGCCGAGCCCACCACGGAGCGCTCGGTGGCCGTGCTCTATTTCGAGAACCTCTCCGGCGTGAAGGAAGATGAGTACTTCCGGGATGGCGTCACCGAGGACATCATCACCGAGTTGTCGAAGATCCAGGGGATGCACGTCTACTCCAGGCCGACGGTGCTCGCCTACCGGGACAAGCCGGTGACGCCGGCCCAGATCGGACAGCAGCTGCGGGCTTCCTATGTGCTGACCGGGAGCATCCGTCGCTCCGGCAACAGGTTGCGGATCACCGCGCAACTGGTGGACACCCGCACTGATTTCCCGCTCTGGTCCGAGCGCTTCGACCGTGAGATGCAGGATGTGTTCGAGGTCCAGGACGAGATCGCCCGGAAGATCGCCGATGCGCTCCGCATCAAGCTCACTCCTCAGGAGAAGGAGGCCCTCGCGGCCAAGCCCACCGAGAACCTGCAGGCTTACGACCACTACCTGCGGGGACGGAGCTACGCCCGGCGCATGACCCGGCAGGATATCGAATTCGCGCTCCAGATGTACAACGATGCGGTGGCGCAGGATCCGGACTTCGCCCTGGCTCACGCGGCCATCGCGAACATCTGCGCCTATTACTACTGCTGGTACGACCGCAAGCCCGCCTGGATCGACCGGGCCCGCGCCTCCGCCGAGAAGGCGGTGGCCTTGCGACCCGACCTGCCCGAGGTCATGGTGGCCCAGGCCTGGATCCTGTACTCCCGCGAGGAATACCAGGACGTGGTCCGCATCGTGCGGGCCGTGATCGCCAGGAAACGAGACTGCGAGGGGGCGTTCTACCTGCTCCTGCGCACCTTGTTCGCCTCCGGCCAGTACCAGGAGATCGCAAGCCTGGCGGAGGAGGCGATCGAGGCCAGCGGCACCGACTACAACGTCTACGTCCCCATCCTGAATGCCCTCGGGGCTCTGGGGAAAACGGAAGCCAGGAACAACACCATGCTCCGGGCCATCCAGGTGCACGAGGCGCACTTGCGCGAGGTGCCCGAGGATGCGCGCTCCCGCAGCCTCCTTGCCGGCCTCTATGCCGACACCGGGCGCATCGAGGATTCGAGGCGGGAGGCGACCATGGCCATGACGCTCCGCCCGAACGACACGATCATCCTCTACAACGCCGCCTGCACCTTCTGCAGCCTCAACCAGAAGAGCGAGGCCATGGACGCGCTCGCGAAAGCATGGCGGGCCGGTTACCGCGATGCCGATTGGATCTGGCGCGACCCGGATCTGGTCATGCTCCAGGATGAACCGGAGTTCGAGAAGCTCTTCCCGAAGAAAGGAGACAAGCCTTAACCGGCAGGTGCCTTGGCCCCCGCCAATGGCTCATAAATTCTCGTAGGTCATCGTGACCGTCGGCGGGATCAGGAGCATCTGCACATAGTTGTCCCGAACCACATTGTTCTGGATACTCCAGAAATAGGGAACCCGGTCACCGCTCTTGCCACCCGGCAGGGTGTTCCCAATGTCGTTGCCCATGGTGTTCAGCCTCTGGCCCTTCCATTTGACTTCGAACATGAAGCGCCGATTGAGCAGCATGTTTGGGTTCGTGACGTAGTAGGCGTAGGACGTTTTGCCCGTGGGAGAAATGGTCACCGCGAATTCCCAGATCAGCCCGTCTTCCCCCGCGAATTTGAACTGCTTGCTCGGCGTATAGACACTGAAGGTGAAGGGCACCGTCTTGGTCTTGCCCGAGTAGCTGACCGTCAGCTCCGCCGCCTGCTGGATGCCCTCCTGCATGGCCGGGCTGACCTGGATGGGCAGAGGGACATTGCGGGTCTGGCCGCCGGGCACCTGGACATTCACCTGGGCCATGGCGAACCCTGCCGGCAGGGTCTTGGCCGTGATCTGGGCGACAAGAGGTTGTTTCTCCGCATTAGTGAGCACCAGTTCGGCCCCCGACAACGCGCCGAGCTTGCCCGAGTAGGCCACCACATCCCGGTCGGCCATCACGGCGATCACCCCGATCTTCAACCCTTCGAAGCGCCCTGAGACCGGGACAGAGGTTTTCCACATGCCGCCATCGAGGGTGAGGGTGGCCTGGTGGTCGCCGACGAAGGGACCGTTCACCAGATCCATTTTCGGCGCGAACACCAGGGTCACCACCAGCTCATTGCCTTCCCGGGCGAGGACCGAGAAGGGTGCGCTGGTGAGCGTGGCCAGGAGGGTTTTGGAAACATTCGCACTCATGGCGGGAGCAGCACCCGAGCCAGGGCCGGCCAGCAGCTGAGAACCCGTGGTCTGCCGCTGCGCCTGATTCGGGACGGGGCGGGCAGACGGAGCCGTGGGCAGGCCGAAGACCTTCACCTCGGCCAAGGTGAACGGCGAATCCGGCGCCACGGCGACCGTGACCCGGCCCTCCCGCGGGGCCACCACCTTGACCTCGACCTGGCGGCGGTCACCGGAAAACAGGCGGCCGAAGGGCACTGAGGCCGGTACGGCCTGCCCCGCAACGATGGCGCCACTGTTCAGCCCTGCCACGCTGGCTGCGGGCGCCGGGGCCTTCGCCGGTGGCAGTTGCTGGAGCACCGGGGGAGGTGGCGCTGCCGGGGCTGGCACCTTGCGCTGCATGGCCTGGGCCCCCAGTGGAAGGGCGCAGAGCACGGGAACCAGCCATGCGGCAGAGAACAGACCACGCCGGACAGTGGCATCGAACAGGATAGTCATTGCAATCTCCTCACCGAGCACGAACGGGATGGAAGATGAGCTTGCCTGCGGGAGGGCCTCCCACAACTCGGTCCGGAAACGGCATCAGGTATTGTCTGTTAATTCGGCCAGGGACTCACACCCCTAGGGCCGCTCACCCACACGCTCAGACCGTAGTATGAATATCCTTGTTGACGAGAGTGCTGCATCTGCCATCTGACCAGGATGTTGTCATCTCTCCACTCCGTCTCCCAACTTCCCAATACCTGGTAGGTGGCACCGCCGATTTGCGGCAGCATGAAGTATTGGAAGGCAAGGCTTTCGGTGGTGAAACCAGGCCTCAGGCCCTTAAAGTCAAAGAGATCGCTGCCACCGGAAAAGGGCTCCACCGAAGTTCGATAGACTCCCGAGGATCGGCCCTCGAATCCTTGGCCGGCAGGGGTGGTGTAGATCGGAACGACGGGGGAACCCCCTGCATCCAGCAATGGCTTATAATTGAAGGCGCTCACGGGGATCTTCGTCAGCAAGGTGGTTTCGCGCATGGCGTAGAACTTGAACCCGGGTTTCTGCACCTGCGGCGCACCCGATGGCACCACCACGAGTGTCACATTGTTCTGGTCCAGCTCCCCGGTGATCTGCGGAACCACCTTGGCAACAATCTGAGTGTCACTCCAGAACTCGATCTGCAGTGAGACCTGCCCGGCGGCAAAGGCCCCATAGATGTAGGCCTGTCCCTGCCTGTCGCCGAACATGCAGCCGGTGATCGTGTACAAGTTGAACTGCGGGTCGGGGGTAAAAACCGTGCCCTTCGTCTGCCCGTTCACTGTAACGATGGTCGGACGTGTGCAGGGGCCCTGGGCCATGCCCAGCCCGGCTTGGCCTCTCGGGGCCGGGGCGGCGGGCGCTGGCGGAAGGACCGTGGTGGTCGGCAACCGTACGACGCCCGTGGCGGCGCTCTTGGGGGCCATGGTTGTCGGAGCCCCCCGGGGCGTTCCCGTCTGGGGTGCAGTCCCGGGCGTTCCAGTTGGTGGCGTCCCCGCAGGCGGCGTAGTGGGGACGGGGTCGCTCAGCGTGCGCCCAGGCGGCAGCGCGGCAACCACCTTGCTCAGTCCCTTCGGCGCCATTCGCTGGGACGGCAGGATGGCAGTCCGCTCGGTGTCAGCAGCCTGCTTCTGCGCGCGAAGCGCGACGATCATGCTGGCATGGGCAGAATTGGCAGCGCGCGGGTTCGACTTCTTGGGGAGGCTCTGGACCTGGCCTGCTCCTATTTTCATGGCAATGACCGCCTGAGCCTGCTGTGGCGGCATGTTCGACTGGGGTGCGCTGATAATGGCGGGATCCGGAGCCGACCCCTTTAGCACCTGGGGAGCCGGTGCAGCCCACCCCTGGGACACACCCAGCAAGCAGGCCACACTAGCCCCGGCAAGAAACAAACGAAGGGTGCATCCAACCTTGGATCGCATGGTCGACCTCCCTTCAATGAAAACGGGTTAGAGGGAACGGTTTGTGGTCAGCGGGGAGCTTCCTGCCCACTGGCCGAATTGGAACCCCGTTTTGGCAGCGCCGGCAGGATCTGCAACTGGGCGGGGCCGCGGGCCCGTTTGCCCTTGGTGATGGTCTGGACGTCGCGCAGGCCCGTGCGGGCGGTGGGGGCCACGAAGACCTTCACCACGGCGTGGCCCGGATCGGAGAAGCGCGGCGGAGCCACCAGCGCCACGTCCCGGCCGAAGTACAGCCGTACCCCAGGTCCGAACCCCCGGCCAGAGACCCGGAGTTCCACTTCCTCCCCTCGATGTACGGCGGCGGGGCTGATGACTTCGATCCGGGGCAGGCTGTCAGCGTCGCCGGCCCGCACGAAGTAGCGGATGGTTGGGGGCTGGAAAGTCACCTCGGGTGTGAGAATCCGGAGGCTCACCAGATGCTCGCCAAGTTCCGTGGTGGGCAGCGGCAGGAACATACTGGTGTCGAGGGTGGCTTGACCCGCAAACCCAAGCTGGCGAATGAAGGTGCCAAGAGGCACGCCGTCCAGGGTCCACTGGGCCTGGAGCAGGCCCGTGCCTTCGTACTTGAGGTCCGCATAGGCGGTTAGGGGGGTGAACCCCTGGGTGACGGAGGCATCGGTCCTGCCATCCTCCCAGCGCACGCGCAGGAGTGAGATGGCGAAGGGGGCGGCTGGCCCCGTGCCAGCCACCACCCGGATCTGGGTGGAGGCGATGCCGAACTGGCCGCTCGCCGACACCGTGAAGGTGCCGGTCTGCTTGTACAGGTGGGTGGTGACGGTGCCGCCGACCAGAGACTGGCCATCGCCGAACTGCCAGGTCGCAGGACTGACCGGGACACCTACCGGAAGATGGAGGACCAGGATTGTGGGTGTGCCGGTGGTGGGCAGGCCCGGCAGGACGGTGATGGTCTGGGCGAAGGCAGCGACTGAGATGAGGAGGGCGCAGAGATATCGCATGGTGCGGTCCTCAGAAGGAGACGTTAAGGATGAGTGAGGCGCGGTTGTCCGTGGAGGTGACTCCCAGGATCGGGGCGTGGGTGTTGCTGCCTTTCAGTCCGAGGCTGGCCCGCACGCGACCCTTGAAATAGGAATCCAGAATCCAGCGCAGAGTACCCTCCACCGTGCTGTTGGTCGAGGTCTCGCCCGTGGTGGAAACGCTTGTCCGCGAGCCTCCGCCGTTCAGCAGGAACCCCAGGTGGTTCTGGATGAGAGTGAACTCGGCATTCAGGAAGGCGTTCGAAATGGTCGTCTTCTGGGCACCAGGATCACCGAGGGTGCGGGACCAGCTCAGGTTCGGCGACAGGCGCAGCCAGGTTCCTGCTACCAGGTTGCCACCCATGGACAGGGTGGTGCTGGTGCCCGTCTGCGGGGCGGTGACCGGCAAGGCCGGCGGGACCGGTGGCGGAGCCATGGGATCGGGGACGGCCGTTCCTTTGATGCGGTCGTACTGGGCATTGAAGGTCAGCATGGAGGCTGGCGGCAGCAGGACATCGAACCCGGTGGTGAAACCGGTGCGCGAGCTGTTGCTGAAGGGGACCAGGGGATCGGCCACCGTCAAGGCCTCCTGCCGGGCCTGGCGGATCCCGACGCGCCAGAAGGCGGTCTGGGAGAGGGCCAGCCGGGCATCCAGGCTCTGGGACTGGTTCCAGGCCTGGCTTTGGCCAATCTGGCCGGTGGGGTTGGTGCGCTCGTCGAGCGCCGTGGCGCTGAGGCTCCAGGTGGCGTAGTTGAGGCCGAGGCTGCCGTCCAGCACCCGGCGGTCGCCGACGAAGAAGGCCACACCGACGGTGCCGAAATCCCGGCCCACATCCCGATAGCCCAGGTGGGCGCTGAAAGGTCCCTGAGCCCAGATACTCGAGAGCCGCCAGGCCTGGTCGCCCTCCTTGGGGGCGGCCCCCAGCAGATCACTGGTGTAGAGGCTGCGGGCGTACTCGCCAGACAGCGTGAGCCGATTCTCGAACAGCCGCCCATCCAGGACCAGGGCGCCGGTGGACCCGTCCCGGATCGTGGGCGCGTAGGAGGTGCCGAGGTTGGTCGCCACCGAAGGATCGTCCCGCCCGCTGAGGAAGACCACCTTGGCCCGAACCGCGTTGTTCCACCAGCTGGAGCCGAAGGAACCACCGTAAAGCTCGTTTCCGGCCACGGGCCACAGCAGTCCCCGGGTGCCCGGGAGTGCTTCGGTCCCCAGGGCGAACAAGTGGCCGCTCAGCTCGGTTCCGGTATAAGCGTAATCCAAACCGCGGCGCCCCCCCGCACCAAGCGTGAATTCCGATTCCTGCACTTGCTGATCCCCAGCCTGCAGCTTCTGATGACCCGAGACATAGATGGCCTGCAGTTCGCCCAGGCTCCAGCGGTCCTGGGGGCTCACGGGCTGGTCCGTGTAGACCACACGGCCAGTCAGGATGAGGTGAGTATCCCCATCGTCCTTGCGCGTGGCGAAACGCACCTGACCGGAGGCCAGCAGGCGCTGTTCTCCTTCCGCCGGCATCTTGTGATGGAAGATATCCTCGCCACTGAAGTCCACGGCCACCGGAAACAGCGCCGCGCCGCCAGGTTGGCCCTGGGAGCCTGCCGTCCCTGGGGCCCGGGTCTGCTTCCCGCCCGGCGTCCGGAGCGTGGCCAGCTTGGTCGGGGCATCGGCCGGGAGGTACTTGATGCCCGAGGGCGTCTTCAGGGCCGCATAGCATTCCAGCCTCGTGCCGGAGGGGACGGGCGCTTCCATATCCCCTTCGAAGGTGCCATCGGGCTTGGCCTCCAGGTTGAAGCTGTTGAACTCTGCTTCACCCACGGCCCGGTAGAAGATCACCACCCACTCGGTCCCCGGTGGCGCGGCCGCGCGACCGTGGACGGGGACATCCTTGGCCGCAGGAGCGGCCAGTTCAAGGCCTTCGATCTTGACTGAAGCGGGTTCTGAGGTCGGGGCGGTTCCACCCGGCAACTGGAGCGTATTGAGCCGCATGGGGGCACCCTGCGGAAGATGCTGGAGGCCCGTCGCCGTCCGCAGGTCCGCGTAGTATTGGAGGCGCGCTCCAGTCGGAAAGTCCCCCCGAAGCTCGCCTTCGAAGGTACCGCCTGGCCTCGCTTGCAGGTTGATGCTCAGGAAATCCGTCCGGCCCTCGATCCGGTAGAACAGCACGACCCCATCGGTGCCCCTGGGGGCCACGACCTTCGCCGTGAGCGGTCCGCCTGCGGTCAGGGGTGCCCGCAGCTCCACGCCGTCCCCGGGCACGAACTGGGCGTGAAGGAGTCCTGCACTTGCGACCAGAAGGAACATTGAACGGTGGCTTGAATGGATCACGGGGTGCCTCACACTGCCTTGGGTGCTGAACCGTGGTACCGGTGTGGTGGTCCCGCTAGTTGCACCACCGCCCGATCAAGATAAGAAGAGTGCTCCTCATTACTATTGGACGGCGGGGAGCCCGCCCAGCCGTCCATTGATGACCGGATGTCCCTCAATAATGATCTCAACCTTGTGGAGCGTGTCGGGGTCCTTGGCGAAGTAGGCGCGGGCCTCGGTCAGCAAGGCGCGCTTCTCTGCGGCGGATTCGGCGGCGGTCTTCCCGGCAAACCGGCGGGCGATTTCGGCGTCCATCTTCGTCTTGGCAGAAGGATCGAGCCTGACCGGGGCGGCCTTCAGCCGCTGGAGCTGTTGCCACGGGCCCTTGATCTTCGAGTTCATCTGCACGCCTACGGTGCGGGCGGTCAGCTTGGCGGCGTCCAGCCGGGCGTAGGGGGCGGCGACCATCGCCTTGTGCCGGCTGAGATCGAGGGCGGTGATGCCGGATTCATGGGTGGCCAGGGCGACGTGGGTGACGAGGTGAGGGGTGTCCATGGGGTTTTTGGGAATCACGGCATTGAGGCCAGCCAAGGTTGACCTGGTCCGGGCCTTCTCCAGCTTCTGCATCGCATCCGCAATCTTCTTGGCAGTGGCCGCCTGGTCCAGGGCTTCCTGCAGCGGCTTGTTGGAGTTGTTCAAAGTGGCGCGGGCCGACGCGATCACGGCATCGAAAATCTGGTTCAGGGTGGCGTTGACCTGGTTCGTCACCTGGTTGATGGCGTCATCCACAATCTTGTTGGGGTTCAGGATTTTTTCGGGATGGGCGATCAGATCGTTCAACACATTTTCGAGCGCCCGAAGGGGCGACATCAGGGCCTGCTCGGCGATTCCGAGAGCCGTCCCGACCGCATTGGCCACCTGTTGCTCCGCCAGATTCGCGAATTGGCGGACCTGGTTGAGCGGGTTGTTCGTTTTCTGCTTCAGTGACTCAATGGCATCCTTGGCCCGCAGTTCAGCGTCCAGAATATCCTTCTGTTCTGCCGGGATATTGGCAAGGACCGCACCGCCCGGTCCGGCTGTCCCAGGCATCGTGGACCCCGCAGTCGCTGAGCCAGCCACCGCAAATCCGCCGGCCGCCGGAATTCCGCCGGCGGTGGCGCCGCTCACCGGAGTGGCCGTGCCGAGACTGGCCGGAGCCTTGGCTGGCCCAGTGCTCCTGGCAGCGCCGGCGACCGCAGCCCGGTTCACGCCGCCTGCTGGCGTCGAGGCGGCCCCAGGGGGAGGAGTTGAAGCCACGGACGGCTTGGTCGCAACCTCGAGACCGGCAGCCTTGCTGATCGCCTTCAATTGGGGCCGGTTCACGTCCTCCAGGACCTTGGCCGCCAGCTGGGCTGCGCCATTTAAATCAGCTTCGGCCTGGGAGGCCAAGCCCCGCAAGTCGTTGGCTGCGGCCCCAAGCTCAGCACGAGCCAGATCCACCACCTCCGATACCTGGTGGGTCAGGGTGGAGATCAGGCGGGTCACATTGTCGATGAGGGTCTTCACCGTGTTGATCGCGTCCTCGATCGCACAGGAGAGGCCGCCGGTGGCGACGGCGCCAACCCAACTCATTAGGCTGTCGCCACAGGCCCGGAGGGGGCGCGCCAGGGGAAAAGAGGCCAGAAAGGCCACTGCGAAGAGGGCGCTGATGCGGCGTTTCACGGGGAGTCCTCCAGGGTCAATGCCCCTCCAACCGGAACGAGAACCCATCATAGGGCGAATCAAGATCCAAGTCGGAACAGGCGGTTTGAGGAACGAGGGGAAAGATTAATGCCGATATTCGACCAGTCTAATTTAATCGTCAAGCACATTTTAACGACTTTTTGGACGCCACCCCAGGGGCATCGGCCTGGAGTCTGGAATGGCCGCCGTGGGCGGCGATCAAGCGCCCCCAGACCAGGCCACCAGGTCTCCCACCCGGATGACCCCGCCCGCCAGGATCTCGGCCCGCAACCCGCCACGGTGGGTGAGTCCGGGCAGGATCTGAGGTTTGCTGGACATGCGGGCCAGGTCATTGCAGGGTTCGCAGAGCTCGTGGCCACGGAGGCGCACTTCCCCCACGGTGAAGTCGCGACCCACCAGATGGTTTAAGGGCACACCGCGGGTGACGAGGTTGCGGCGAGTCTCGCCCGGTGCCAGCACCAGCCCCAGTTCGCGCTCGAGGGCCTCGATGGCTTCAGCCTCGACGAGCGTGAGCTGCCGGCCCGGCTTGGGCTTCGCCGAGAAACTGCCCTTGCGGGTGGCGTAGCGATCGCCCTCCAGGCCCACGCCTGCAATCGCGGCGATTCCGCTGACGCCCTGCATGGCCGCTTCCGCAGTCGTCGCAATGTGGATGGATTCAATGCGGCCCGGCATGGTGCCTCCGACTTCGGATCATCAGGATGTCAGAACATCAGATGATCCGAGTCTACCCTGGCCGTCCAGACGCCCTGGTCAGTCTGGGCACGCTCCTAGGCGAGCACGGCTTCCAGTTGCCCCACGGCCCAGTCGATCTGGGCCTTGGTGATGACCAGGGGCGGAGCGAGGCGGATGGTGTCCACGTGGGTGTCCTTGCAGAGCATGCCGCGCTCCTTGAGGGCATAGCAGTACTTGCGGGCGCCGCCAGCCTCGGGGCGGAGCTGCACGCCGGCCCAGAGGCCGATGCAGCGGACCTCCTGCAGCTTGTCGGTCTTCATCGCCAGGAGCTTGGCCTTGAGGTAGGCGCCCAGTTCGGCGGCCTTCTCCACCAGCTTTTCGTCCACCAGCACATCCAGCGCCGCGCTGGCCACAGCACATGCCAGGGGATTGCCGCCGTAGGTGCTGCCGTGGATGCCGGGCGTGAACACGTCCATGACCTCGTCATTGGCCAGGAAGGCACTGACCGGGTAGTAGCCGCCACTGAGAGCCTTGCCGATGGTGATGCCGTCGGGGCGGATGCCCTCATGTTCGAAGGCGAACATCTTGCCGGTGCGGCCCAGGCCCGATTGGATCTCATCCAGCACCAGGAGGCAGTGATGGGCGTCGGCCAGATCGCGGAGGCCCTTGAGGAACCCCTCGGGCGGAAGAACCACGCCCGCCTCGCCCTGGATGGGCTCCATGAAGATGGCGCAGGTATTCGGATTGATGGCCTGGCGGACGGCTTCCAGATTGCCGTAGGGCACGATGACGAAACCCGGTGTGAAGGGGCCGAACTGGCTGGTGCTGTCGGGATCGGTGCTGAAGCCCACGATGGTGGTGGTGCGGCCGTGGAAGTTGCCTTCAGCCACGATGATCTCGGCCCTGCCGTACTCGATGCCCTTCCTGTCGTAGCCCCACTTGCGCATGGCCTTCAGCGCCGTTTCG
>CAIQPH010000267.1 GCA_903873655.1 uncultured Holophagaceae bacterium | reverse complement strand
TTTTCGAGAAAATCGAGCTACGGCGGGCCTTTGCGAAGGAGGAAATCCGGATCCACGAGGACCTATTCTCTAAACAACTGCCATTGTTTGACTTTTAACCGGACACTAGTGGTTAATCAATTAAAATTTAGACTTCTTGCCGATTTCGAATCAATTGATTTGCATGAATGCTCTGAATCTTACTTCCCAGATGATTTGTTTATATTAGCTTCAGATGAAAATTTTATTGATTGCGGGGCTTTTAATGGCATCACAATTCGTCAGTTCCTAAGTTTGGGAAAAGATTTCAAGGGAAAAATTGTTGCCTATGAACCAGATGTGTCTAACTTTAGACTCTTGGAACAATTTGTGAACTCGATACAGGAGAATGAGCCGGCTCAAATCATTCCTTTGCCTTCGGCTGTGGGTTCTACTCGTTCGAAGGTTCACTTCGATGCAACTGGAACCATGGGATCAACAATCAGCAAACATGGAGCGGTTCTAGTAGATTGTGTGACCCTGGATGAGAGTCTCAGGGGGTTAGAAATAAACCCTTCCTTCATCAAAATGGATATCGAAGGCGGCGAGTTAGATGCCCTTGTAGGAGCGAGTGGGCTGATCCATGAAACAAAACCCATCCTTGCAATCTGCCTTTATCACCGATTCAATGATTTGTGGCAAATTCCAGCATATATTCATTCGCTGGTTCCAGAATATAGCCTATATTTGCGATCGCACGAGATAGAGAGCAGACAGCTTGTTTGTTACGCAGTCCCACCTAGCAGGCTTCGTTCTCACCATCAGGCTTGAATCTCTGGTTCACTAAATGGTCCAGAAGTTCCCGGACCGCTCCAAACCCCCCTCGTCCTTCCATGACCAAATCCACGTCGGTCAAAACTCGGGTATGTGCATCAGAGGGACATGCACAAAGCCCAGCTAGTGTCATCGCAGACAGGTCGTTAATGTCATCTCCGATGAAGCAAATCTCTGCTAGTGGAAGCTCTCGCCGCAAGGCGAAGTCTTGAAGGGCCGCGGCTTTGTCCTTGCAGTTGGGGTACACGTCCTCGATGCCCAGGAGGGACGCAATGCGCTCCAAGAGGGGTCCTCCCTCTCCGCTGATCAAGGCGAACTGAAGACCGGCCTTCCGCCCTAGGGAGACGCCCATGACATCTCGAAAGGACAGGCGCTTCTGCGCAGGGCCGTCGGCACTGAGATAGATGCCCCCATCGGTGAGAACCCCGTCCACATCCATGGCCACGGCCCTAATTTTGGTGGAGGGCGCCATCATTTCCGGCGAAGCTTCTGTAGGATGGGAACTTCCCGCTCGATGACCCGCTTGACGCCATCGCCCATGGAAGTCTCGATGAGTCTGATGTCTCGGATCAGGCGAATCACCCCATTTGGCTCAAGGGAGGCTGCCTGGTCGGATCCCCACATGGACCTGTCGAGGGAAATGTGGCGTTCAACCATGCAGGCGCCCATGGCCACGGCGGCAATGGTGGAGGGTAGCCCGGTTTCGTGGCCCGAGTACCCGACCGGCACGTTATACCGATTGGCTAGGGTCGGAATCACCTTGAGGTTGATTTCGTTGTAATAGGAGGGATAGGTGCTGCAGGCGTGAAGCAGCAGCAGGTCCTTCTTGCCAAGCACCTCCACCGCATGGTCGATCTGCTCGAGCGTGCTCATCCCCGTCGAAAGGAGGATCGGGCGGTTGGCGGCGGCTTTTCGGGTGTAAGTCAGCAGCTGATCGTCCGTGAGGGAGGCCGAGGCAATCTTGTAGCAGGGTGGGTGGAAGCGTTCGATGAAATCCACCGAGCCTTCGTCCCAGCAGGAGGCGAACCAAAGAATCCCCAGATCCTTGCAGTAACGATCGATTTCCCGATAGTCCTCTTCCTCGAATTCAAGGCCGTATTTCAGGTCCCCATTGGTCTCGCCGAAGGGATTTTCCCGGGGTTTGGCCAGTTCCTCTGGTGTGTAGACGACATTGATGGTGCGTTTCTGGAATTTGACCGCGTTGCAGCCAGCGGCCTCCGCCACGTCGATAAGCTTCTTCGCGATCTCCACGTCTCCGTTGTGATTGATGCCTATCTCCGCAATCACGAAACAGGGCTCGCCCGGGCCAACAGCGCAACCTCCAATCTGGATCTTTGCCATGATTGTTTCTCCTTTGCTGGTTGGGGAAGGTCTCAGGGAACTGAGAAGCAGAATGATCAGTGTCCTTGCAATAAGGAAGCCATGCATTCGGCGATAAGATCTAGGTTTTTCTTGCCCAACTCGGGATTTAGGTCCCCCCGGGAGACCCAGTTCGTGACTCTACCAGCGTCTTCCAGGCTTCCACAGCCTGGTGGGGAGTGCTTTGAGCGGTGCGCTGGCGGAGAAGGCCGCCTTCAGTCAGGAGGATGGTCTTCATGGCATTCCCACTGCGGACATGGGGCCTACAGTGCCTTGACCTCATCCGGACTGCGAGTTTCTGTTGGAAGAAACATGGCCAGGCAGCCATGCCCAAGCACGACGAGAAGGTGCCCCATGTGGGCGAGGAGGCTGAAGGCAAGGGCTTGGGGAATCCCTACCCCCCATGGACGCAGGGCGACGATGTAGGCGACCTGGAGAGAGCCGGCTGCCCCGGGCAGCAGGGGCATGGCAAAGCCGATGGCAGTGAACATCACCAGTTGCAGGCCCGCCCAGCCCGGGAGCACCACACTGAGTGGAAGGGACCGGAGGAAGAGGCTCGCTGCGAGGACTTCGAAGGCGGTGACGAATATCTGGAATAGCAGGAGCTTGATCCAAGTCCTGCTGGTGCGGAGATGCTCCACCCCATCGAGTATGGTGTGCACTTTTTCGAGGCGGCTTGAGAGCCAAGGCCGGTGGGCGAAGGAACTGGAGAATCGGGACATGAAGGCCTGGCCTCGAAAAAGAAAAAGCAGGAGAAGGGTCCCGGCGAGCACCAGCATGAAACTTAGGCCCCGAAGGAGGGTCCCCACGGAACCTGGCAGGTCCTGGAGAAGCCCGAGTAATGCCAATCCCAACACGAGCCCAGCCAGGTCCAGCATCCGGTCCAGGGCCACTGCCGCTCCGGCATGAAGCAGGTCCAGGCCCCGGGACTTCATGATCACCCGGATCTTCACCAGTTCGCCCCCACCCGCGGGGAGCACGAGTCCTCCGAGATACCCGAGCGCGACGGATCGCCAGACACTGAAGAGGGAGCCCTGGGCCCCCAGCACCCAATGGAGCCGCAAGGAACGCAGCCAGATCCCGAAACCGCCCAGGGCCAGGGAGGGTAGCCACCAGGCCAGGCGGATCTTCGCAAGGGTCCGCAGGGCTTCCAGCCAGGGCATTCGCCAGATGAGGAAGGCTACCAGTAGGACCCCGAGCCCAGGCCCAAGCCAATGTCTGGCGAATCCGGGCTTCATCTCAGGCTGTCCATGAGTTCCTTGGCACCTCTGTGCTTGGGATCCAGTTTGAGGGCTTCTCCGGCTGCGCGGCGGGCTTCTTCTTTGCGGCTCAGGTCGCGCAGGATCTGGCCTTTGCGCCACCAGGCTCCAGGGTAGCCGGAGGAACCGCCCTCCAGGGGCTCAC
>CAIQPH010000266.1 GCA_903873655.1 uncultured Holophagaceae bacterium | reverse complement strand
TGTAGAGGTGGCCGCGCTCCACCAGCTCGGGCATCTGGCGGTAGAAGAACGTGAGCAGCAAGGTGCGGATGTGCGAACCGTCCACGTCGGCGTCGGTCATGAGCACGATCTTGTGGTAGCGAAGATTCTCGACCTTGAACTCCTCCTTGCCGATGCCTGTGCCCAGCGCCTGGATGAGCACGCGGAGCTCGTTGTGACTGAGGATCTTGTCGAACCGGGCCTTTTCCACGTTGAGTACCTTGCCCTTGAGGGGCAGGATGGCCTGAGTGGCGCGGTGGCGGCCCTGCTTGGCGCTGCCGCCGGCGGAATCGCCTTCCACTAGGAAGATCTCGCTGAGGGCTGGGTCCTTCTCTTGACAATCCGCCAGCTTGCCGGGCAGTCCGCCCCCGTCCAGGGCGCCCTTGCGCCGGGTGAGATCCCGGGCCTTGCGGGCGGCTTCCCGGGCCCGGGCGGCCTCAATGGCCTTCTCCAGGATGGCCTTGGCCTCGCGGGGGTTCTCCTCAAAGAAGGCGGAGAGCTTCTCATAGACGATGGTCTGGACGATGCCCTTCACCTCACTGGAGACCAGGCGGTCTTTGGTTTGACTGGAAAACTTGGGATCAGGTACTTTGGCACTCAGTACGGCAGTCAGGCCCTCCCGGACATCCTCGCCCGAGAGGGTCACCTTCGCGCTCTTCAGCAGGTTGTTCTTCTCGGCATAGGAGTTGACGACGCGGGTCATGGCCGCCCGGAAGCCCTCCAGGTGCGCGCCACCGTCACGGTTCCGGATGTTGTTGGTGAAGCAGTAGAGCGTCTCCTGGTAGGAGTCGTTCCATTGAAGCGCCACTTCCACTGTGGTGTCCTGCTTCTCGTCCTTGATGTAGATCGGAGGCTTGTGGAGGACCACCTTGTTGCGGTTCAAGTGCTCCACGAAGGCGCTGATGCCGCCCGCGTTCACGAAGTCGTGGGTGTCGCCGGTCCGCTCATCCGTGATGCGGATGTGGACGCCCTGGTTGAGGTAACTCAGTTCCCGCAGGCGCTGGCTGAGGATTTCGAAGCTGAAATCGAGAATGTTGTTGAATACTTCCGGATCGGGCTGGAACCGCACCCGGGTGCCACGCCTTGCCGTGGGGCCAACCAGCCTCAGGGGCGCATCCGCCTTGCCCCGGGAAAAGGTCATGGCGTGCTCTTGCCCGTCCTTCCAGACCGTCAGCCAGAGCTTCGAGGAGAGGGCGTTCACGCAGGACACGCCCACACCGTGGAGTCCGCCGGACACCTTGTAGGCGTTCTTCCCGTCTGTGCTGGTGTTGTCGAATTTGCCCCCGGCATGGAGCACCGTCATGATCACTTCGGCAGCGCTCCGGCCTTCTTCCTTGTGGATGTCCACGGGAATGCCGCGGCCGTCATCCTGGACGGTGCAACTGCCATCACCGTGCAGGATCACATCGACCTGCTTACAGAAGCCCGCCAGGGCCTCGTCCACGGAGTTGTCCACCACTTCGTAGACCATGTGGTGCAGGCCACTGCCATCGTCGGTATCGCCGATGTACATCCCCGGCCGCTTCCGGACGGCCTCCAAGTCTCTCAAAACGGTGATGTTGTCGGCGGTGTAGCTATCGGATTCCAGGGGGGTGTGGACGCGCGCGCTAAGGACTTCTTCTGACATCAAGACTCACTGGGTTGGTTTCGGTGAATACAGTGCTCTGGCAAGGCTCAGGCTGTGGTGGTATTGGCGAAGCGGACGGGCATGAGGACATAGCGGAAGCTGAAGTCCTCAAGGCTGGGGGACATGAATACACCCTGACCCACCTCGTCCTTGAACTGGTAGACCACCTCCTCGCCAGGCAGCCGCTCCAGCAACTCTGTGAGGTAGTCGATGTTGAAGGCCAATTCAAAGGGGTTCTCTTCCCCCGTGAATGGCACTGTGGCCTGGTTCACGCCTTCGTCGGGATGCTGGAAGACCGTGCGCAGGTTCGGGAACTCGAAGAAGAGGCGCACGTTCTTGTTGTAGTCGTCCTTTTTTAGCCCCACGAAGCGGAGGGTGCGCAGGAAGACCTCTCGGTCCAAGATCACCCGCTTGGGCAATTCAGCCGGTAACACCTTCTCGTAGGCCGGATAGTTGCCGGTGACCAGTCGGGTGCTGAACTTCAAGCCTGGTTGATCCAGATAGAGCGTCGTGCCGTCCCAGCAGAGTTCCACTTCCCCTTCATCACCAAGGAGTGTGGGAATGAGGTCCAAGGCTCGTTTGGGCACGATGAGCCGGACGTCGTCATTCAGTTTCGTATCACAGGGAACCTCGGCCACCGCAAGTCTGAACCCATCGGTAGAGACGACCCGGACATGGTGTTTGGATAAGTGCACGAGTACCGCAGAAAGCGTGGGTTTGGTGGCGTCCTTGCTGACGGCGATAGAGCCGAGTTGGATGGCCCGCTTGAAACGAAGCACGGGGATCTTCACGACTGGAAGATCCTTCCCTGGCGACGGAAGTTCAGGGAAACCCTCACCAGGCTGGATGTTGTGTTCTGAATTCATCCCCTTGGCCCGCAACCAAAGCCGACTCCCGGCATCCGGACACTCCAGGCTCAATATCCCCTCGGGAAACACCTTCACTGTCTCGATGAACTTCTTGCCGGGAACAGCCATGGTCCATTGACCCAGGCCCTCGCCCGGAACCGTAGCTTCAAAGGCCAATTCCATATCCGTGGCCTTCAAAACAACTTCTTTGGGCCGGACGTCCACAAGGATGTGTTGAAGGATGGGAAGGGTCACCCGACGATCGAGGGCGTGTTTCAAGAGACCCAGAGTCCGGTCCAAACGATCCTTGGAAACATGTAATTGAAGATTCATGAATCACCCTTGATGATGCTGAGGACCTGGGCAACCTGTGGAAAATCGTGTCAAAGCCCTATTCTACCTGAGTTCCACTGCCTGGGACAGGCTGTGGACAAGCCCTGGAGCCCTGTTGAGTAAAGGGAAGGAACCACCCCCCGCCTCCTCCCAGGAATGAACTGTGGACCCCTAGACCGCAAGTTGTGTGGATAATACAATATAGCCAATCAAATCAATGGATGCTGTTCAGTAGGGCCTGAACAAGCTTGTGGAATTCGGGATCGCGCTTCATGCGGTCCCGAACTGAATCCACGGCATTCATGACCGTGGAGTGGTGCATATTGAAGGAACGTCCGATGTCGGTGAAGGGAGATGAGGCAATCTCACGCGCGAGGTACATGGCCACTTGGCGGGGAACGAGAATGGCCTGTTGGCGGGAACGCTTCTTCATGAGGTCGACGAAAGATACATTGAAGGTTTCCGCGGTCATCCGGTAGATGCGGTCCGGATGAACCGGCGCAGTGGGTTCTTCCCCACTCTGGCCCTGAAAGGCCGCGTGGGCCACCTCCAGGGAGGGTGGAATTCCAATGAGACTGGCCTGGAAAATCACTCGCGTGAGGAAACCCTCCAGATCCCGCACACTCCCCTTCGCCTTGTGGGCGATGAAGGTGAGGACATCCTCCGGGATGGGTGGAACATGCTGAAAATCGACATCCTCAAGCTTCTTCTTTAGGATGGCAATCCGGGTCTCGAAGTCCGGTGGCTGAATGTCCGCGGTCAAACCCCACTTGAAGCGGGTGATGAGCCGCTCATGGCAGCCCTCCAGTCGTTGCGGGGGCTTGTCGGAGGTGATGACAATCTGTCTCCCGTGCTGAAGCAGGTGCTCAAGGATGTGGAATATTTCTTCCTGCGTGCGCTCCATCTTTCCGAGCGTCTGCACGTCATCGAGCAGTAGGACGTCGTTTTGCTGGTATTTCTTGCGCATGGGTTCCGTGTTCTTCGCCCGGATGGCCACGGTCAGCTCATTGAAAAAGTTGTCGACCTTGAGGTAGACCACGCGCAGCTTGGGATTCCGTTCAAGCAAGCCCTTTCCGATGCCAACCATGAGGTGGGTCTTTCCGAGGCCGGCACCGCCGTAGATGAATAGCGGATTCATGCTGAGGGGTGTCGCGGCCTTGCCATAGCTGTCTACCACCGCTTTCGCGGCCGCGAAAGCCAACTGGCTGCCGGGTCCGACCACGAAGCGATCAAGGGTGTAGCGGTTGAACAGGTAGGGGAACGCAGTGATCGGCAGTTCCCCGCCCGGCGTTGCGGGGGACGTCTTTTTTGGGCGGGGCACGGATTCAACGGCGGGCGTGCCGTTGATGTGGAATTCCAGGCGCAAGTCGGCGAGTCCGCCCTGCGCCAAGGCATCGTTGAATTCTTCCGGCAACTGCTGCTCGATCCACAGCTTGGCGGCGGCGCTTGGCACCTGGATCCAGAGCGCGCCATCCTTCATCTTCAGGGGCTCACAGGGCGCGATCCACTCCCTGAAGCTGGCCTCGGGCAACTGCTTGGACAGGCCGAGGCGGATGGTGTCCCAAAGGGCTGTGGGATCGGCGGATCGCATGGGTTCACCATCATGGCGGAACAGATCGCGCACGCATCATCGATAGAAAGCGCAGCGCACGCTCCATCGACGCCGGGTTCGCGGGGGGGAACCCAATCTAGCATCACACCGCGGAGATGCGAGAGTGGAAATACCCTTGAGCCCGAAGGAATTCACTGATAGCCTCAAAGGTTCGTTCTCCTCCCCCGGAGGAGCTCCCCTAGGTGGAACCATGAAGCGCACCTTCCAGCCCAACAACCGTCGCCGCGCGAAGACCCACGGCTTCCTGAGCCGCATGAAGACGAAAAATGGCCGACTGGTGCTCAAGCGCCGCCGCGCGAAGGGCCGCCACGTCCTGGCGCTCTAGCCTACCCCGTGATCTACAAAGGCCGCTTCCGCACGGTGCGGCACAAGGACCACGCCGTTCCCGCACCACCACCCCGTTCCCTCTTGGGGCCCGCTTCTTGGCTGGACATCCGGGCCTGGCGCCGGCTGGAAACCGACGGGCCGATGCTGTTGGTCACTTCCCCGCGAAAGACAGGCGGGGCGGTGCAGCGGAATCGTTTTCGCCGCCGCGTGAGGATGGCCTTCCTTGCCCGGGTGAATCCCCTGCTCGCACAGTCGTGGGTAGTGTGGGTCCGCCCCAACCGGACCGCGCCGCCCCTTGACACGATCAGCTTCCAGGACATTGAAAGCCAGCTCCGGTTGGCCCTGCGTCGTTTTACCGCCACGGATACACCATGAACAACCGCAATGTCCTCCTCTTCGTCATTGGCAGCATCATCCTGCTTGGCGGCCAGTTCTGGTTGTCGTCCCGATATGCCAAACCGGTCCCCAAGGTCGAGGTTCAGCAGCTGCCTCCGGCTGTGGTCAAGCCGGCCGAGGCCCCAACCTCGGTGGCGGCGACCCCCGCCCTGCTTCCGGGCGCTCTGCCCGTGGGCGACGCCAAGGCAGCGAATCCCACCGCCGTCCACACCTATGCCTCTGACGAACTCAGCCTCACCTGGCAGGTGGCCACGGGAGCCCTCAAGCAGGTGATCTGGCGCCAGGACAACACCTCATTCTTCCCGGATACCTTTGCGGGTCTCGGCGCCATGAAGGGCGCCGGGTTTGAAACGGTGCACGAGGACCAAGCTCCGGGCGGCACTGCGGTCGTCTTCGAGAATGGTGCCGGGGAGCGGCTCAGCTACTTCGTGCCGGCCCACGGCCACAGCCTTAAGATCGAGGCCATTTCCCCTCGCAATGCCCCCCTACAACTCATCATGAATCCAACCACCGACGAGCCTGTGAAGCATCTGGGCCGCGTGTTCACCTTGACTGAAAAGGGCATCGAAGCTGTGACCTGGGCCGAGATGCTGCACGACCCCTTCTTCAGCTTCCTGGGCGCCAAGCGCAAAGTGCTGCCCCCCACCGCGGAGCGCCTCGGGCTGGACGCAGGGGTTGAGATGGACTCTAAGAGCCAGCGTAATCACTACTTCGCCGCCCTGTGGAAACTCCCCAGGCCGGCGGGCCAGGACGCCTCGGGCTACGACCTGCTGCCCCAGAATGGTCGCCTTGAAGCCGCATTGTATCTGGGCCCCAAGCGGGATGAACCCCTCCTGGCCTTCGAGAAACCCTTCACCCAGGTCATCGACTACGGGTTCTTTGGCGCGGTGTCGCACCTGCTCTTCTGGATCCTGAAGAAGGTCCACGCCCTGGTGGGCAACTGGGGCTGGGCCATCGTGATCTTCACGGTGATCATCCGCCTGGCCACCTGGCACCTGAACACCAAGCAGACCATCTCCATGCTCCGCATGAAGGACTTCGAGCCGCACCAGAAGGCCCTCCAGGCCAAGTACGAAAAGTTCGGCAGCGACATGACCAAGAAGGCCGAAATGCAGAAGGAGCTCATGGCCCTCTACAAGAAGAACGGCCACAACCCCATGGGCGGCTGCCTGCCCATGCTGCTCCAGATGCCGATCTTCCTGGCCCTGTGGTCAATGCTGAACAACGTCTACGAGTTGCGCCACGCCCCCTTCTTTGGCTGGGTCACCGACCTGTCCGCCCGGGATCCCTACTACATCTACCCGGTGCTCATGGGGGCCTCCATGTTCGTCCAGCAGGCCATCACGCCGGCCATGGGCGACCCGGCCCAGCGCAAGATGATGCTGGTGATGATGCCTGCCATGATGACCTTCATGTTTGCGCAAAGCCCCGCCGGGGTCGCGGTCTACTACTTCGTGTTCAACATGATCGGCCTGGCCCAGACCTGGTGGATCATGAGGACCTACCAGCCCCAGCCCATCACCGTGTAGGAGTCCGCCATGCGGAAAGCCGGCGTCAGTCTGGAGTCCATCCCTGAAATCATCGCCCGCTGGGGTTCCCACCTGGGCCTGTCGCTGGAAGCCCGCTTTGCCCCCTCTGGAGACGAAGAGGCCTTCCCCAACCGGGTAGTTGTCACGGGTCCCGACGCAGCCTTCCTTGGCGCCAACCGGGGAGCAGCCCTGGATGCTCTCCAGTTCCTGGTCCACGAAGCCCAGGGCGAGCGCGAGGATCAGAAGCTGGCCTATCTGGACGTGAAAGGCGCCCGCCTCTTCCGCATGCAGGAGGTCATGGCGATGGGCCAGTTTGCCGCCGAGAAGGCCCGCGAGCTGGGCAGCCATACCCTCGGTGCCCTGAGCGCCCGGGAGCGCCGCTGGGTGCACCTGGTGGTCAGCCGCGAGGCGGGTCTCGGCACTGAAAGCGAAGGCACGGGAACCTTCAAGCCCGTGAGGGTCTTCCGGAGGTAATGGGTTCCAGTTGGGACTGAGCCAGGCTCCGGGCTGCGCCCGGAGATAGAAAAACAGGGGTAAACCCTTTGCCCACGTTATCCCAAGCCCCCATTTGTGCCCCGGCGACCCCGCTGCTCCCCTCTGCGGTGGCGCTGGTGCGGGTTTCGGGGCCCAGTCTGGCTAGGATCCTGGCACCCTTGGTGGTTCTCCCTCGGCCGCGGGTGGCTTCGCTCCGGAAGCTGCGCTGGGATGGTTTCGAAGAGCGGGCCCTGGTGCTTTATTTCCCTGGGCCCTCCAGCTACACCGGAGAAGATGTCGTCGAGCTCCAGACCCACGGCAACCCACTTCTGGTGAGGCGGTTGCTGCGCCATCTTGGCACCCTGGGCGTGCGTCTGGCTGAACCCGGGGAGTTCACCCGCCGAGCCCTCCTGAATGGCAAGCAGGGGCTGTTGGAAGCCGAGGCCCTGCGTGATCTGATTGCGGCTGAAACCGATACGCAGATTCGGATGGCCCAGGCCCGGTCTGGGGCCCAACCCGGATGGATCTCCGAAGCCCGGCTCAGGTTGACCCCCTGGATGGCTCGGGCAGAGGCCGCCGTAGATTATGGGGAGGATGAACGAATCTACTTGAATGTGAAAGACTTGGTCTCAGATCTTGAACCACTACGGACCCGGTTCCACGTGGAACATGGGCGCGCACAGGCGGGCCGGCACCTGCGCGACGGTCTCCGCCTGGCCGTGGTGGGGCGCCCCAACTCTGGGAAGAGCACCTTGTTCAATGCCCTGGCTGGAGAGGATCGAGCCATCGTCACGGATGTTCCCGGTACCACCCGGGATGTCCTGGAAGTGCGCTGTGACTGGCGGGGCCTGCCCTTGCGATTGTTTGACACGGCGGGGCTTCGCGCCACCGAGGACCTCGTCGAACGCCTGGGCATGGCCCGGGTCGGCCCCGTGCTGGAGTCTGCCGATCTGGTCCTTCACCTGATTCCCGCCGGTGAACGGGCCTCGGAGTTGATTCAGGCCACACTCGCTCCGTTCCAGGGCAAGCTGTTGGAGGTCAGGACTTTTGCAGATGTGGCAAAGGCCCCAGGTGTGGCTGTCGCCGCCAACCTTGGGGACCTGGACGCCCTGGAAGGGGCGCTACTGGAACGCCTGCTCGGTGGTCTGGCCCCGGACACCTGCCTGGGGGCCCTGGCGACGGACCGTCAGGTGGAACTGCTTGGGGACCTGGCGAGACAGCTGGACCTCCTCCTCAGCCTCAACGAGGACTGTCCGCCGGAACTGCCTGCCTCCCTGCTTCAGGGGGCCTGGGGCCTGCTCTCCAGGCTCACCGGGGAAGACCGGGTCGAAGGCACCTTGGACGCCCTCTTCAGCGGCTTCTGTCTCGGGAAGTAGAAGCAGGCAAGATAGACTGGATGCGGGAGCGGCGATGAATTCCGGGTATGAAGCGGTGATCGGGCTCGAGGTGCACGTTCAGCTCAAGACGCGGTCCAAGATGTTCTGCGCCTGCCGGAACGCCACCGGGGCCGCCCCCAACAGCCTCACCTGCCCGGTCTGCCTGGGCCTGCCCGGCGCCCTGCCCGTGCTCAACGCGGAGGCCGTGCGCATGGCCCTCGTTTTGGGGCTGGCCATAGAAGGCGACATCCAGCCAGAAAGCACCTTCTACCGGAAGCAGTACTTCTACCCGGATCTACCGAAGGGCTACCAGATCACCCAGGGTCCCAGGGCCATCGTCGAGGACGGGCATCTGGACATCCCCGGAGATCCCATGGTCCGTGGAGAGGAGGGCCCTGTGCGGATCCGCGTGGAGAGGGCCCACCTCGAGGAGGATGCAGGAAAGAGCCATCACGACATGGATGGGAAGTTCAGCCATGTGGATCTGAACCGGGCCGGCGTGCCGCTCCTGGAAATCGTGGGGGCCCCGGATCTCCGCAGTCCACAGGAAGCCTCCGATTACATGAAATCCCTGCACCGGCTGGTGGTGGGCCTCGGCATCTGTGATGGGAGCATGGAGGAGGGAAGCCTGCGCTGCGACGCCAACGTGAGTGTCCGACGGAGGGGAGCAGCCCCCTATGGCACTCGGGTCGAGGTGAAGAATTTGAATTCCTTCCGCTTCGTGCGGCAGGCCCTGGACCACGAGATCGCCAGGCAGGCAGCCCAACTGCAGAGGGGCGAGCCGGTCCAGATGGAGACCCGGGGGTGGGACGCTTCCATCGGGGAAACTAGGGGCCAGCGCACGAAAGAGGCGGCCATGGACTATCGTTATTTCCCGGAGCCGGATCTCCCCTCCCTGGTGATCGATCCCGGCGAAATCGAGACCGTCCGCCGGGCTCTCCCGGAACTGCCTGAACGGCGGATCCAGCGTTGGCGGGAAGCCTACGGACTGGGTCTGGATGAGGCCCAGGCCCTGGCCCAGAGTCCGGCCTTCGCGGACTACTTCGAAACGGTGGCGGAACAGAGCGGCTCGGGTCGCGGAGCCGCCGCCTGGATGCTGGGCGAGGTCAGCCGAACCCTGAATGATCGTGGTGCCGGCATTGAAGCCTTTCCCTTGGCGCCAGAGGCCTTGGCGGAGCTTGTGCGCCTGGTGGAGACGCGCGTCCTGGCGTTCGGCACGGCCAAGGAGCAGCTTTTCCCAGCCATGCTGGCGGGTGGTGGAAGCGCGGAATCCATCATGGTCGAGAAGGGGCTGGCCCAGGTGAGCGACCGGAGCCACATTGAGGTCCTGGTCGCTCAAGTGCTGGCGGCCAATCCAGGCCCGGTGGCCCAGATTCGGGCCGGCAAGGAGAGCCTCAAGGGCTTCCTGGTGGGCCAGACCCTGAAGGCTGGCCAGGGCAGGCTGGATGCGAGGCTTGTCCAGGAAGTATTGTCGGAAGCGCTGGCCAACTATTGATCTTGACGCCATCCTTGGCTCATGACGAATGAGATTCCTGCCGCCCTGGAGGCCTACCATCCCGGTGTGGTCCATGTGTGCAGTCGGTGCGGTTGCTCCGTGGTGGACGCGGTGCTGACCCCCGGCGAGCCTTTCCGCTGTGTGGATTGCCGGGGACTGGTCCCGGCGCCCGAGGACGAACTCACCCGGGCGGCCATGGAAGATCACGGGACCTACGACCTGCCGGACGAGCGGCCCACGGTCTGGCGGCTCATCGTGGTCATCACCTTCGCCGTCGTGGCCCTGGCCATCGTGTTCTGGAAACGCTGAGCCTATCCTGGGGGTGGAGGCATACGCCGATGCCTAAATCCTGGGGACCCACCACCACTGCCATCCATGCCGGGAAGCACTTCAACCCGACCCGGGCGGTGACCACCCCCATCTTCCAGACTTCTGTTTTCCAGCTCATGGAAAACCGTGAGGGCGCCGAGTTTGCGGCCAGCATCGAGCCCCCCGCCTTCTACACCCGTTGGGGCAATCCCAACGCCAGCGAGGTGGAAGCCGTGCTGGCGGAACTGGAAGGTGCGGAACGGGCCCTGGTGGCGGCTTCCGGCATGGCGGCAATCGCGCTCGTCCTGGAAGCCTTCCTGAAACCGGGCGATCACTTGGTGGCCCCGGCCGCCATCTATTTGGGCACGGAACAGCTCCTACGAAGGTGGGAAACAGAGCGGGGGCTGAAGGTCACGTGGGTGCAGCACACCCTGGACCTGGGGGAGTGGGAGGCCGCGACCCGCCCCGAAACCCGCATGATCTGGGTGGAAACCCCGTCTAACCCCACCCTGGCCGTGACGGATCTGGCTGGTGTCGCGGCGATCGGCAAACGCCGGGGCATCCGCACCGTGGCCGACAACACCTTCCCCAGCCCCATCCACACCAGGCCCCTGGCCTTCGGCATCGACCTCAGCGTGGCCTCGGCCACTAAGTACCTGGCGGGCCATTCCGACGTGGTGGCTGGCGTCCTTGCTGGCTGTGAGGCGGATGTGGTGGCCTGCTGGCACCTGGCTAAGCTCCTGGGCCCGACCCTGGATCCCATGGCGGCCTGGCTCCTGCATCGGGGCTTGAAAACCCTGGCCCTGCGCATGCGCCGCGCCTCGGACAACGCCCAGGCCCTTGCGCAGTGGCTGTTATGGCAGCCCCAGGTGGCACGGGTGGATTACCCGGGCCTGCCCACCCACCCAGGTCATGACGTGGCTCTCCAGCAGATGGAGAAGGGGTTCGGAGCCATGCTGGGTTTCGAATTGAGGGCGGGACTCCTGGCGGGTCAGTATTTCTGCGAGGCCCTGGAGGTCATCACCCGGGGCGTGAGCCTCGGGGGAGTGGAGAGCCTCATCCAGCATCCCGCCAGCATGAGCCATCTGAAGACGCCCCCTGAGGTGAAGGCTCGCCTGGGCATCACGGACGGCCTGCTGCGCTTCTCGGTGGGCATCGAGGATGAACCCGACCTCATCGCTGATCTTGAAGCAGGCTTCCAGGCCGCTGCGGAGGCCCGGTGAAGCTGCGGATCAACGGCGAAACCCGCGAGGTGCCGGGGCCTTTGGCCACCGTGGCCGATCTGATCGCCTGGCTGGATCTGCCGGCCTTCGGCAGTGCCGTCGAGCTGAATGGCGAGGTCATCCGCCGCGCCGACCACCCCGCCACACCCCTGAAGGAGATGGATTGTCTGGAGGTGGTGCGGTTGGTGGGCGGGGGCTGAGCCCAATCCTGGGGCTATCGCCAGGCTTCCCAGCATCCCGTGGACCAACGGATGGCAGCCTCCATCCGCCAATTGGTTGGAATGGATAGTGTCAAGGCCGGCCCAGCGGCCGGGAGATCGCTCTGGAAGCGATGGAATTCGTCTACCAGGCCCTGGGCCAGGAATCCAGCGGCGAGGGTGCCCCCGCCTTCCACCAGGACGCGTCCCACGCCCAGGGCGGCGAGTTCATACAGCAGGTGGCGCAGGCTGCAGCCCCGGCCCTCCGGTGGCAGGTGCAGGTCCTCCACGCCCCGCAGGGGTACCGGATCGCCGGTCACGGCCCGGAACACGGGCTGTCCGGCCACTGGAACCCATACCCGGGCGCTGGCGGGCAGCAGCCCATCCTCGTCCAGGACCACCCGGGCGAAACTGCGGTGAGGGGTGGCGGGGGCTTGCCAGCGGTCGGTGAGCTGGGGGTCGTCCACCGCGATGGTGTGTCGGCCCACGACGATGGCCTCCGAGGCCCGCCTGAGGGCATGAGCCAGCTGTTGGACGTCGGGAGGAGTCACCTGGGTGGACCTGCCGATGGGCCCAAGAGACCCATCTGAACCCAGGGCCAGCTTGAGGGTCACCCAGGGCAGTCCGGTGCGGATGAGCTTGAAGAAAGGGGCATGAAAACGGGCGCAAGCCTCGCCCAGGGTGCCCTCTTCGACGGCGATCCCCTGGGCTCTCAGGATGGCCAGACCACCGCCGTCCACCCGGGGGTTGGGATCGCGGACGCCCACCACTACCCGGGCGACGCCGGCCTGGATCAGGGCGAGGGTGCAAGGGCCAGTTCGGCCGTGGTGGCAGCAGGGCTCGAGGGTGACGAAGGCATCGGAACCTTTGGGATCCTCGCCCCTGGCCTCGGCATCGCGCAAAGCCATGATTTCCCCATGGGGATCGCCGGCTCGGGTGTGGACGCCTGAACCGATGACCCGGCCTGCCTTGACGAGGACACAACCCACGGGAGGATTGGGGCTGGCGAGACCCACCCCTTTCAGTCCCTCCCGGAGCGCCATGGCCATGAATCGCGCGTCGCCTTGCAGGTTCTCAGGATCAGGCCAGGGACCGCCGGTGGCCAGGGCCCAGGCGACCTCGGGCGTGAGAAGCAGGTCAGACATCGAGCAGGCCATCCACGAAGGCCTCGGCATCAAAAGGGACGAGGTCGTCCACGCCCTCGCCCACGCCGACAAAGGCGATGGGGAGCTTCAGGCGTTCCATGATGGGTACCACCACCCCCCCCTTGGCGCTGCCATCCAGCTTGGTGAGGACCAGATCCGTGATGCCGGCGGTCCGGGCGAAGGCTTCGGCCTGCACCAACCCGTTCTGCCCGGTGGTGGCGTCCAACACCAGCAGCACC
This sequence comes from uncultured Holophagaceae bacterium, assembly GCA_903873655.1. Classification (GTDB taxonomy): domain Bacteria; phylum Acidobacteriota; class Holophagae; order Holophagales; family Holophagaceae; genus Geothrix. Next base: position 8,523 of record CAIQPH010000266.1, on the reverse strand, counting down.
CGATGGGGTGCCTCGGGAATCACTTTCTGGAGGCTGCGCCGGATCTTGTCCAGTTCCTTCATGAGGTGGTCCTTGGTGTGCAATCGTCCCGCCGTATCGATGAGCACCCAGGGTGTGCCCTTGGCCTTGGCGCTGGTGGCACCGTCGAAGGCGATGGCCGCCGGATCGCCGCCCATCTGGTTCCGGATGACAGGCACGCCGGCCCGCTCAGCCCAAAGTTCCAACTGGTCGATGGCGGCGGCGCGGAAGGTGTCGCCGGCCACCACCAGCACGGCTTCGTCCCGGGCCTTGAGGTAGGCCGCCAACTTACCCAGGGTGGTGGTCTTGCCCACGCCGTTGACGCCGACCAGGAGCACCACCTGCGTGCCATCTGCCCTGAAGGGCTGGGCTGGGTTCTGACGCAGGAGGCGCAACAATTCCTCCCTGAGCACGCGCTTCGGATCGATGTCGGCGCCGCCCTTCAGTTCCGTGCGGAGCCTCGCCATCAGGACGTCCACGGCCTTGACGCCCAGGTCCGCCTGCAGCAGCAGGTCCTCCAGTTCCCCCAATTGGGCCTCGTCGAGGCGCCTCAGCCCAAGCAGTCGACCCATGGGCGCCAGCACCAGCTCCTGCGTGCGCTTCAGACCCTTCTTGAACTGGTTGAACAGGCCACCAAGCAGACCCACGGACACCTCGCGAAGGTCCAGTCTACCCAAGAGCGTGTCTTAAAATTCCCGCGAGTCGCGACGGCGGTCAGCCGCGCGATCCAGCCAGGAAGCGCGCGCAGGGCGATGCGGGACATCGTTCAAGCGCGGTGACGCCGCTGGGCACGCGGCTGACCCCGTCCCACTGGGCTGGGGCGGCGGGCTTCGCCTGGCGTCGTCCATGGCCCTCAACATGGAACCTCCATGCCAACGGGCCCTCTCCTAGCCATACTCGCCCGGCGCTCCCAGCGCGACTCGTGGGAATTTTAAGACACGCTCTGAGGGCCGGGTGTTCCACGTGGAACCAAGGAGCTGGAACGGAATAATCGATGGTATTGCTTATCCCGTTCCAGCCCCTATGGCTGATGTGTGCCCCAGGAGGGCAAGGCCATGGGTGGAATCAGGACGGGCGTGACCGCACCCGTGCCCCGCCACACGCCTTCAGGCCAGGAACTGGTGTCCCAGGTGGCCCGTCCCGCATAGGCGGCGGCCAGCAAGAGCAGGATGTCCACGGGCCGGTTGACCAGAAAGCGATCCGGGGCCAACGCCAGCAGGCGGGGATCCACGGAGGCATTGAAGCTAAGCAGGTGTGGAGGTGTGGGCTCCTGGATCCGGCCAAGTTCCCGGATGGGGCAAACCAGAGCCCTGGGGGGAGCGAAGGCTGGTGGAGGCAGGGGCGGTCCGAAGGCCATGGGCGGAAGTTGGATCACCAGGGTGAAGGCTTCGGCAAGCATAGGACTCCCCCCGGGACCAGGGTAAGCCAATTGGAGGACGAGGCCAGTTTTTTCCTATCGTTTCCTAACGGGCTTGGCAGCCTCGGGTCGTTTCCAGCCCACCAGCGCGTGCTCGAAAACCTCTTCCACGTGCTTTACGGGATGAAAGCGCAGCTGCTCGCGCAGTTCGGGATCGATCTCCTCCAGGTCCTTCTGGTTGGCGTGGGGGATGAGGATGTCCTTGATGCCCACCCGCAGGGCTGCCAGGGATTTCTCTTTCAGGCCGCCGATGGCAAGGGCCTCGCCCCGCAGGTCGATCTCCCCCGTCATGGCCAGGGTGTTCCGCACGGGGACACCCTTCAGCACCGAGAGCAGCACGGTGGCGATGGCCAGCCCTGCGCTGGGGCCGTCCTTGGGGATGGCTCCTTCGGGGAAGTGGATGTGGATGTCCTGCTTCTGGAACACCTCGGGGTCGATCTGGAAGGCATCGCCCCGGCTTCGGATGTAGCTGAGTGCCGCCTGGGCGCTTTCCTTCATCACGTCGCCCAACTGGCCCGTGAGGGTGAGCAGGCCCTTGCCCGGCATCTTGAGGGCCTCGACGAAGAGCACATCTCCGCCCGCAGCGGTCCAGGCCAGGCCCGTGACCACGCCCACCCGGGGGGCCTTCAGGCGCTCGTCCTGGAGGAACTTCACGGGCCCCAGCAGCTCATGGATGCTGACGTCGTTCAAGGTGAGCCTCTTCTTCAGGCTGTTCTCCGCGACCCGGCGGGCCACCTTGCGGCAGACGGCGCCGATTTCGCGCTCCAACTGGCGCAGACCGGCCTCCCGCGTGTAGCCCGTGATGATCGCTTTCAGGGCCTTCTTCGGAATGGACACCTGCTGCCGAGTCACGCCGTGCTTCTCCAGCTGCTTGGGGATCAGGTGCCGCTCGGCGATGCCGATCTTTTCTTCGAGCGTGTAGCTGCTGAGGTAGATGACCTCCATGCGGTCTCTGAAAGCCGGGTGGATGGGTTCCAGCTCGTTGGCGTTGGCCAGGAAGAGGACCTGGGAGAGGTCCAGCGGCACGTTCAGGTAGTGGTCCCGGAAGGTGTGATTCTGTTCGGGATCGAGCACCTCCAGCAGGGCGGCGCTGGGGTCGCCGCGCATGTCGCGGCCGATCTTGTCCACCTCGTCCAGCATGATCACGGGGTTCATGCTCTTGATCTGGTGGAGGGCCTGCACAATCCGGCCCGGCATGGCGCCGACATAGGTGCGGCGGTGACCGCGGACTTCGCTCTCGTCATGGACGCCGCCCAGTGAGATACGCGCGTACTTGCGGCCCAGGGCCCGGGCGATGGACTTGCCGAGGCTGGTCTTGCCCACGCCCGGCGGTCCCACGAAGCAGAGGATGGTGCCGCGCAGGTCGGGCTTCAGCTTGCGCACCGCCAGGAACTCCAGGAGGCGGTCCTTGATCTTGGGCAGGCCGAAGTGATCCTCGTCCAGCACGGTCTGGGCCTGCTCAAGGTCCAGATTGTCTTCGGTCTGGATGCCCCAGGGCAGCTCGGTCATCCACTCCAGGTAGGTCCGGGTGACCGAGGTTTCGCTGGAATCCGGATGCATGCGCTCCAGCTTCTTCAGGTTGCGCTCGATCTCGACCAGGGGCTCCTCTGGCACCTTCATCTTCGCCAGCTTGTCCCGGAACGCCGTAATCTCCTCTGCCAGCTCGGAGCCTTCACCCAGTTCCTGCTGGATGGCCTTGAGTTGCTGCCGGAGATAGTACTCCCGCTGGCTCTTGTCCATCTCCCCGCGGGCCTCCATGGTGATCCTCTGCTGGACCTCCAGCAGCTGGATCTCCCGTTGGAGCAACTCGTTCACGCGCTTCAGGCGCAGGCCGGGGTTGGCGATCTCCAGCACTTCCTGGGTCTGCTGCAGCTTGAGGTCCAGGTTGGACGCCACCAGGTCCGCCAGGCGGCCGGGATTGTCGAGGTTGCTGGCGATGACCAGCACCTCCTGGGGCAGCGTTTTGCCCAGAGCCACGGCCTTCTCCAGGGTCTGTTTCACGCTGCGCAGCAGGGCGTCCTGCTCCAGGTCAGGCGACTTCATCTCGGGTTCAGCCAGGGGTTCCACCCTGGCCTTGAAGAGGTTCTCCGTTTCGGTGAAGTATTCCACCCGGACCCGCTGGCGGCCATGCACCCGGGCGCGGATGCGGCCATCCGGGAGCTTCAGGACCCGCATGATGAGCGCCGCCGTGCCCACCTGGTAGAGGTCCTCGGGGCGGGGATTGTCCATCTCTGTCTGTTTTTGGGAGAGCAGCAGAATCATGCGGTTCTCCACCAGGGCCGTATCCACGGCGCAGATGGACTTCTCGCGGCTGATGCTGAGGGGCAGGATCACATAGGGGTAAACCACCACGTCCCGCAGCGGCAGCACCGGCAGTTCTTCGGGCAGCTTGGGCGTTTCGTCGGGCGGCGGGGGCAGGAGGACATCATCGGTCACGGGAAAACCTCGGTTCCCAGGATAGCGCTACTTCCTGCGCGTCCTTTTGGCCGTGGACTCCGCTTCTGTGGGAAACAGGGCTCGAGCCACGGCTGTGCTGGGTTCTGTCACCGGCGCGGAAGGCTTGACTCGTGGGGGCGGATCCGAGCCCCCAGCCGCTTCCTTGTGCATAAGGCCCTCCAGGGCCCGCACGAAATCCGGCAGGTCCTTGAAATCGCGGTACACGCTGGCAAAGCGCACATAGGCCACCTGATCCAGGCCCTTCAGCTCGTCCATGATCAATTCACCCAACTCGCGGCTGCGGATCTCGCGATCGGGCCGCTCCATGAGCCGGGCCTGGATGTCCCCCACTAGGTCTTCGATGCGCGCCAGCGACACAGGCCGCTTTTGGCAGGCCAGCAGCAGGCCCTTCATGAGCTTCTGCCGGTCGAAGGGCTCCCGGCGCCCGTCTTTCTTGAGGATCACCAGGGGCACCTCCTCCACCCGCTCATAGCTGGTGAAGCGCCGGGCGCAGGACAGGCATTCCCGGCGGCGGCGGATCGAGTCGCCCTCGCGGGATTCCCGGGAGTCCACCACCTTGTCTTCGAGATGCCCACAGAAGGGACAGCGCACGAAGGCCTCCTACGCCTCGACCACGCGCGGCGCCAAGATCGCCTCGCAGGTGACGGAATTGGCTACGAAGCAGTATTTGTGGGCCTTCCCGAACAGCTCCACCACCTTGGCCATGCTGGTGCCCCGGGCGACGCGGATCACCGGTCGCAGGTGGACCTGGGTGATGCGGGTGACCTTGTCGACCGTGTCCAGCACCGCTTCCGCATGGTCCTCGTAGGCCAACACCTCCACCTTGGTCTTCGCACAGAGGGACAGGAAGGTGAGCATGTGGCAGGTGGCGAGCGCTGAGCCCAGCAGATCCTCGGGATTCCAGCAGCTGGGATCCCCTGCGTATTCCGGGGCACTGCTGACGGATAGCGCGGGTTTGCCGGGATTCGAGACGGTCGCGTTGCGGTTGTAGGTGCCGTCGAGGGTGTTGCCGGTCCAGTTGAGCTGAAGGGGATAGTGGTGGGCCACGGAAAGCTCCTCAAGATGCCTGCCGACAGGATGCCATAGGCCCTGGCTCTTGCTTCAAGCCCACTGCCCTGTTGGGCTCGGTAATAATCGAGCGAAGTGCCCACATCCATTCATCACGCAGACAGGAGGAAGGCACCATGCGTCTCAAATCAGTCGCAGCACTCATCGGGATCCTGCTCATGACCGTGACTGGCCTGCTGGGAGGAGAGCCGAATCCACCCAAGATGGACTTGGCCCTCCTGAAGGGGCGGTTCACCGTGTGCCGACTTGCCCCGAAGGCGAAAGTCCCAGCCTGGGCTCTGGAGGGCGGCGCCTTTGTTTCTGTAACCCGCACCAGGGATGAGCTGTCTGTCCTGTGCCCCGAAGGACAGGTGCCCGAGGGCGTCAAGCAGGAGAAGGGATGGCGCGCCTTCAAAGTGGCGGGCCCCCTCGACTTCTCCTTGACGGGAATCCTGCTCTCCCTGGCCGATCCCCTGGCCAGGGCGGGTGTGTCCATCTATGCCGTGTCCACCTATGACACCGACTACGTGTTCGTGAAGGAACAGAAGCTCGACCAGGCGCGGCAGGCACTCCTGGGGGCCGGCCATCGCATCAAAGAGGAGTGAGGCGCAACCAAATCCGCCGCCCCGGTCCGGTCCGGTTTACCTTGGGTGCTGGTCCTCCGGAGTCTCATGCCCACCCCTGCCCGCCTCCATGTCGCCCACGCCCTGCATGAGGTCTTTGGGGAAGGCGGCCGCGTCCCGGACATCTGGGACCGCGACCTGGGCGAGGACGCCCAGCTGGCCCTGGCCCTGCTCGGCCTCTGCCTCCGCCGCTGGGGCCGCCTCCAGGCCTGGGTGAAGCCCAAGCTGAAGGATCCGGACCGCGGCGTGCCCCTGGGCACCCGGGTGGCGCTGGCCATGGGCCTGGTCCAGTTGGCCTGGCTACCCGGCGTCAGCGATCATGCCGCCGTGAACGAATCCGTGGATCTGGCGGCGGATCGCGACCTGGGCTTCCCGCCCCACAAAGGCCTGGTGAACGCCCTCCTGCGCCGGGCCGCCAAGGACCGGCCAGCCCTGGCGGTCGAGCTGGACGCCCTGCCCGCCGCCCTGGATCGCAGCCCCGCCGCCGAGCGCGCCCTGGTGGCGGCCCTTGCCCCGCATCATGCCGAAGGCGAGCTCGAAGCCCTCTGGGCCCGGCTTCAGCAACCCCCACGCCCGGATTTCTTCCTGCTCAAGGGGGAGGCGCCCGAGGGCCTGCTGCCGGTACCGGAGCTTCCGGGTTGCCTGGCCCTGGCGGAAGGGGCCCCCTTCCCCCGCCCCTGGCTCGAATCGGCGGGGGGCATGGTGCAGGACCGCAGCTCCCAGGCTTTGCTGGCCTATGCCTGGGATCGGACCGTCACCCGCATCCTGGATGCCTGCGCAGCGCCCGGCGGCAAGACCACCACCTTGGCGCTGCGTCATCCCGGTGCCACACTCACGGCGCTGGAAGTGCACCCAAGGCGCGCCGCCCGCCTGCGCCAGACCCTGGAGCAGCGAGGCCTTGAGGCCCGCGTCATCCAGGCGGATGCCGCGGAATGGCTGGAGGGCAATGAGTGCACCTTCGACCTCATCCTCCTGGACGCGCCCTGCAGCGGGAGCGGCACCCTGCAGAAGCACCCCGAGTGGCCCTGGCTCAGGCACGATGACCTGCCCCGGCTGGTCGGCCTCCAGCGCCGCCTGCTCCAGGCCGCCACGGACCGCCTCGCCTCCGGTGGCCTCCTCGTCTATGCCGTCTGTTCCTGGCTGCCCGAGGAGTGTGGTGCCCACCGGGAATGGCTCACACAGGCCCGGCCGGACTTGCATCCAGCCGCTGTTTGGCCTGCCGCCCTGGGAACTGCCGGGGACACCGAGGGGAACACCACGGCCCACTTCCGACCACATCCCATGCGCTGGGAGGGCGAGGGCTTCCAGGGCTTCGCCGTCTGTCGGGCCTGACCTCGGGTTGGGCTGACAGGACGTTTCAGGAGGTGTAGGCGGTGGCGTGGGCTGCGCCGTAGAGGCTGAGGTCGTAGTCGTGAACGAGGTAGACCGGTGTGGCCCGGGTGAGCTGGTCCAGGTGGACGAGGTAGTTCCGTTCGAAGCGGGCCATGAATCGGCCATTCTCGAGGAAATACGAGGCGTTCTTCGAGGCGATGCCGCCGGCGAGGAAGAGCCCGCCCGTGGGGAGGAACACGGCACAGAGCTCGGCGCAGACCCGGGCATAGAGCTCCACGAACATGGCCATGGCGCGGCCACAGCCGGGATCCGTATCGGCTTGGGCTGACACGGCGGCCGGCTGGTCGGCATCGGGAAGGGACAGGATGACCTTGGCGGCCTGCGTCCAGGGAACGCGCCGGGAATCCAGCAGGAACCGGAAGATCATAGCGAGTCCGCTGCCCGAAACGGCCATCTCGGCCCCAGGAGGCCCTGACAGGCCCACCTGGAGGTGTCGCCAGAGGGCCTGGGTATCCTCATCGAACACCGGCAGGCCGATATGCCCCCCTTCGCTGGGGAAAGCGCGTGGACCCTGAGCTGTATGGATCACGAAACCCACGCCCAGCCCCGTTCCGGCCCCCACCACCAGCACCAGGCCCTCCGGGTTTGGCACAGGCAGGCTGCCATCGCAGTGGGGCAGTGCGGTCACCTGGCAGGCGTCCGACACGTCGAGCTGGAGGACGCCGCAGGACAGGGCGATGAAATCGTTGACCAGGTGGACCGGCATGCCGAGTTCCCGTTCCAGCGCCGCCCCGTCGATGTCCCAGGGCGCGTTAGTGAGGTGCAGGCGGCGATCCAGGACCGGGCCGGCCCCCGAGAAGCAGGCCCGGCCTGGGCGGGGAGCGGAAGAGGCGGCGAGAAAGTCCTGGATGGGGCCAAGGAGGGAGCGCTCCTCCTGGGTATTGAACCGCGCCTTGCACAGGAGGCGGTACCGGGAACCTTCCGGGGCCATGAGGGCAAGGTTTAGGTTCGTCCCGCCCACATCGGCGGTCAGGACTGGGCTTTCAGGGTGGGTTGGCACTTCCAGCTACTTCGCGATGACCCGCACCATCTCCAGGACCTTGCTGGAGTAACCCCACTCGTTGTCGTACCACGCCACGACCTTAATGAAGCTGCCATCCAGGGCCATGCCCGCTTCGGCGTCGAAGACCGAGGTGCAGCTCTCACCCCGGAAATCCGTGGAGACGACTTTCTGGTCGGTGTAGCCCAGGACGCCCTTCATGGGGCCCTCGGAGGCGGCCTTCATGGCGGCGCAGATGGCTTCGTAGGTGGTCTCCGTACTGAGCTCGACCGTCAGGTCCACCACGGAGACATCGGAAGTGGGGACGCGGAAGGACATGCCCGTGAGCTTCTTGTTCAGCTCGGGGATGACCTTGCCCACGGCCTTGGCCGCGCCAGTGCTGCTGGGGATGATGTTTTCCAAAATGCCGCGTCCGCCGCGCCAGTCTTTGCGGGACGACCCGTCCACCGTCATTTGGCTGGCCGTGGCCGCGTGCACCGTGGTCATCAGGCCGCGCTTGATGCCGAAGTTGTCGTTCAGCACCTTGGCCACGGGCGCCAGGCAGTTGGTGGTGCAGGAGGCGTTGGAGA
>CAIQPH010000265.1 GCA_903873655.1 uncultured Holophagaceae bacterium | reverse complement strand
GTGCGCGTGGGGCCGCTGCCCTTCATCGTGGTGGGCGTGCTGGAGAAGAAGGGCGCGGGCATGTTCGGCGACCAGGATGATCTCATCGTGGCGCCCTACACCACGGTGATGCGCAAGATCATGGGCCGCGACAAGATCCAGCGGATCATGGTGAGCGCCCAGGACGGGAAGGCCGAATCGGCCCAGACCGAGATCACGGCCCTCCTGCGCCAGCGCATGAAGACCGCCCCCAAGGACGACGATCCCTTCATGATCCGCAAGCAGGACGACATCGTGCAGATGCAGACCCAGCAGGCGGGCATCCTCACGGCGCTCCTGGCCGTGGCCGCCAGCATCTCCCTCGTGGTGGGCGGCATCGGCATCTCGAACATCATGCTGGTGAGCGTCACCGAGCGCACCCGGGAGATCGGCGTGCGCCGGGCCCTGGGCGCCACCCAGCGGGCCATCCTCTGGCAGTTCCTGGTGGAGGCCATCGTGCTGTCCCTCCTGGGGGGACTCATCGGCGTTGCGTTTGCCTTCGCCACGGTCGCCATCCTCCAGAAATTCCAGATTCCGGCCGTCACCGAGTCCTGGGCGGTCATGCTGGGCCTCGGCTTCAGCGGCCTGGTGGGGGTGGTGGCGGGCTTCCTGCCGGCCTTGAAGGCCGCGAAGCTGAACGTCATCGACGCGCTGAGGTACGAGTAGTCTGTGACGGATGACCCTGGCGGACTGCCGCACGATCCTTACGCCGCCCTCCGGAGCCCGGACTACCGCAGGTTCATCACCTCGATGGGGCTCATCACCCTGGGGCTCCAAATGCAGGGGGTGGTGGTCGCCTGGCAAGTCTACGACCGCACCGGGGATCCCTTGGCTCTGGGGTTGGTGGGCCTTTCAGAGGCTGTCCCCTTCCTCGGCGTGGCGCTCTTCGGCGGCCACGCGGCGGACCGGTTGAACCGGCTCCGCCTTTGCTTGGCCTCGATCCTGAGTCTGGCGGTTTGCTCCGCCCTGCTGTGTCTCTTCACCTGGCAGTCACTGATGGGGCCCCTATCCAAGTCGGTGCTGCCCATCTACGGAATCATCTTCCTCACGGGGCTCGTGCGGGCCTTCTACCGTCCCGCCAACCTGGCCCTGGGCACGGATCTGCTGCCAAGGGAACGCTATGCCAACGGTTCCACCTGGCGCATCTCGGTCTTCCATGCGGGCATGGTGCTCGGCCCGGCGCTGGGCGGCCTCGTCTATGCGTGGCGGGGCCAGGTGGCGGCCCATGCCTGCGTGCTGACCCTGCTGCTGGCGGGGGGCATCGGAATGCTGCTCATCCACTACGTCCCGAAACCAGTCCGACCCAGCGAGGGTTCGATCTTCGCGAGCCTCGGGGAAGGACTCCGGTTCGTCTTCTCACAGCAGCTGCTCTTGGGGGCCATCAGCCTCGACCTCTTCGCCGTGCTGTTCGGCGGAGCTGTGGCCGTGCTGCCCGTCTTCGCCAAGGAGATCCTGCAGACCGGTCCCCAGGGCCTGGGCGCCCTGCGCGCCGCGCCGGCCATCGGCTCGGTGCTCATGGGGCTCACCATGGCCCATCTCCCGCCCATGCGCCGGGCAGGACGGACGCTGCTCCTTTGCGTGGCGGCTTTTGGCGTGACGATGATCGCCTTCGCCTTCAGCCACAGCTTTTCCCTGAGTCTGCTCCTCCTGGTCGCCAGCGGGGCCGTGGACAACGTGAGCGTGGTGCTCCGCTCCACGCTGCTCCAGATGGTGACACCCGCCCACATGCTGGGCCGCGTGTCCTCCGTGAACCAGGTGTTCATAGGCTCCAGCAACGAGATCGGCGCCTTCGAAAGCGGTCTGGCCGCGCGCCTCATGGGCCTGGTGCCCTCGGTGGTCTTCGGCGGCTGCATGACCCTACTGGTGGTGGCCACCACCGCCTGGAGAGTGCCAGAACTGCGGAAGATGGATAGGATCGAATAATCAGACAACAGTATTAACCACGAAGACCACCAAGACCACAAAGGAAGACAATCCTGTCTTCTTCGTGGTCTTTCTGTCTTCGTGGTGAATTTCTATCCCCTACAAAACCGCCAGCGCCGCGTTGTAGTCGGGTTCCTGGGCGATCTCGGGGACCAACTCGGTGTGGACCACCGTGCCCGCGCCATCCACCACCACCACGGCCCGGGCCAGCAGGCCCTTCAGGGGGCCGTCCACCAGGGTGACGCCGTAGGCCTGGCCGAAGTCCGTGTTCCGGAAGGTCGAGGCGGGGACCACGTTGTCGAGGCCCTCGGCGCCGCAGAAGCGCTTCTGGGCGAAGGGCAGGTCGGCGCTCACGCAGAGGACCGTCGTGTTGGGCTTCTCGTTGGCCCGGGCGTTGAACTTGCGCACGCTGGCCGCGCAGGTGGGCGTGTCCAGGCTGGGGAAGATGTTCAGCACCACCCGCTGGCCGGCAAGGTCCTTGCCTGAGATCTCGGAGAGGTCGGTGCGGACGAGGGTGAGGGCTGGGGCGTGGGAACCGACCTTCGGCAGATCGCCGCTGGTGTGGATGGGGTTGCCTTTGAGGGTGATCTGGGCCATGGGGGACTCCTGAGGATGAACCTCCAGTTTAACGCCCCCGACCCACTTCGATCAGACGGAATGGCATGGCCTCCGGGCGCCGGTCCGTATAAACTCCCTTCACTCATGTCTGTCCACCTTTGCGTCGGCACTGGGACAATTACGACCAAAACCAACCCCATTCCATTCGCAAACTGCAAGCCCGGGGAACCACGCGCCGACATGCATGCCTTCTACAATCTACCCAAGTTCAAGACCTTGATCGCCTGTATGGCCTTCATGGGTGCCATTTGCGTGGTCGAGGTCAAGACTCCGGACCAGCTGAGCTTCGGGAACCTCTACCTCTTCCCGGTGGCGTTGGCCGCCTGGGCAGGAGGAATCCGCTGGGGGCTTCTCGCGGCCTTTCTCGGGGCCGTTTGCTGGGGTATCGGGAACTATGCCACCGCTGCCGTCTACGATCAGGTGGGGTATCGCTTCTGGACCATGGGTAACGATGTCACGACATTCGGCTTTATGGCCTGGCTCGTGGATCGCTTTCATTCGGCGCTGGTCGAACAGCAGGCCATCGCCGAGTCGCTCAAACGGGCCCTAAACGAGGTCAAGACTCTGGAAGATCTCTTCCCCATCTGCGCCTGGTGCAAGCGAGTCCGGGACGACAAGGGCTACTGGAACCAGATCGAGGATTATCTCGCCCTACAGAAGGGCGCCAAGATCAGCCATGGCATCTGCCCCGAATGTCGTGAGAAAGCCCAGGTGGAGTTCAAGCAAAAGCCGCCTGAGGCGGTTACGAACCAACCCTAGACCGCCTAAGCCTTCTGGCCTCCTTGAAGCTGGCCGGGGCCGTTGATGTAGTCTGTGACAACCGGCCCGGAGGCGCCTTGCAAGTCCTGCTGCAGAAGATCACCGCTCGGGACCAGCGCCTGGCCGCCTTCCGGCACTACGAACTGCTGGTCCACGTCTATGTGGTCCTGCTGCTCATCAGCAACCTCGTCGGCCCCAAGCCGACCCAGGTGGGGCCATTCATCTTCAGCGGCGCCCAGTTGCTGTTTCCGATCACCTACATCTTCGGCGACATCTTCACGGAGGTGTACGGCTATGGCGGCGCCCGGCGGGCCATCTGGATCGCCTTCCTGGCCAACGTGCTGATGGGGTTCTTCGCTCTGTTCATGGTCTGGCTTCCGGCGGCCCCGGCCTGGCCGAAGGAAAACCAGCGGGCCTTCGAGATCGTCTTCGGCGCGACCACCCGGGGCATCCTGGCGAGCCTGGCCGCCTTCTGGATCGGGGAGTTCGTCAACAGCTACGTGATGGCGAAGATGAAACTCTGGACCGGCGGGAAGTGGCTCTGGACCCGCACCATCGGCAGCACGGTGGCTGGTCAGGCGGTGGACAGCCTGGTGGTCACTTTCGGCCTCTTCGCCTTTACGCTGCCGGTGAAGACGATCCTCGTCATGGTTGGAAGTGGCTACTTGTTCAAGGTGCTCTACGAGGCTGCAGCCACACCCATCACCTATGCCATCGTCGCCTTCCTCAAGCGCGAGGAGGGGGTGGATATGTATGACGAGGGGACCAATTTCAGTCCCTTTGTGAAGGACGCATGAGGAGACCAGACGCTCCGGGGCAGGTGGCCCGCCCCTCTTTTCGCTGGTCTTCCCTGCAGGGCCCTGCTCACAATGGGGCCTTCCAAGCCACTGGGGGACACGGTGAAAAAAGGGTATCGGGCACTCGTCGACGAGGCGATGGCTCATGTGAAGACCTATACCGTCAAGGAAGCGCAGGCGAAATACGGCGACCCGAAGGTGCTGTTCGTCGATATCCGCGATGTCCGCGAGTTGGAACGCGAAGGCATCATTCCGGGGGCGTTCTCGGCCCCGCGTGGGATGCTGGAATTCTGGGTCGATCCCGATTCGCCCTATTTCAAACCGGTGTTCGGCGAGACGAAGGAATTCATCTTCTTCTGCGCCGCCGGCTGGCGCAGCGCACTGGCCACCAAGACCGTGCAGGACATGGGGCTTACCTCCGTGGCCCACATCGAAGGCGGCTTCAGCGCCTGGAAGGATGCCGGCGCGCCCACGGGGATCAAGGAGAGCAAGCACAAGTCGTGATGGGGCCTGCACGGTCTGGCCCGCTACCCAGGAGGGTAGTCCACCCATTTCGCTGGCCCTCTTCCGCCGGCTATGGTCAAAATGGAGCCATTGAATCCCAAACCCACAGACAAACGGAGCCGACTGCGTGCGACTCGACAGGAAAGCGCGGCCAAAGCCCGACCTGTACCGATTGAGCAGGAGGAATCGGTGGAGTTGACAGATATTCTCGTCCACCTTGACCACTATGTGAGTTCGGCCACCAGGCTTGAGGTGGCGGTAGGCTTGGCGAAGCGGCACCAGTCGCGGTTGAGCGGGCTCATGGTGATCAGGCACCAGTATCCTGCCGAGGCAGCGGTCCTGGCGGCTCAGGACCTGTTCGAGCAGCAGGTGGCACTGGGGGGTGTTGAAGGTCAGTGGAAATGCGTGGATGGTTCAGGGTCCGTCCTCGGCATGACCGAGACGATCCTTGCCGAGGCCCATGGCCATGATTTGCTGGTCATCGGCCAGGGTTCCAGGGATTCCGCGAACGTGGGAGTGCCCTTCGACCTGCCGGAAAGCCTCGTGCTGGAGTCGGGCCTGCCTGTGCTGATCGTGCCCTATGCCGGATCCTTCGCCTCGGTCGGCGAGCGTGTACTCGTGGCCTGGAAGGCCGGGCGCGAGTCGACGCGCGCCCTGAACGACGCCATTCCCATCCTGAAACGGGCCCTGCGCGTGGAAATTTTGGCCAAATATGGCCTGGAGACCAGCGGCGCGGATGGCGAAGACCTCAGCGCCGAGGTCCGGGCCCATCTGTCCCGTCACGGCGTGGCAGCCCATACCAGCAGGTTATCGGCGGGCAACGCCCCACTGAGTGACGTGCTCCTGAACCGAGCCTGCGATGAGGGTTTCGACCTCCTGGTGACGGGCGCCTACGCTCACGGCAAGGATGGCAAGTTGGAATTGGGGACGGTCGCCCGTCAATTGCTCAGGGAAATGACGATCCCGGTCCTGATGTCCCACTAGCGTTGATCCGGATTCCAACCCAAGGACCCCAGGGGCTGATGTTTGATCAAAGCAGGGAGATTTACCTGATGCCGCAGTACATTCTCGAAACCAGGAAGCTCTCCAAGGAGTTCAAGGGCTTCATGGCGGTCAGCGGCCTGGACCTGCAGGTCGAGCAAGGACACATCCACGCGCTCATCGGACCCAACGGTGCAGGCAAGACGACCGTGTTCAACCTGCTGACCAAGTTCCTGACGCCCACCACCGGAACGATCCTGTTCAAGGGTATCGACGTCACCCGCGAGAAACCCGCCGATATCGCCATGCGCGGCGTGATCCGCTCCTTCCAGATCTCCGCTGTCTTTCCCAATCTGACCCCGCTTGAAAACGTCCGACTGGCTTTGCAGCGCGCCACGGGCACTTCCTACCACTTCTGGAAAAGCGACCACTGCCTCCACGCCCTGGAGGGGCAGGCCATGGCCCTGCTGGAGTCGGTGGGCCTGGCGGAGTTCAGCGGTGAGATCACCGGCGAGCTGGCCTATGGTCGCAAGCGGGCGCTGGAGATCGCCACCACCCTGGCCCTGGAACCGGAACTCATGCTGCTGGATGAACCGACCCAGGGAATGGGCGTGGAGGACGTCGAAAAAATTACCGCCCTGGTCAAGAAGGCCTCCGCCAACCGCACCATCCTGATGATCGAGCACAACCTCAAGGTGGTGGCGACCCTGGCGGACCGCATCACGGTGCTTCAGCGGGGAGCCATCCTCGCGGAAGGAACCTACGCGGAGGTTTCGCAGGATCCACGGGTGCTGGAGGCTTATATGGGGAGCGCCCATGCCTGAGGAGATGCTGCGGATCAAGGATCTGCATGCCTTCTACGATGAATCCCACATCCTCCACGGTATAGATCTGAGCGTGGGCGAGGGGGAGGTCGTCACCCTCCTCGGACGGAACGGCGCCGGGCGGACCACCATCCTCAAGGCGATCATCGGACTGGTGGGGCGGCGCAGCGGATCAATCACGGTCAAGGGGATTGAAACCATCGGGATGCCCACCCACAGGATCGCCCGCCTCGGGATCGGGTATTGTCCCGAGGAACGGGGGATCTTCGCCAACCTGACCGTGGAGGAAAACCTGTTGCTGCCGCGGGTAATCAAAGAGGGCGGCATGCCCTTGTCTGAGCTCTACCAGATGTTCCCCAACCTGCAAGAGCGGCGCAAGAGCATGGGAACCCGCCTTTCGGGTGGGGAGCAGCAGATGCTGGCCATGGCCCGGATCCTCCGCACCGGGGCGAAGCTCCTGCTGCTGGATGAAATCACCGAGGGTCTGGCTCCGGTCATCGTCCAGACGCTCGGGCTGCTGATCAGGCAGTTGAAAGAGAAGGGCTTCACCATCGTTCTGGTCGAGCAGAACTTCCACTTCGCCGCGGACCTCGCCGACCGCCATTACGTGATCGATCGCGGCGTCATCGCCGACATGATCACCAGGGACGAACTCCCGTCCAACACGGAGAAACTCAACCATTACCTGGGCGTGTGACCAGGTCCATTCAAGGAAAGGACTTCCATCATGAAAACCTCCTTTACCCGTGCAACCCTGCTGCTTGCAGCCCTGGTCGGCACGAGCGGGATGGCCGCTGCGCCAACCGAAAAGATCTCTGACGGGGTCGTGAAGATCGGAGTGCTGACCGACATGTCCGGGCCGTACTCCACCCTCGGCGGGAAAGGCACGCAGGTGGCTGTGGAAATGGCCGTCAAGGATTTCGGCGGCACGGTCCTGGGCAAACCCATCCGGGTCATCGGCGCGGATCATCAGAACAAGGCGGACATCGCCTCTGCCAAGGCCGGGGAGTGGTTTGACAATGAGAAGGTGGACATGATCACCGGCCTGCTGAACTCCGGGTGCGCCCTGGCCGTGCAGAAAGTCGCGGGCGACAAGCATCGGATCACCATGAACACCGGCGCGGCCAGCACTGATCTGACCAACAAGGCCTCCACCCCCTATAGCATCCACTACGTCTACGATACCTATGCCCTCGGCAAGGTGACCGGGCAGGCCGTCGTCCAGACCGGCGGCAAGTCCTGGTTCTTCATCACCGCCGACTACGCCTTCGGCCAGTCGCTCGAAGGGAATACCACCAAATTCGTGACCGCCCTCGGCGGCAAGGTGGTCGGTTCGGTGCGCCACCCCCTCGCCACGGCGGACTTCTCGTCTTACCTGCTCCAGGCTCAGTCTTCCGGTGCCCAGATCATCGGCCTGGCCAACGCCGGCACCGACACCACCAATGCGATCAAACAGGCGCGGGAGTTCGGCATCGGTCAGAAGGGACAGAAGCTGGTCGGCCTCCTGATCTTCGATACCGACATCAAGAGCCTCGGCTTGAACGTGGCCCAGGGCATGCAGTTCACCTCTGGCTTCTACTGGGATCGGGATGACGCCAGCCGAGCCTTCGCGAAAAAATTCTTCGCCATCCACAAGGCCATGCCGACCATGGACCAGGCGGGAGCCTACTCCGCCACCATGAACTACCTCAAGGCCATCAAGGCCGTCGGCACCGATGATCCCGACGCGGTCATGGCGAAGCTGAAAGCCATGGACATCAGCGACTTCTTCGCCGTGCACGGCAAGATCCGGGTCGATGGCCGCATGGTGCACGACATGTACCTGATGGAGGTGAAGAAGCCTTCAGAGTCCAAGGGCGAATGGGATCTCCTGAGGATCGTCAAGACCGTGCCCGGCGATGAGGCCTTCATGCCGCTTTCTGAAAGCACCAGCCCGCTGGTCAAGAAGTAGGTCTCACCACCGTTACAAGTTAGTAATCCGAAGGATCCGATCATGGAGCTGTCGTTTCAGACCGTCATGTCACAGGTCATGCTGGGGCTCAACAATGGCGTCTTCTACGCCATTCTGAGCCTCGGCCTGGCGGTGATCTTCGGCCTTCTGAACATCGTCAACTTTGTCCACGGGGCGCTCTACATGCTGGGCGCCTACGTGGCGCTCCTGGGCTACACCATGCTCGGACCGCTGCTCGGGAAGCCGGACTTCCATCTCAACTACTGGGCCGCCTTGATCGTGGCACCCCTGGTGGTGGGATTGCTTGGGGTCGGGGTCGAGCGGACCATGCTCCGCAGGTTGCGCAAGTTCGACCACCTGTACGGGCTCCTGCTCACCTTCGGCCTGGCCCTCATCATCCAGGGCGTCTTCACCAACTACTTCAACGTTTCCGGCGATGCCTACGAAGCCAAGCCGGAAGCGTTGAATGGGGCAGTCAATCTAGGTTTCATGATGTTCCCCAAGTACCGGCTCTGGGTGATCGCGATCTCCCTGCTGGTCTGTTTCGCCACCTGGTTCGTCATCGAGCGGACCAAACTGGGTTCCTATCTCCGCGCCGGGACTGAGAACCCGGAGCTGGTGAAGGCGTTCGGTGTCAACGTGCCGCTCATGATCACCCTCACCTATGGCTATGGCGTTGCGCTGGCCGCCTTTGCAGGGGTGCTTGCCGCACCCATCTATTCGGTCAGTCCGGTCATGGGCTCAGAGATGATCATCACCGTGTTCGCCGTCGTGGTCATCGGCGGCATGGGGTCCATCATGGGCTCCATCGTCACGGGCCTCCTGCTGGGCATGGTGGAGGGCTTCACCAAGGTCGTCTACGCGCCGGCCTCCAGCACCGTGATCTTCCTGATCATGGTCATCGTCCTGTTGGTGAAGCCGGCCGGCCTGTTTGGGCGGGAGTCCTAGATGAACCGGTACGTCTGGATACTCCTCTTCGTTCTCGGCCTGGTGGCGCCCTTCGTGGTGTACCCCGTGTTCATGATGAAGCTGCTCTGCTTCGCGCTGTTCGCCTTGGCTTTCAACCTGTTGCTCGGCTACACCGGGCTGCTGTCCTTCGGTCACGCGGCCTTCTTCGGCGGGGCCTCCTACATCACCGGCCATCTCATTCGGAACAGTGGCCTGACCCCAGAGTTGGGGATCCTGGGAGGCACTCTGTTCGCGGCCCTGCTGGGTTATCTGGTCGGCAGCCTCGCCATCCGGCGGCAGGGCATCTACTTCGCCATGGTCACCCTGGCCCTCGCCCAGATCGTCTATTTCATCGCCTTGAAGGCCCCCTTCACGGGCGGGGAGGACGGGCTCCAGGGCATCCCCCGGGGCTTCCTGTTCGGGCTGATCGACCTGAATCGGGTTCATGTGGTGGGCGGCAAGCCGCTCGCGCTCAACCTCTACTACTTCGTGTTCGCCGTGTTCTGCCTCGGTTTCTGGATCATCTACCGGACCATCCACTCGCCCTTCGGCCAGGTGCTGAAGGGCCTCCGGGAAAACGAGCCGAGGGCCGTCTCGCTGGGCTACAAGGTGGACCGCTTCAAGCTGATGGCCTTCGTGATCTCTTCGGCCATCGCCGGGCTGGCGGGCGCGACCAAGGCGCTGGTCTTCCAGTTGGCCTCGCTGACCGATGTGAGCTGGCACACTTCCGGGGAAGTGGTGCTGATGACCCTGCTGGGCGGCGTCGGCACGGTGCTCGGTCCACTGGCCGGAGCCTTTACGGTGGTGACCCTCCAGTCCGAGCTGACCTCAGTCGGCGCCTGGATCACGGTGATCATCGGCGGGATCTTCGTGATCTGCGTGCTGCTCTTCCGCCGCGGGTTCGTGGGTGAACTGGGGCGCCTGCTGAAGCGCTCACTGTAGGAGCAACCAGAGTCGTTCCGGGCTACTTCGGCGGGAACTTGGCCAGGATATCCCGGACGGCCTTGGGTACCACCTCGTTGGCGTCCTCGGGGCTGTTCAGATCGGTGAGGGCTCCGGCCGCGGCACCTTGCCAGATCATCTGGTTGGTCTTGTAGTCCACGATCTCGATGACGATGGTGCCTTCCTTGTGGTTCCGCACCTGGCTGGTGGTGGTGCTCACGCCGCCGTAGAAGGGCCGGTAGCCCCAGCCCCAGCCCGTGCGGACATTGGTGCGGACCTTCCGGTTCTGCACGACGGGGTAGTAGGTGACCAGGAAATCGGGGTCGGCCTTGGTCTCCATCATGAAACCCTTGGCCTGCAGTTCCTTTGCCACGGCGGCCCTTACGCGCTTGTCCATGAGGGTGGTGGTGCCGCCGGTGCCCTTCTTCGAGGTGTAGTAGTCGAAGGTCTTGTAGCGGGCGAAGGAGGCCGTCACGTCGTAGTCGTAAGTCACGTTGTAGCTGCTGCAGGCCCCAAGCAGGACCAGAGAAAGTAGGGCGGCAGACAGGGGCAGGACGCGCATGGAACCTCCGGTGCATCAGTATGGACGCCCCGGGACAGAGAAGGGTTGAGGCCGGGTGGAATTGAGCGCAGCGACACGTCTGCGAAGGCCCTCTGGGGACGGGCGAGCCCAAGGCTACAGTTCTGGTTTGAGAACCAGGGGCGGGGGCTCGGCGGCGATGAGGTCTTCGAATTCCCGCCGGAAATCCTGGAGGCTAAGTCCGATGGTGGCGGCGAATTTCGCCAATTCGTGGGGATCCTCGAAGTCGTCCCTGCGGAGGCGGATCATGTAGCGACGCGCGATGGCGTAGCGGGTGGAGTGGATGTCCACGAGGCGCAGCCTCGCCTTCCCGGTATTGGGATCCAACATCTGCGAGAACGGCACCGACACGAAGTGGCCGCCCTGCATGGACACCATCAGGGAGTTGCCGCCGGAGAGCAGCGCTTTGGCCGCGCAATAGCCCAGGTCCCGTGTGTATTCCATGTCGAAGGGGATGGGATCGGCGCAACGCAGTTCGTATCCTATGTTCTTTGCCACGATGGTGGACTTGATGCCGAAACCCTGCAGACGACTCTGCACTTGGGCCTTCAGGATCTCCCCCAGGTTCACCTCCGCAAGGCGCAGGTTTCCGTGGGAATCGCGCTCGACCCCCTCCAACTGGGCCAGGTCCTCGGGGGCAATGGACAACATCAGCCCCTCCGCCAGGATGGCCACTCCGTCCCGGCGGCCATAGGAAAGGCGCTTGATGTAGGCACCCACCAGGGTGTCCACCAGGGTCTTCAGCCGAATCTTGCCGCTCCCGAATTCCTCAGGGATCAGTGTCAGGGTAGTGCCGGCGGCCTTCCCAATCCCCAGTGCCAGATGCCCCGCCTTCCGGCCCATGGCGATGACGAAGTACCAGCGCGACGTGGTCCGGGCATCCACCATCAGGTTCTTCACGATGTCCACGCCGATGTGACGCGCGGTCTGGAAGCCGAAGGTGTCCACCGATGGGGGCAGGTCCAGGTCGTTGTCGATGGTCTTGGGCACATGTACCACGTGGATGCGCCCACCGGCCTTCTCTTCCACCCGCATGGCCGAGTAGGCCGTATCGTCTCCGCCGATGGTGATGAGCATGGAGACGTTCAGGCGGAGCAGGGAAATCACCACGTTCTCCAGATGCTGGGGATCCCGGGTGGGATTGGCCCTGGAGATGCCAAGGAAGGACCCGCCCCGGAAGTGGATGCGGCTCACCTCGTCGATGTCGAGGACCTGGACATGGCTGATGTCCCCTTGCATGACCCATTCGAAGCCGTCCCTGACGCCCAACACCTCGACGCCTTCGAGGTTGGCCCGGATGGTGGCGGCACTGATGACGCTATTGATCCCCGGCGCCGGCCCTCCGCCGACGAGGATGGCAAGTCTCTTGGAGTGGCTCACAACTGGCCTCCGGCGAGGGTCTGAGGTTAGCACCGGGGGAAGACGATTGTCCGGTCTGGGGTCGTCTATGGAATCGATTATTGTTGGGATTCGGGACCACATGGTCTGTCCCAGGCTGTGAATTGTGTTTCGATTTTTTTGATTTGTCTGACATTTCGGCCGATCCTGATGGAGATGGCTCTCGATCCCACCCTCGATCCCGGCGCGTCCAGCCCCCTCTATTTGCAGCTGCAGCGGCGGTTGCGCGGCCTGATCCAGGAGGGCGAGTGGCGCCCGGGCTCCCGATTGCCCGCTGTGCCGGAGCTGGCCCAGCGTTGGGGCGTTCACCGCCTCACCGTGCTGAAGGCCATCGCGGGCCTGAAGCGCACCGGCTGGATCCAGACCGTGCAGGGCCGGGGCAGCTTCGTTTCGCCGAGGCTGCCGGAGGCCTCGGGCCTGCGGGCCAGCAGCGAGTTCCCCTTCGAGGGCTCGTCCCTGCTGGTCCACGATGGCGAGCTGGGCTCCTGGCTGGGTGAGACCCTGGAGCGGGTGCAGGACCGCCACCTGGTGAGCTTTTCCGCCGGCTTCATTCCTTCCGACCTGGTCCCGGGCGAGCAGTTGCGGCGGCTCACCGCCCAGGTGCTGAAGGAACTCGGTTCCGAAGCCTGGGTCTATTCCCCGCCCGCAGGGTTCGCGCCCTACCTGGACGCCGTGGGCCGCTGGCTGGCCACCGAGGGCGAGCCCATCGACGAGGGCTGGGGCATCCGGGCTCTGCCGGGTGCCCAGTCGGGGCTGGCCCTGGCCTTGGAATCCTTCACGGTGCCGGGGGACCGCGTACTGGTGGAAAGCCCCTGCTACGTGGGCATCCTCGCGCTCATCCGAGCCCTGGGCCGGGAGGCGGTACCCGTGCCCGTGGACCGGCAGGGCCTGGACCCGGATCGCCTGGCCTCGGCCCTCCAGCGCAGCGAGGCGAAGCTGCTCTTCACGGTGCCCAGCTTCCACAATCCCACCGGCATGACCCAGTCCAAGGCGCGCCGGGAGCGGGTGCTGGCGCTGACGAGGGTGCACGGCGTGCTCCTGGTGACCGATTCGGCCTATGGCGACCTGCGGTTCTCCGGCAGCTCTCTGCCGCCTTTCCGCAGGCTCGAAGGGGCGGACCACATCATCCACCTGGGCAGCTTCTCCAAGTCCCTGGCGGCGGGCCTCCGCCTGGGCTACCTCATCGCGAAGCACGATCTGCTGCGCCGCATGGCGCCCATCCAGGAAGTGCAGACCATCGCCCAGCCGCCCCTCATGCAGGCGGTGGTGGCGCGGTTCCTCGATGACGGTGGTTTCCGCCGCCATCTGGCCCGGCTCCGTCGCGCCCTCAAGGAACGCCGCGACGCCATGGTCGAGGCCCTGGCGGAGCATTTCCCGCCGGGCACCCAGGTGTCCGAACCCAAGGGCGGCATGCACCTCTGGGTGGTGATGCCCGAGGAATTCTCGGCGCTGGATCTGCATCGCGATGCCCTGCAGCACGGCCTCGGCTTCGCTCCCGGACCGCTCTTCTTCGCCGACGGCCGAGGCACCAACTGCCTCCGCCTGAACTTCTCCACCCACGACCCGGCAACCACCCGGGACGCCATCGCGCGGCTCGGCCATCTGGTCCATCGGGTCTGAACCAGTCATTCTATTCGACAAGGAGCTGCCGTGAGTCCAACCGCGAACGAAGCCACCATCGAGATCCGCCCTTCCGCCCACGCCGCCAGCCCCGAACAGCGGGCGGAGCGCATGACGAACCCCGGCTTCGGTCGGATCTTCACGGACCACATGGTCGTCGTCCACTACCGGGAAGGAAGCGGTTGGGACAAGGGCGTCTTGAGGGCCTACGCGCCCATCGAGCTGGATCCCGCGGCCTCGGTGCTGCATTACGGCCAGGCCATCTTCGAGGGCTTCAAGGCCTACAAGCAGCCCGGCGGCGGCATCGCCTGCTTCCGCCCCGAAGCCAATGCCCGACGGTTCAACTCATCGGCCGCGCGCCTGGCCATGCCCGAGCTGCCTGAGGCGATCTTCCTCAGCGCGGCCAAGGCCCTGATCACGCAGGACCAGGCCTGGGTGCCCGGTGCCATTGGCGAGAGCCTCTACATGCGTCCGCTCATGATCGCCACGGAGCCCGCCCTGGGCGTGCGTCCCAGCAGCGAGTACCTGTTCATCCTCCTGGCCAGCCCCAGCGGCGCCTACTTCCCCGCCGGCGTGAAGCCCGTGACTGTCTGGATTTCCGATGACTATGTCCGCGCCGCGCCCGGGGGCACCGGCTTCGCCAAGTGCGCCGGCAATTACGCCGCCAGCCTCGTGGCCCAGCGCCAGGCTCAGGGTGAGGGCTGCGACCAGGTCGTGTGGCTCGATGCCGTGCATCGCCGGTTCATCGAGGAGATGGGTGGCATGAACATCTTCTTCGTCTATCAGGAAAAGGGCGAGACCGTCGTCGTGACGCCGGAACTCACGGGCACGCTGTTGCCGGGCATCACCCGCGACAGCCTCCTGCAGCTGGCCCGGGAGCAGGGCTTCCACGCCGAGGAGCGCAAGATTAGCGTGGACGAGTGGCGCTCCGCCATCCAGGAGGGCCGCATGACCGAAGCCTTCGCCTGTGGCACCGCGGCCGTGATCACGCCCGTTGGCCACGTGAAGTCCCGCCACGGGAATTGGACCATCCACAACGGCGAGACCGGCCCCGTGGCCGCCAAACTCCGCGAGACCCTCCTGAATATGCAGCATGGCCTCGCGCCGGACACCCATGGCTGGATGAAGAAAATCGTCGGATAATCCGCAGCAGCCCGGGCCAAGCACCCGGGCTGCTGCGGGGGTTGCATGTCCAACGCGAGGACGATGCCAGGACGCTGCTTCGGCCCACTCTTCGTGGGAGGCCTGGTACTGGCGCTGGGATGCGTGCCGCCTCCCGCCAGCCTTCCGTCTCCTCCTCCCCCACCACCGGTGCGACCGGCTGTCCGCACGGTGCAGGTGGTGGTCGCCCCCTCTGGAGAAGGTACGCTGCAGGTGGGCGGCACCGTCGGCAAGGGGAAGGGGACTGGGGAAGGCGCGGCGCACGGGGCTGTTGGAGGTGCCTGGGTAGGGCTCGAAGCCTCTGTGAGAGCAGGGCCCCTTGGCATCATTCTGATGCCCTTCCTGGTTGTGGGTGGCACTGTGGTCGGGGCCGCTGGAGGGGCTGTGGTAGGCTACGCGACCTCCACCTCAGCCAAGCCGGTCGAGGACATGCAGGCGGTGCTGGCCCGGAATCAGATCGACCTGTCCACCGAGCTGGCTCGCCGGGTCCGCGACCGCGTGCCCATGGCCGGGAAGGTGCTGGCGGACTCCGAGGCTGCGGCGGACCTGCGGATGGATGTTGCCATCAGCTCCTGGGGACTGCACGGTGGCAGCGGCGGCGATCCCATCACCACCTTTTCGGCTTACGTGTCCTATCAGTTGTCCGAGCCGGACGGCAAGGGGTTCCAGAACAGGTCCTTCGAAGTTGGGGGTGGGCGCCGCACCTTAGCCGAGTGGAGCGCCGAGGGCGGGGCGCCCCTGCGCAAGGCCCTGCTGGATGCCTTGCAGGCCGCCGCTGAGGTGATCACCGATACGGCATTCCTGATCCAGGATCTCAAGGTCGAACCAGGGAGCGGGGCGCCTTCATCCTGTGGCCTCGTGCATCGGAATCCACCTTGCTCTAACTGGACCTTCGCGTCTCAAGTGATGAGGGGCATGCTGATCTGGAACTATGGCAAGCCGGAGCATCTCCTGCGACCGGTGCCGAAGGTCAAGGGTGTCCTTCCCGCCCTCCAGTGGGAGGCCTTCCCGTCTCAGGCTCCGCGTGAGCCGAGGGTGAACCCTGAATTCCCCAACATCACGGACATCCGGTACGACCTGCGGATCTGGTCCTCGGCGGGTGGGGGGCCCGGTGACCTTGTCTACGAACGGCTGAACCTGAACCTGGAAGCTCGCACCGAGCCGCTCTCGGCCCCAGAGGACGCAAAGGAAGGGGTTCCGACGGCAGCACCAGTTTCTTTCGTGGAACACCGGCTCGATGAACCCCTGGCACCGAACACCGAGTACCTCTGGTCGGTGCGGGCCAGGTATCGCCTGAACGGCGAACTGCGGGCCACCCGCTGGTCCATCCTGGCCTTCTCAAGTCCTGGTCGCCCGGACCCCTGCCACTACGACGGCATTCCCCCCGATCGCTACCACCGGTTCAGGACGCCGTGAGGCCCCTGTCCGCAATCAAAGAAGCCGCCTTTCGGCGGCTTCCCATGGGGCATTCATAGGCTTGGAGGAAGCGTGCTGCTATTGCACGTCGCTGACCCGGCCGTTGAGGAAAGTCACCTTGAGGTCGTTGTAGACGAGGATTTTTTTCTTGCCGAGGTCCACGGTGCTCTTTGGCGCTCCGAGGGCCGCCTCGACCTGGGCAATGGTCATGCCGAGCGAAACCGTTGCACCCGAACCAGGGCTGGACTGGGGAGCCCCGCCATCGTTGATGATGGCCTGTTCCGACCGGTTCGCTTCGCCCACGGCGCTGGACAGCTCGGCCTGGGCATTCGTATCAGGGACGAGGTCATTGGTGTAGGAAGCGTTGACCGTGCCGACCGCCTGGGGCGGGAGCGACGGGATTCCGGATTTCCCCTGGTCCGACTGGAGTTTCGCCATGCCCTGGTCGACGCTGGCCCGCAGCTGATTCTGCATTTCCTGCAGGTCCATCGTCCGCACGGAGAGGTAACTCCCGGCCGGACAACTCGACCTGCTTGCGAGCACCTTGACTTCAGCCCATTCGGCCCCCAGTGCGGGGGTCTGGACCAGTGCGAGGACGTCCCCCGAGGAGAGCGGGCATTCCTGGTTGTTCGCATAGCCGATCACACCGCTTGAAACCAGGAACACCTTGGGGCCGTTCGCGGAAAAGATCGCCGGTGGCGTGGTGGGTCCACCGGACTGGGCATAGGCCTGATCGGCTCGGGCCTGGTCCATCTGCCGCTTCACCTCCCGGGCAATCTCGTCCTTCACTTCGGGCGTGAGGCCGGCGCTGTAGGCCACTGGTGGGGCGCTGGCCGAGGCGTTCTGAGAGATGTAGGCGGCTTCCAGCGTCGCCGCGAGGATGAAGTCGGCCAGCCAGAAGGCCGGGCTGCGATATACCGGGTAGGGGGAGAAGTAGCCGCCGTAGTAGCCGTACCAGGGCCTCGAGTGCCAGCCCCACGAGTAGGTCACTGGGGCCGCCCATGGGGTGTAGACATAGGTGTAGAAGGTCGGATGGTAGTAGTGGCGGGGCATGTAGATGACGTATTCCCGGCCGCCATGGGACCAGGGGCGATAGATCGCCGCATGGGCGACCCCGTTGTAGACGTAAGTCCGCTGCACATAGGTGTGACCATGGGAAACGAGGGGCCTCTGGATGTAGCCGGACCGCCCTGTGGCGTTCGCCACGATGACGTGGCCGCCCGGCCGCACGATTTCGACCCGCCTCACGCCACTCGGTTCGTGATGGATGATGGCCCCGCTGGGGGTGCGGACCTCGCGGACTGCGCCCGAGGGTGCCCGGTGGATCTCCCCACCATGAGGTGGGCGCACCACTTCCCGCTCAGGAATGTGCCTCCCGGGGGGACCGACCTGAATGCGCTCGGGCTTTCCGGGCATGTTCGAGCGCGGCGGTTCAGGCCTTCCAGGGCTGCCCGGGCGGGCCTCTGGCTGGCCATGGCCGGGGACCGGGGCTGTGGCATGCGCGGGGCCCGGCGTCGGAGTTGCAGGTCCTGCCCCCGGATGCCCTGGGGTTGCCTGACCGGGCGCGACGGGGTGCCCAGAGTCCCCGGGGCGTGCGCTATAATCGCGGCCCGGCATCGGAGCGGCAGGCGCTGCCCCCGGACG
Organism: uncultured Holophagaceae bacterium; assembly: GCA_903873655.1. Classification (GTDB taxonomy): domain Bacteria; phylum Acidobacteriota; class Holophagae; order Holophagales; family Holophagaceae; genus Geothrix. Next base: position 14,983 of record CAIQPH010000265.1, on the reverse strand, counting down.
CCCTGGAGCGGCTTGACCAGGAGCGACAGGGTGGACTGGGTTGCCGGGCGAGGCCGGTGTGCCGGGTGCGCCAGGCCTTCCTGGGGTCGCCGGGTGAGTCTCGGGCGGAGTCCGGGCAGGAGCATTCGGCGCCTGCCCAGGCTGGGCTGGCGGAGCAGCAGGTCTGGGCGAAGGCTGAGTTGGCGCTGCCGGCCTGGGTGCAGGCTGGACAGGCTGTGCGGGCGGGGCAGGTTTAGGCGCCCGTTCCGGGGCAGGCGCAGGCCTGGGCGCTGGAGCCGGGGGCGCGGGCTTCGGTGCCGGGGCGGGATGCGCGGGCTCAGCCTTCTTGGGCTTGTCCTTCTCTTTTTCCTTTTCTTTGTCTTCAGCCTGGAGTCCCCCTGCCGTGAAAGCCATGAGGGAAACCAGCACGATCCGAGCGCCAGACAAGAGAAGGTCCGTGCGCATGTTCAACGGCGATTTTCGGGGTGACATCCTGCCTCCTGGGCACCTTCGGAACTTGAGCCTTCTTGGGTGAGTAACGACTGCGTCGGGCAATTGTCTGGCTATTGCTCTGCATACGCAACCAAACGGTCCCCATTTTTTGTTGCCCAGCCAGGAATCCACGACCTCGACCTTGACGACCCTCTCTTTGCGCAGTCGCCAGGCTCCGCAGGACCCTGCTGAACCTGAACCGAGACCTCGCGCCAGACACATGAATGCGCCCCGCATCGCGGGGCGCTGACTGGCGGAGGGAGCGAGATTCGAACTCGCGGTGAGCTCACACCCACGTCGGTTTTCAAGACCGGTGCCTTAAACCGCTCGGCCATCCCTCCCTGCCTCCATCTTGAAGGCGGGGCCTAGCCGGAGGCAAGAAGCCTTGTGTCATGCCGCTCCCAACGGTAATCTGAAAGGCCTTGGAGAGATGCCGGAGTGGCCGATCGGGCTCGCCTGCTAAGCGAGTGTATTGGGTCAACCAGTACCGGGGGTTCGAATCCCCCTCTCTCCGCCAGAAGCAGCACCAAGCCCCTGCGAAATCAGGGGCTTACTTTTATTCAACCAATATACCCATGACTTATACCCATACATCTGGGACTTCTGACAGATGCCAGTCTGGACTTGCACAAGCCGCATGGTGTGCGGGGTTGAGCAGGTTCTGTGGGCACCCTGCTCAGCTCTCATGGGATGCGCAAGAGGCCAGGACTATCCATTGGCAGAGGTTCTCGTGCACTAGGGCCTCATGACTTTCGCCCCAATGCATCGAGTGGACTCGGAACCTCGCGCCCACCGCGATTCAGCACATGGGTATAGATCATGGTGGTGGCCACACCCGACTCGTCCAGGTTGTGGCTTTCTCGGTCTTGGCGGCCAGCACAGCCATGGCGACTGGTTCGCTCGATTTCAAGGCTGGCGAGTACGGGCTCAGCATGGCCGTTTCACTTGAAGCTCATTCCATTGTCGGGCCAATCCGATTCATCTCACCGGCAGTCAAAGAACCAGCGGTTCTTCAGCAACGGCAGTTCAAATTCCTTCTGTGCGATACCAAGAAGCAGCGATTTCAGGCCGAGTTTGTGAATCCGGGTGATCCCGCACTTCCAAAGTCATTCAAGGTGTCCGTCAAAGGCAACAGGGGCACACTCACAATCGAAGGCAAACGCATTCCATTTCCCGCCGACTGGGTGGTCCAATGACAATGGGCAGCCTAACCTCTCGCTCAAGTCGGACCCCGCCTGCATTGCCTTCCGCTCTCTCTCATCTCCCTGCTTCCTCGGCTTCGCTCATCGCCTCGGTGCAGGCGCGGCCGGTTAGCCCTGTTCGTTAGCCCGCTGAACGAATGCCACTTGACGAGCGTATCCGTAGGGATACACTTAAGGCCATGAACACTCTCCTCCAAACCGACGAATTCCGCGCCTGGCTTGGAGGGTTGAAGGATTCCCGGGCCAAAGCCGTCATCTTCAATCGCCTTGACCGGGCAACCAAAGGCAATTTTGGTGACTCCAAGGCCTTGAGCGGCGGTGTCTCGGAAATGCGCATCGACTTTGGTCCAGGCTACAGGATCTATTACACGCGGCGAGCTGAGATTGTCTACTTGCTCCTTGTCGGTGGTGACAAATCCACTCAGGCGCGAGATATCCAGCACGCCAAAACCCTGCTCAAGTCCATTCCCAAGGAGTAACCCATGGCTAAGCTTGCACCCTTTGATGTCGCCGACTACCTCGACAATGAAGAGGTCATTTCTGAGTACCTCTCCGTCGCCCTCGAAGATCCTGATCCTGACATATTCCTCATGGCTGTTCGAAATATCGCCCGGGCTCGAGGCATGACTCAACTTGCCAAAGATTCTGGACTTGGGCGTGAGAGCCTTTATAAAGCCCTTAGCCCAGGTGCCAAACCTCGGTACGACACTGTTCTCAAACTTGTAGCGGCATTGGGTGTCAAACTTCACGCTATTCCTGCGCATTGAAATCCAAGATTCCAAATTCGAATCGGGTCGATACGCGGTCTAACCCTCCGCTCAAGTCGGACCTCGCCTGCATTGCCTTTCGCTCTCTCTCATCATTTTGCTACCTCGGCTCCGCTCATCGTCTCGGTGCAGGCGGGGCCCGGTTAGCTTCCTTCGTTAGGCCCATTTCAATATTCACCGTTCCAACCAACACGCATTTATCGGCGCCATCCAAGAGGGGCAACCATGAATTTTCGCATCCTCGTTCCGGGAATTCTTGTCGGCGTTATCGTTTCCACCCCACCTCTCCATTCACAGTCGAAACAACACGACCTTGCAGAAAACAAGAAGGTCGCCGTGATGGGTCTCGAGGCGTGGAACAAAGGTGACACTTCTCGCCTGACCGACTTCATTGCTGAAAAGGGAAAGTGGTGGATGGGTGGAAACACATTTCCCTGGAGTCCCCAGATAGAGGCAGCCGCAATGAAAGGGTGGCTTTCCGCTTTTCCGGATACACACGTTGTCATCGATGATGTGATTGCGGAAGGCGACAGAGTGGTCCTTCGAACAACCTGGACGGGCACCCAAAAGGGAGTGATTGAGAATATTCCTCCAACTGGCCGTGCTGTTCGATTCTCTGAGACAGTGATATACCGGTTCGAGAGCGGCAAAATGGTCGAGGTCTGGGTGGACTGGGATGAATTGGGAATGTACCGACAGCTCGGTGTTTTGCCGCCTGGTTCTCCTCGGCCTTCCGAAATCAAAAAGTAAACAGACCAACGGCCGTCTATTCAGGCCTAACCCTCAGCTCAACTCGGACCCCGCCTGCATTGCCTTCCGCTCTCTTTCATCTCCCTGCTTCCACGGCTCCGTTCAGCGCCTCGGCGCAGGCGGGTCCGGTTAGCTTCCTCCGTTAGGCCACTCTATGCGCGGACTGCCATTCATCGCCCCGATAATATTTTCGATCACCACTTCCTATGCTCAAGTCCGAATCACGATCGATCCCTTGAGGCCGGGAGAAGCAGAAGAATTCACTGAACTTTGCTTCTACACAATTCCACCAACTCAAGGCTCTGCATCTCCCCAGGCTATGGCCGTTGATAAAGAGAGCGGCGGCTGGTTGATACGAGTCAATGGAAAGCTACATCACCTAAAGATTCTCCGTGAAACCTCTTCAACCACCGCAAAACAGAAAGCAAAGATCGGAGATTCGTTCGAACAGGTTTGCTCTGATGGCGAACTGAAGGCTACTTTGAAATACCGAATCAAGGCTATCGGGACTGAGGCCACAATATATGAAGGCCATCTGGTGCTTTCACTCGGAAAATCTACAACCACCTTCAAGGTAGTGGGCAATGATGGTTGCTAACCCATTCTGCCCGGTTCGTGGCCTAACCCTCCGCTCAACTCGGACCCCGCCTGCATTGTCTTCCGCTCTTTCTCTTCATTCCGCTTTCTCGGCTTCGCTCAGCGCTTCGGTGCAGGCGGGGCCCGGTTAGCTTAGTCGTTAGGCCGCACCAGGAGCCCGCGATGGACTTGGATGTGTTTTGGAGGTGGTCACGAGACTTCCATCTTCCAGCAGTCGGCGCGGCACTGATCAGTGTGGCCTATTTCCGATCCAGCGCCACAACGCAATCCTTCGCCCGCCGTGTATTGGCCTCCGCATACGGAATTGTGATCGCCTTGTTTTACCTAGGTGCATGGATGGTCTACCTCACGCATCACGCAAACGACATTTGGGCTCGTCCATTCACCATTCTCATGGTCATCCCACTCGGGCTCATAGCAATATCGTTCGTTGCCTTCCGCGGGAGAATGATGGTCCATCTACTCCAATTGCCACTGCTACTCTGCTTATTGTGGGTATGGCTGCGAGGCACTGTCATAATCACTGGATTTCTTTTTTGAGTTATCCGAGAAAACGGCTTCATACTCCACTCATTGCAAGGCACGATTTATGGTCAACAGTGCGGTCTAACCCTTAGCTCAACTCGGACCCCGCCTGCATTGCCTTCCGCTCTTTCTCGTCTCCCTGCTTCCTCGGCTTCGCTCAGCGCCTCGGTGCAGGCGGTGCCGGTTAGCCCTGTTCGTTAGGCCGCAGAATAAACATTCCTCTCCATAATCACGCATCGGAGGTTACATGAAACGAGTCACTGGTATCGGTGGCATCTTCTTCAAGGCCAAAGATGCTCCATCACTCCGGGCTTGGTACAAGCTCCACTTGGGAATCGATGTTCAAGTTTGGGGCGGGGCTGCTTTCGATTGGTCCGACCCTGAGGGCAAGCCGGTTAGGGGCACAACGGCCTGGTGCATCAATCCGCAAGAAAGCGATCACTTTGCTCCGAGTTCTGCTCCCTTCATGGTCAACTACCGAGTGGAAGACCTCCAAGCTCTGGTCAAAGCCCTAAAGGAAGAAGGCTGCAATGTGCTCGAGAAGATTGAGGAATCCGAGTATGGAGTGTTCGGCTGGGTCATTGATCCGGAGGGAAACAAAATCGAGCTATGGCAACCGCCCCAAGGCCAATAAGCAGGTTCAACATTTAAGGTTTCGAGCTGCGGCCTAACCTCTCGCTCAAGTCGGACCCCGCCTGCATTGCCTTCCGCTCTCTCTCAGCATTTTGCTATCCCGGCTCCACTCATCGCCTCGGCGCAGGCGTGGCCGCTTAGCTTCATTCGTTAGGCACCACGCGAGCGGCCTTGACGAGGTAGGTATCGGCTACGGCTTTAGACTACGAGGACCATGCAAATTTGGCGATTTCATTTCTTGCGTCTAACGGCAGTAAGGCGCAACTGAAGGCCGACGATTGCTGTCGCACTGACCCGGTGCTTGATGGCGTGACCGAGGGCGTTGCCGTAGAATCAGGCGCATGACTGGATCCGCGACCCCGAGCCGCGCGGCGGCGTTCCTGGCGATGCACCGACCTGGCGCCGGGTTCATTCTGCCGAATGCCTGGGATGGTGGCTCGGCACGGATCCTCGAACAGGCTGGGTTCGCCGCGATCGCCACCACAAGCGCCGGGATTGCCTTCAGCCGCGGTGCCGCCGATGGCACCATGGAGTGGCCTGAGATGCTCGATTGCATCGCGCGGATCGTGTCGGCTGTCGCCTGCCCGGTGAGCGCCGACCTGGAGTCCGGTTACGGGGCTACCGCGAAGCATGTTGCAGCAACGGTCGCCGCTGCCGTGGAGCTAGGGGTGGTCGGAGGCAATCTGGAGGACGTGACTCAGCCTGGGGAACTGCTCCCAGTCGAGGCTGCCTGCGAGCGTCTGGAGGCGGCGCGGTCTGCCGCACCAGCCGGTTCGTTCGTGCTGAACGCGCGCACCGACCCCTACATGATCAGGCACCCGAACGCCTTCGCTGAGACGGTGCACCGGGCCGAGCGCTACCTGGCAGCCGGAGCCGACTGTATCTTCGTTCCCGGTGTCACAGCTGCCGAAGAGATTGGCAGGCTTACCGCCGCGATCGGTGCGCCGGTGAACGTCGTGTCCGGGCTGGTCGAGCCGGTGCTGGACGCTGCCACCCTGCGCGCGCTCGGCGTCGCCCGGATCAGCGTTGGCGGCACCCTAACTCGCGCTGTCCTTACCCTAGTCGACCAGGCCGCTCGCGAGATGGCAGATCACGGCACTTTCGGTTTCGCCCAAGGCGCCATCCCGTACGCTGAACTGCAGCAGCGCTTCAGCCGCTGAGCTGGCATGCCAGGCGTTTGTTCAGCACTCGGGCAGAGCTCATACCCGCTAACGGCCACTGGCACCACGGGCTGTTAGGGTTAAGGTTGACGAGGCGTATCAAGGAATGCGATGTCCTACTTAAATAAGACGATGGCGGAGTATTGTCGGGTGGTGCCTAACCCTCCGCTCAAGTCGGACCCCGCCTGCATTGCCTTCCGCTCTCTTTCAGCAATTTGCTATCCCGGCTCCGCTCATCGCCAAGGGGCAGGCGCGGCCGCTTAGCTTCTTCCGTTAGGCGCCTTGGGGCTGTCCAAGATTGCCCAAATTTTTTAGCCGTGGTCATTTCTACATTTCTACTATTGATTAGAATTGATAGCTCGTATTTAGCAAGATTGTCGCAGACACAGCGTCTATGATGGTGAGATATGCAAAACGTCCATGCTGTCGTCCGCCTCTACCACACCATACTGTCCCACCTGAACTATGGGATTCTTGTGGTGGGGGCAGATGAACATATTGCATTCGTGAACGAGCGCTTTTGCAATCAGTTGGGCCTGGAGGTGTCTGCCGAAGAGATCACCGGACTCACGGCCGAGGCCACTTTGACCAAAATTCTGCCAGCCTACGAAGATCCACCGGGGACGCTCCGACTCATTCAGGAAATTGTCTTACGCGGTGGGCCAATCCTAGGGGTTGAGACCCGATTGAAAAATGGGAGGGAGATACTTGTGGATTACGCCCCCATCGATGTGGATGGCCAGAACTACGGACGAATCTGGCAGCACCGCGACATTTCGGAACGCAAGCAGGTAGAGCGTGAGAAAGAACGTCTTCACCTAGAACTACAGGAGGCGCAGTCCCACATCAGGGTGTTGGATGGACTGTTGCCAATTTGTGCTACCTGCAAGAAGATCCGAGACGACCAGGGGAACTGGGAACAGATGGAAGGCTACATCACACGCCGCTCAGAGGCTGTGTTCAGCCACGGCATTTGCCCTGAGTGCGCGCTAAATTTGCGTTCCGAGATTGAGGCCATCAAGCGGTCGCGTGACTGACGGCCGCCTAACCCTCCGCTCAAGTCGGACCCCGCCTGCATTGCCTTTCGCTCTCTCTCAACTTCATGCTATCTCGGCTCCGCTCAGCACCTCGGTGCAGGCGGGGCCGGTTAGCTTCATCCGTTAGGCGTCAATCGTCAATCAATCCAAGGAAGGTGAAATATGAAGATGGCACTTCCCTTGACCATGCTCTTACTCATCGGTCTGCCTTTGTTGGGCCAACCCTATATTTCGCCTCTCCCCGTGGGGTCGTTTCTGGTCCACAAAGGCATCTGGGTTATGCTCGGAATTCCTCCGAGGGACTCCCAATGCGTTTGATGGCCCCAGCCTTAGTGTTTCTGTTCTCGCTTGCCGGCGGCATGGCTGCAGAGGCTCCGAGTCCCTCTGTCTACCTAGGGTTCACGGTAGGAACTGACCGAATGCTGGCGGATTTCGGTCAGATCACGTCCTACTTCAAGGCCCTTGCGGCGAACTCTGACCGTGTGAAGTTCCAGTCCCTCGGGTCATCCACCCAGGGGCGCGATCTCTTCATGGCCATTATCAGCAGTCCAGAGAACCTGGCCAATCTGGCCCACTACCAGGGCATCGCCCGGAAGCTGGCCGATCCCAGAGGGCTTGACGCCGCTCAGATCGAAGCTCTGGCCCAGGAAGGCAAGACGATCCTGCTCATCACCTGCAGCCAGCATTCGAACGAGATCGGTGCCAGTCAGATGGCCATGGAATGGGCCCACGCTCTCAGTACCGGCAAGGACCGGCGACTGGACGATGTGATCCTGCTGCTCGTCCCCAGCCTCAACCCCGACGGCATTGACATCGAAGTGGATTGGTACCGGAAGCACTTGGGAACGCCGTACGAAGGCAGCGAGCCGCCCTGGCCTTGGCATGTGGTGGCGGGCCACGACAACAACCGCGATTGGTTCATGCTCAACCTCAAGGAATCCCAGGCGGTGAACCGCATGGTCTACCATGAGTGGTTCCCCCAGGTCTGGCTTGATATGCATCAAATGGGGGAAAGCGGACCGCGGATGTTTGTGCCGCCCTACACCAATCCCGTCTCCCCCTTCATGCATCCCCTGGTACACCGGACCACCGATCTGCTGGGAACGCTCATGGGCATGCGCCTCGAGGAGTCGGGCAAAGCCGGTGTGGGCTACGGCTATGCGTTTGACGTGTACTGGCCGGGTTCCTCCTCCGAGACGGGCTACTGGAAGAACACGGTGGGCATGCTGACGGAAGTGGCGTCCTGCCGTCTGGCGACACCCGTGAAGGTAGAGTCCACGGAGTTGGTCGGCGGCGAGAAGGGGCTCGCCGAGAACAAAGTGCAGGTCAACTACCCGAACCCCTGGAAGGGCGGGTCGTGGCGGCTCCGGGACATCATGGACTATCAGCGCACGGCGGCCGAGGCCCTCCTGGAGGGGGCCGTCCTGCATCGTACGAGCCTCCTTCGCAACCGCGCCCTCATGGCTCTCGACGCCGTGGCCAAGGCTCCGGCAGGCCTTTGGTATTCCATCTCCATGAACCCGCTTCTGCAGCGGAACCCCGCAGGGGGCCTGCGCCTCGCACGACTGCTCCAAGAAAACGGCGCTGAAGTGCAGGCGGATGCTGAAGGGAATTTCTGGCTCCCCGCGGCCCAGCCACTGGCCCGCTTCCTTGTCGAGATGCTGGAGCCTCACCGATATCTGGAGATCCGCCCCATGCCGGGGGCACCGATCCTGCCGCCTTATGACGTTACGGCCTGGAATCTGCCCATGCTAATGGGAGTCACGGTTGTCAAGCAGGCCGCCAGTGTCAACCAGGTCAAGGGATTGCGTCCCCTGAAGGAGGAGGACGGCCCGCTTGGGGGTCTCGAGACCGGTCCAGCGAAGCTGTATGCCATGCTTCCCACGGGCAATGCCACAGCAGCGTGTGTCAACGACCTGCTCGCCAAGGGGCATGTGGTGCAGATGGCCCGGGCACCGTTCCAGATCGCCGGGAACTCCTTCCCAGCCGGCACGGCCTTGGTGGCACCGCGAGGGGACCTGGAGTCCATCGCCCGCGCTTTTCGCCAGCGGTTTCTGGCTCTGTCGGAACTCCCGACGAATCTCGCGTCTCTACGTGCACCCAGAGTGGGGCTCTACAAACCTTGGTGGCCGGGCGCTGAAGAGGGATGGACTCGACTCGTACTAGAGCGCCATGGCTACAAGCCGGAACCCCTGGAGCCCAAGCGGGTCCAGAAGGGCGCACTGCACAAATCCTTCGACGTGATCGTGCTGCCGCCGCTCGAGAAGAGCCTGCTCGTGGAGGGCAAGCCCAAAGCGGAGGACCTGGAAGGCTGGTACTGGGAGGATCTGCCCCCCGAATACCGAGGGGGAATCGGCAAAGAGGGAACCGCAGCCTTGAGGACCTTTGTGGAAGAGGGTGGCACCCTTGTCCTGCAGGGTCAGGCCTGCAATCTCGCGGTGGAGGATTGGAATCTGCCGCTGCGTAACCCCATCGCCAAACTGAAACCGACCGAGTTCAGCGCCCCTGGTCCGCTGCTGTTCTCCCAGCGCGTTCAGGACCACCCCGTCACCTGGGGTATTCCTGAAACCTTCACCCTCATCCCCGACGGTCCCGTCGTCCTCCAGACCTTGGCCGGACCCACGTCCATGAGCCGTGCTGTGCTCTCCTCCTATCCTGAGGACGCCAAGGACTTGCTGGCCAGTGGCTGGATCAAGGGCGGGGAACGGCTCGCGGGACGCGCCAACGCCGTGGCCTTGACCGTTGGCAAGGGGCGTCTCGTTCTATTGGGTTTCGATCCTGTGTTCCGCGCTCAGAGCGAAGTGACCTTCCGATTCCTTCTGAACTCAGTCCAGTGGGGCGGCCTCGATTAGCGCACCCTCAAGGTCCGCACCTCGCCTTTCGGGCGGCCATCCGCTTCGCGGATTCCGTCCTGTCCTCGCTCCATTTCGCTGCGGTCGGCTGGTGCCATTGCCAGAGGCGTGAAGTGGCCTACCAGCATCTCGTGCGGCCGGTAGGGACGACGCGGGGCGGTGGTCCTGGAGGGAGTCCCCCTGATCGCTCATCCTCATCCCTGCCAGGCGAGCTCTCACTTGGTGGTGAGAGGGTGATTCGAAGTCACAGAATCATCAGTCCCGCGCCGGTGGGGCTACTTCAGTCCCTCAGCCAGGAAGAGCTGCATGGAAAAGCGGGGCCTGATGGCCACCAGGGTGCGGCCTCCATCCACCACCGTGTAGGGCACCGCCCAATTCGTATCCGGGTTCTGGTAGGTGCGGTAGGGCGTCCGCTTGCCATCGGCCAGGGCCACCCGCTCCACGTGTACTGGGGCCCGGCTGTCTTTGGAGGTGAAGAAGGCCTTGCCCGAGTCCTCCCAGCCCAGAAAACGTTCGCCGTTCTCCATGGGCCAAGGAGTGATGAGCAGGCTGGTGAGGGAAGTCCCGAGGGTGCTCGTCGCCCCGCCGTCCAGCGGCAGCCGCAGGAGGTTCTGACCCCGGACTGCGACGATGGCATCGGAAGTACCGGGCGGGATGGAGAAATCGAGGGTGTCTGTCGGCAAGGCGGTCGGGAGCGCACGCGGCTCTTTCCCGGCCTCGACCTGGTAAAGGCCGAGGGCACCTCCCTTGGGCCGACCCAGAACCCAGATGCGCCCCTTGGCATCCCACTCGAAGTGCAGCACTTCGGCCAGCGAGCCCAAGGACAGGTCTCTGGAGGTGCCGCCCGCCACCGGGAATAGCCGAAGCTTCAGAGCGTCCCCGTCGTTCACGCAGAGAACCGCCGTCGAGCCATCGGCCGAGAAGGCCCCTCGCTCCCAGCCCGTGCGCGCCAGGATGCGGGGTAGTTCCTTGCCCCGCTGCTGAAGGTGAACCTCCATGGTGAAGTCCTTCCAGCTGGTGACATCGCTCAGCAGGAAGTACCGCCCATCCCGGGTTGCGGCCATGAGTTGGACGAAATCCCCACCCAGGGGAGTGGTTTTCCCGTCCGCGTCGACGATGGTGCAGGCAATCGCAATCATGCCTTGCCCCATCAACACTCTGCCCTTTACGTCGATGTCGTAGAGGAAGGTTACGTAGGGCAGTGAAATCACGGTACGCTTGTGGCCGGCCAAGTCGTAGGCTGCGAGTTCCCCAGTGTACGCGTCCGATCCACCGACCCAGAGCTCTCCGGTCAGGGGGTGCCAGGCCAGCCCGTTGGCCCGGCTCCAGGTTTCACCGATGGCCTTCGCGGGCTGGCCGCTGCCCAGTTCCAGAACCTGGAAGGTCCCGCCGTCGTCACCGGCGATGGGATGGAGGGCCCAAGCCAGGCGCTTGCCGTCGGGACTGAACCGCAGGTTCGAGAACCAGCTTTCGGTGGTGCCCAGGACCTTGCCGGGCGGGCACTCCACGGTCATGCCACGGGGCCGCTGGCGGCGCAGAATGGCCATGGTCTTGCCATCCGGGGACCAGTCCATCGCCGAAACGTCGTCCTGCACTTGTCTGGGCTCACTCTGGCCTAGGCGGCCGACGCTGAGGTCGCCGCTGAAGTAGTGGGGCCAGCCGTTCAGGAAGCCAGGTTTTTCGATGACAGCGAGGTCTTCGCTAGGGGAAAGCCCGGCGAGGCTCGTGGGACCCTCCACCAATTTTCGGTGCTTCAAGGGCTCGTCGAGCGAGGCGAGGAAGGTGTCCGGATCGCTCCAGCAGGAGGGGGCCTCGCTGAACACCACCGACTTGCCCCCTCCAGTGAAGCGGGCTCCTGTCGTCAGGGCTTCGCGCTGCGTGAGCGCGGTGAACCTCACCGGTAAGGAGGAAGCTCTCTGACGGTAGAACCAGACGGCTCCGAGCGTCATGGCCCCCAGCAGGGCCGCCGCGATGACCGTGTTGATTTCGCGAGTTCGAGGGCTGTGCTTCCCGGGAAGGCCGGAGCCTGTTCCGCTGGTGGTGGACAGGGCACTGAGCGCGAAGCCAAGGTCCCGGGCGGATTGGAAGCGGGCTTCCGGATGTTTCTCCAGGCAGTGGAAAACGATCCGCTCGAGGGCGGGCGGCAAGTCTCCCTTGGTTGTAACGAGTTCCACGGGTTCATGTTCCAGAATGGCATTCAGAGTCTGCACCGGCGTGTCGCCCTTGAAAGGCGTAGAACCCGAGAGCATCTCGTACAGCACGACCCCGAAACTGAAGATGTCGCTCCGCGCGTCGGCAGGCTCGCCCTTCACTTGCTCCGGCGACATGTAGCCCACCGTGCCCAGTAGCAATCCCGGTTCACTGCCAGTCGCGAGGGCCTGGGTGGGGAGTTGCGACCTGCCGCTGGCCCCGAGGGCCGCAGGCAGCTGGCGGGAGAGGCCGAAGTCTAGGATCTTTAAACGGCCGGCCTGAGTGATCCAGAGGTTCTCCGGCTTCAGGTCCCGGTGGACGATGCCCTTGCCGTGAGCAGCCGCCAGCGCCTGGGTGATCTGGCACGCGAAGTCGACGGCCTTCCTGGGGGGGAGCGGACCGGCGCGCAGTCGGTCACGCAGGGTCTCGCCCTCCAGCAGTTCCATCACGGCGAAAGTAGTGCCTTCAAAGGTGCCGAAATCGAAGATGCCGAGGATGCCGGGGTGGCTCAGGGCCGCCACGGCTTTGGCCTCCCGCTCGAAGCGGGCAAGGAAATCCGTGACTTCTGCCAGGGCTGGCGGCAGCACCTTGATGGCCACGAACCGGTCCAGCTTGGTGTCCCTGGCCTTGTAGACCTCACCCATGCCGCCCGCGCCGATCTGCCCCACGATGTCGTAGGTGCCAAGGCGGGATCCGGGTGCGAGCGGCATGGGCAAGTCTGGTACCAGAGTCGCAAAAAGCAAGTTCCTTTGCCATGGTGAATCGAGCCCCTACCCATGCTGGTCCCAACCTTCAGCTGCCCGGAAGCTGTGGTAGCTGTCCTGTCCAAGGATCAGGTGATCGGCCAAAGGGACACCCAGGGAGTCACCGGCGGCCTGCAGGCGCCGGGTTAGCTGCGTGTCCTCGCGGCTGGGCGTGGGGTCTCCGCTGGGATGGTTATGGTAGGCCAGGGCGGAGGTGGCGCCATAGCGCAAGGCCTCGCGAAAGAACTCTCTGGGACTGATGAGGGTCGCCGTGGTCGTTCCCTGGCTGAGGATGCGCTCGGCCAGCAGGTCGCCCTTGGCATTCAAGGCAAGCAGCCCGAAATGCTCCTCGGTCCAACCCTGGCAGCGCGGCAGCAAGTAGGCGCCGGCAGCCCTTGGGCTGGTGATCCGGGGCCGTTCGGCGCTGCGCTGGGCGCGCCGGGCCAGTTCCAGCGCAGCCCACAACTGGCCGGCTTTCGCGGGGCCGAGACCTGGCTGATCCAACCAATCCTGCAGACCGAGCGCCATCAGGCCGGCGAGGCCGCCGGATCGACCCAGCACCGCTTGCGCCAATTCCACGGCGCTCTGACCCTGGCGTCCCGTGCCCCAGAGCAGGGCCAGGAGTTCAGCATCGGCCAGGCCTTCTCCCTGTCCAGCCAGGAGGCGCTCGCGGGGGCGTTGATCGGGGGACAGATCGAGGATGCGCATGGGGAGTTCCGCAGGAAGGCCATTCAACAATCGATCCACACGCCCAGGAGCGGCCGGTAACGGAGCAGTTCCACGGACCCGAGCAGGTTCAGTCGGAGACAGAGCGTTTGCCGGCCGTGATGGAGGAACCAGACATTCGCCAAGGCCCGATACTTCGGCATGACGGTGATGGGCCGCGGGCGGCCGCCCCACCAGCCGCTGTCCACGAGGTTCGGTGGGAGGGGGACGGCCGCGGGTCTCCCCCAGCGGACACCTGCGGGCAGCCTCAGGGAGATACGCCCCTTGGTGGCCTGGCGGAAGGGCTCCAGCACCACAGCGCGATTGTGGATTGAGGCCAACCGGAAGGCCAGGTGGAGGCCTCGGCTTAGCTCCGCCTGGGCGGCCCGGAGTGGTCGGCAGAGGGGCGGGGGCATGAGCATGGCCGCGAGGCGGGAGACCTGTTGCAGAAAAAGGGACGTGGTTACGGACATCACAGCCTCGTCCACTTTTTCAGGTCCCGGCGCCAGCGCAGGACGTACAGATGGCCCTGTCCGGAGAGGCGCATGCACAGCGCTTCCTGCCCATCGTTCAGGAACCAGAGGCTCGCCAGCGTGGTGTGCCTCGGCGTCACGCTGATGATGGGATGGGCCTCCCCGGTCTTGGCGGCAACGATGGGTGCATCCATGTCCGGGGGCAGGGGGATGCTCTCGGGCTTCCCCCACTTCACCTTGCTGCCGAGTTGCACGGCCAAGTGTTCTCCCGCGCCGGTGGCTTGGCCCAGCGCCACCGTGACGTTGGTGCCCCGGGCCCGGGCCAGGGCGAAGGCCTCATAGAGGCTCCCGGTGATCTCCTGGTGGGCCGCAGTCAACTCGGTGCTCCCGCAGTCGAAGCCGAGAATGGAGGTCGCGCCGAGAATCGCGATCACGACCAACACCAGGTTGAGTTCCAGCAGGGAAGTGCCGTACTGGCGGGAGCGATCCGGAGCCATGGCCGCGCCTACTTGCCGGGGGTCGCAGGGTTTGGTGCCGGTGCGGCGGACAGGAAGGGCTTGAGCTTGGCGAAGGCCTTCTCGCCGATGCCCTTGACGTTCATCAACTCTTCCGGCCGCAAAAAGCCACCGTGTTGTTTTCTGAAAGCGACGATCCGTTCGGCCGTCTTCTGCCCCACGCGGGGCAGTTGCATCAGTTCAGTGACGGTCGCCGTATTGAGGTTCACGGGTCGCTGGGGCGCCCGGGGAGCACGGTCCGGGGCGGCCAGGAGAGGGAAGGCCAAGGCAAGGGCCAAGGCCATGGAAGCGAAGCGATTGGACATGATTGCCTCCTTTCAGGCAAACTTGTCCAATCGAGGGTTGTGCCAATGTGTAAGCCTT
>CAIQPH010000264.1 GCA_903873655.1 uncultured Holophagaceae bacterium | reverse complement strand
TAGTCGAGCTGGGCCTGGGTGATCCGGCCCCTTTCCACCAGCAGATGGGTCAGGCGATCCAGGGGATGGGTGCTGGTGGCGAAGACGATGTCCCCGGCCTCCACGAACACGGTCCGATGGGGCTCCTGCCCCAGCCGCCACAGGCCGGTGGCGCGGGCCCGGTGCCGGGCGAACAGGTCCTTGAGGGCCGGAAGACTCATGTGACCACCCATCGCTCGAGCTTGAGTTTGCCTACTTTCACCAGGAGGGATTGTCCGGAGCGCAGGGCCAGTCTCGAGGAGGGATCCGTTGCCTTCTGGCCATCCAGGCTCACCGCACCTTGGCTGACGAGGCGTTCCGCCTCTTTGCGGCTCACGGCGAGGCCCCGCTCCACCAGCAGGCGGGTCAGCGGAACTTCACCCGCCGTGGCGGCTACCGGCACTTCGGGTGCCTCTTCCTGGCTGCGCTCGGAGAAGCGGCGGACCCAGCGCTCCTCGGCCTCGCGGCCCGCGGCGGCCCCATGGAAATCCGAGACGATCTGGCGGGCCAGGCCCTTCTTGGCCTCCATGGGATGGCCTGCCTTGAGCGCTTCGATCTCGGCAGGCAGCTGGTCCGTGAGTAGCAGGTACCAGCTCCACATGAGGGAGTCGCTGATGCTCATGGCCTTGCCGAACTGGGTATCCGGATCCTCCATGAACCCAATGTAGTTGCCCAGGGACTTGGACATCTTCTCGATGCCGTCGAGGCCCAGCAGGAGGGGCACGGTCAGGACCACCTGGGGCTGCTGGCCAGAGGCCTCCTGGAGGATGCGGCCCTGCATGAGGTTGAACAGCTGGTCGTTGCCCCCCAGTTCCACATCCGCATGCAGGGCTACGGAATCATAGGCCTGGACCAGGGGATAGAGCAGCTCGTGGAGGGCGATGGGCTCGCTGGCCTCCATGCGTCTGGCGAAATCGTTGCGCTCGAGCATCTGGGCCACGGTGAACCGTGAAGCCAGGCGGATCCAGCCTTCGCCCGCCAGGTTGCCGAACCATTCGCTGTTGAAGCGGATCTTGGTTGTTGCGGGATCCAGGATCTTGAAGACCTGGGCCTTGTAGGTCTCGGCGTTGGCCAGGATCTCCGCCTGGGTGAGGGGTGGGCGCGTTGCCTTCTTGCCGGTGGGATCGCCGATGAGGCCCGTGAAATCGCCGATCAGGAAGGTGACTTCGTGCCCGAGCTGTTGGAACTGGGCCATCTTGCGGATGAGTACCCCATGACCGAGATGCAGATCCGGCGCCGTGGGATCGAAACCCGTCTTGATCCGGAGGGGTCGGCCCTCTCTCAGCTTGGCCTCAAGCTGCTCGACCTTGTGGCAGGTCACAGCCCCCTTCGTGAGCAGGGCAAGCGCCTCAGATACAGATCCAAAAGCAGTGGTCATGGCTTCATCTTGGCGGGAAACCAGCGCCGGCTCAATGCGGATCAGGGTGGATCCTTTGAGCTCGCTAGCGGACGTCGAGCTCCACCACCCGCCGGGGGCCCCTGTCCCCGGCCTTCTGGACACCCTCGAAGGTGACGTAGACGGCCCGGCCAGAGCGGGGACTCCAGCTCACCCGCACCTGTCCGCTGAAATCCCGATTGATCTGGAGCCTGCCGTGCTCCATCACCTCCGGGGTGAGGTCCGGGGCAGACTCCACCTCCTTGTGCCAGCGGCTGGAAGCCTCCAGGAAGGCGGCTTCCGTGGGCCAGGTCTTGGCCAGGCCTGGATTGGCGGCATACAGGATCTGACAGCCCTCGGGCGTGCGCAGCTGTTCCACTACCCGGCGGAAGTCTTCCCAGTCCGGGCGCATCTTGTCGGCCACTAGGTTCATGGCCCTCTGCTTGAACCCTTCCGGATCCTTCTTGAACTTGTGGGCGATGTAGCTGGCCCCGCCTACGCAGGTCACGAGCGCCACCAGGAAGGCGATGCCGCAGCCGAGCAGGATCTTGCCCCAGGTGGGCATCCCCGCTTTGGCCGGAACGCCCTGCCCGCCATTGTCCCAGGATGAATTCGCCATCGGAATCCTCTACAGGAGATTGCTCGCCAGCTCCGCCAGCTTGCTCCGTTCGCCCTTCTGGAGGGTGACGTGGCCGGAGATGTCGAGGTGCTTGAAGTGTTCCGCCAGGAAGCTGAGGCCATTGGTGCTGGCGTCCACATAAGGATTGTCGATCTGGTGCGGATCGCCCGTGAAGATGACCTTGGTGCCTTCCCCGGCTCGGGTGAGGATGGTCTTCACCTCGTGCGGCGTGAGGTTCTGGGCTTCGTCCTCCACGAGGTACTGCTTGGGGATGCTGCGGCCCCGGATGTAGGTGAGGGGCTCGACGCTGAGGTAGCCCGCCTCCTCCAGCTGACTGGCGG
>CAIQPH010000263.1 GCA_903873655.1 uncultured Holophagaceae bacterium | reverse complement strand
GTCCAAACGCTTCCAGCAGGTGATGCGAGACATGAACCGCATCCTCACCCAGGTCTACCACGCCCAGGCCGCCGTCATCGTGCCCGGCAGCGGCACCTTCGGCATGGAGGCCGTGGCCCGCCAGTTCGCCACGGGCAAGAAGGCCCTGGTGATCCGCGATGGCTTCTTCAGCTTCCGCTGGTCCCAGATCTTCGACATGGGTGGAATCCCCGCTTCCCATACCGTGCTCAAGGCCCGCCGCACGGGCACCGGCAGCCAGTCACCCTGGGTGCCCACGCCCATCGCTGAAGTCGTGGCTGCCATTTCCGCCGAGAAGCCCCAGGTGGTGATCGCCCCCCATGTGGAGACCGCCGCGGGCATCATCCTCCCCGACGACTACCTGAAGGCGGTGGCCCAGGCCACCCACGCCGTGGGCGGCCTCTTCGTCCTGGATTGCATTGCGTCAGGTTGCATGTGGGTGGACATGGAGGCCATCGGTGTGGATGTCCTCGTGAGCGCCCCCCAGAAGGGCTGGAGCGGCAGCCCCTGCTGCGCCATGGTCATGCTCTCCGAGAAAGCCAAGGGCGTGATGGAAGGCACCACCAGCACCAGCTTCGCCTGCGACCTCAAGAAGTGGTCCGCGATCATGGACGCCTACCTCAAGGGCGGCCACGCCTACCACGCCACCATGCCCACGGATTCCCTGGCCCGGGACTGTGCGGTGATGCAGGAGATGGAGGCCTACGGCTTCGAGAAGCTGCGGGCCGAGCAGGCCGATCTGGGCGCCAAGGCCCGCGCCCTGCTCGAAAGCTGCGGCCTGCCCAGCGTGGCCGCCGAGGGTTTCAAGGCCCCGGGAGTGGTGGTGAGCTACACCACGGACCCCGACATCCAATCCGGGAAGAAGTTCCTGGCCGCGGGTCTGCAGGTTGCTGCTGGCGTCCCCCTCCAGTGCGATGAACCGGCGGATTTCATGACCTTCCGGATCGGCCTGTTCGGACTGGACAAGCTGCACAACGTGGACCGCACCGTGGCCTTCCTGGCCACGGCCCTGACCGAGGTGGGCCTTCGCGAAGCCGTTCCGGCGCGGTAAGGAACACACCAGGAGAAAACAGCGCCCGGCGGTTGCCGGGCGCTTCCTTATTTGGCCACCGGCAGGTGGTCCTACTTGCCGATGATGCCCGTGAGCGGGCTGCTGGCGCTGGCGTAGAGGCGCCGGGCCATGCGACCGCTTTCAAAGGCGAGGCGGCCCGCGATGACCGCGTGATCCATGGCCTGGGCCATCTTGGTGGGTTCGCCGGCCTCGGCCACGGCGGTGTTGAGCAGCACGCCATCGGCGCCCAGCTCCATGGCCAGGGCGGCGTCCGAGGCGGTGCCCACACCGGCGTCCACGATCATGGGCAGGTGGTAGGCCTCCAGCACCTCCTTGATGAGCAGGAGGGTCATGGGGTTCTGCACGCCCAGCCCCGAACCGATGGCGCTGCCCAGGGGCATGACCGCCGCGCAGCCGACGTCGCAGAGCTTCTTGGCCAGGATGGGGTCGGCGTTCACGTAGGGCAGCACCACGAAGCCCTCCTTCACGAGGACCTTGGCGGCCTCCAGGGTCTCTTCGTTGTCGGGGTAGAGGCTCTTGGGATCGCCGATGACCTCGAGCTTCATCCAGTTGGTCTCCAGGGCCTCCCGGGCCAGCCGGGCCACCCGGAGGGCATCCTCCCGGGTGTAGCAGCCCGCGGTGTTGGGCAGCAGGGCGATGTCCTTGGGGATCCAGTTGAGGATGTTGTCCTCGCCCTTGGCTCCCAGGTCGAAGCGGCGCACGGCCAGGGTCACCATCTCCACCCTCGCG
>CAIQPH010000262.1 GCA_903873655.1 uncultured Holophagaceae bacterium | reverse complement strand
CGCGGGAATATTGAACCCCGAATACGAGGCGTTGGGGATTTCTTTCGAGCCCGGCAAGAGCATCATCGCCGGCTCACATACCCCCGTGAGTTTTGGCAGCGTCATCGAACTGGCCCGCGGCCAGGGCCCCCGCACCTTCGACCACGAAACCTGGCACATGGTTGAGCATTGGCTGTTGACCGACAAGGAGCGGGCGGCGGTCAGCCGGAAGTACGGCGACAACGAGGAACTGCGAGCTCAGGCTTACGCAGAATGGAATCCCAAAGAGGCCCCGGATACCATCTTCCAGAAGATCCAGGATTTCTTCAAGACTATCCTCAAGGCCCTGACCGGACACACCAGCGCGGAAGATGTCTTCGCTAAGGTGCGCAGTGGCGAGATGTTCGGCCGGGGGCCGGTGGAACGCAAGCTGCCGGCGGCCATCGCGCCCCGAAAAATGAAGGTGGAGGACACCGCCGAAACCCGCCAGAGTTGGATTGAGCGGGGCGAGACTCCTTCCTACAAGCAATTCAAGTCGGAGATGGACAGGGACAACGAGGCCCTGTACCAGCGTTTCATCATGCCGGGCAGCCGTGAGATCCCCCTCTACCAGGGTGAGCGGTTCACCAACCGGGCTGGGAACCAGATCATCGACGAGAAAGGCAAAAAGCGGTTCCTCTCCAAGCAGGAAATCTATGAGAGGTTCTATGATCCAAAACGGGCCCTGCAGCAGCCGGCCGGGACCGAAGCCGTGGGCCGCAACCCGCTGTTACCTCCCGAGGGAGCGTTGGAGCCACCGCCGAACCTGACGGTTTCAAAAGAGGTCCCGGGGAAGCTGGGGGCCATCCGGAGAAATTGGAACGAGAATATGTCCATCCGGAAGGTCTCAGAACTCTCCGACTTGGCGCATACCAGCGTGGTCAGGCACCTGGGCTGGTCTGCCCGGGAAATGGAGAAGGCCATCACGGTCCTGGATAAATACGACAAGCTCTTCAAGAGCATGAGCCAGGAAGACCTCATGGCCTTCACCGACAAGGCCGAGATGGGCCAGTTGGGGCAGGTGAGTCCGGAGTTACAGGAGGCGGCGCAGGTCTGGCGGCGCCTATCTGACGGGCTCCACTTCCTGATTGCCGACTCGAAAGGTGGGGAGTTCGCCTACTGGCGGGACTGGTTCCCCCGGATGTTCAAAGACCCAGCGCAGGCCGAAGCCGTTCTTGAGCAATATTTCAAAAGTCATGGACGCAGCATGACGGGCCCCGAAGGGATGCTCAAAGCCCGAACCCAGCTTTTACTCTCCAATTCCGTGAAACCGGTCGAAGAGGGTGGCCTGGGTCTGGAACTGGCCCACGACAACTATGTGGATATGATGAAAGCCAAAGTCCATGAATCGCTGCGGTATCTCACCGGGAACTACATCAAGAACGATTATATCGAGGCGGGGTTTCTGCAGAAAAGAAAGTTCCCCGGCTGGGTGGAGATGAAGGACAAGTCCTTGCAGGGCTACTACGCCCATCCGGATGTGGCACGGGTGCTGGAGAACTTCCTCTCCAAAGGGCTTAGGGGCAACGCCATCTTCGACGCCATCGACAACCCCACCTCAGCCCTGCGCGAGCTTTTCGTGGGCCTCAGCGCCTTCCACGGCTTCTTCACGACCCTTTCTGATCTCTCTCAGGGGGTCGGTAGCAATCTCCCCCGGGCCATCGGCGCCGCCCTGACAGGACGGTTCGATGCGGCCGGCCACCACCTCACAGAAATGGGCAAGGCCATGAACACCCCAGGGAACCTCCTGGGAGGCGGTAAGCTGATGGAGGAATACCGCAAGCCCGGCACTCACCCGGAACTTTCCGCCCGGGTGGACCTGATGGAAAGGGGTGGAATTCGGATCAATGCCTCCGACTTCTCGAAGATGACTCAGGCCTTTGAAGACGCTCTGCGGGACAGCAAATTGAGTCTGCCGCGCAAGATGATCAGGGGTATTTCATGGCCCATAATGAATTACTTCGTACCCAGGATCAAACTCAACGCAATCGACCGGCGCCTGAGCATGGAACTGGAACGCTTTCGGGAGACTGAAGGCCGGGCCCCTACCTTTGATGAGGAAACCCGGATCGCTCAGGATGTCTCCCGTGAGGCCGATAACATCTTCGGCCAGATGGTCTATGACAACCTGGGGATGAAGCGGTCCATGCGGGACATCCTGCGGATCTGGATCGGGTTCCCCGGCTGGAACATCGGGTCTGGGTCGCTGATGCTGGAAGGTGCCAAAGGGATCGGCCACCTGATCGGCCAGGCTGGAAAGGCCGGGGCCGAAATGGTGCAGGGCCGTAGGCCCGGCTATGAGCCCATGAGCCGACAGGCCCGGGTCTCCATGGAGTTCTACTTGGGAATGACCATGGTAACGGCGGTGGCGGGTTCTCTCACCATGAAGCTGCTTACCGGGAACTGGCCCACGGAGATGAAGGATGTGTTCATGCCGCAGACCGGGGGCGTCCTTCCCAATGGCCAGACGGAACGGGTGCGGATGCCCTCTTACATGAGGTAAATCCTCT